>CP032508.2:1294000-1617500 GCA_009497875.2 gamma proteobacterium SS-5 | reverse complement strand
CGGGATGTGCTGACAACCCGCAGCCGTGACGGCGCGAAAGCAGGCCAGACCATCGCTGTAGACGGTGCTGCCGGGTGCCAACTGGTTGCGAGACCACTTCAGGATCTCGGCAGAGCGGAATCCCTTGACCACCTGCAGGTTCATGTACAGCGGATGGCCCGCGTCAGTGGTGGAAACCGCCGCCACAAAGGGGGTCTTGTTGGGTGAGCCGCGACCCACCTTGCCACCCCGATGCTCTCCACCCCAGTAAACATCATCCAGCTGGATGGTCCCGGATAGGGTATAGCCGTCATCCCGTTCTTTCATCACCTGCATCAGCTTGTGCTTCATGCTCCAAGCAGTGTTGTAGGAGACGCCCAGTTGCCGGTGCAGTGCCAAGGCGGACAGCCCCGTCTTCGCCTGCGTCAGCAGGTGCATGGCCAGAAACCAGGTCGTCAGCGGTAGCTTGCTGGAGTCAAAGATCGTGCGACTGGTCAATGAATGCTGGTGATGGCAATGATTGCACTGAAACAGTCCACCCCGGGATGGCAAGGTGCAGTACTTCCGGCCACCACACTCGGGACATACATAGCCCTCTGGCCAGCGCCATCGAAACAGGGCCTGGCGACACTGTTCCTCCGTGCCGTAGTCACGCAGAAATTCAGCTAGACTGTAGCCTTTCTGGAATTGCACTCGGTTTTTCATGGCGTTATACCTCCTGCACCAAGTATAGCTCCCTGTGTGAACGAGGCTGATCTTTGTGGGTAATCAGGACCCTCTTTGAAGAAGTCTTAATCCCCTTGTTTGTGGGTCTGAGGTTCTAACGGGGGCGCGTAAGTCGTTTGAAGACGCCCTGCTGTCTTAATCCCCTTGTTTGTGGGTCTGAGGTTCTAACCGCTCGCCAATGCCCTGTTGGCCGCATGTAGCGGGTCTTAATCCCCTTGTTTGTGGGTCTGAGGTTCTAACGCGTGGAACTTTCTGGAGTCTCGCGTAAACAAGAGTCTTAATCCCCTTGTTTGTGGGTCTGAGGTTCTAACAAAAGAATGTTGCGGTGCGTGTTATTACCAAGGTCTTAATCCCCTTGTTTGTGGGTCTGAGGTTCTAACAAGAACCTCCTGGACACCATGGATCGGGGATGGGTCTTAATCCCCTTGTTTGTGGGTCTGAGGTTCTAACACCATAACCCTTCAATTATCTTAGGAGATAATGCGTCTTAATCCCCTTGTTTGTGGGTCTGAGGTTCTAACGGCTACTCACGAACCTTAATAAGGCCATCAAGTCTTAATCCCCTTGTTTGTGGGTCTGAGGTTCTAACCATGTAGCCGCATAACTTTAGCTATGCAGCATCGTCTTAATCCCCTTGTTTGTGGGTCTGAGGTTCTAACACCAGCGGCTACATCAACGTCTGCAACCTGAACGCGTCTTAATCCCCTTGTTTGTGGGTCTGAGGTTCTAACGTCTTGCCTATGTTTAGTATATGACCCTTCTGAGGTCTTAATCCCCTTGTTTGTGGGTCTGAGGTTCTAACTTTTCAAAACTTTTAATTTTAACGCGAGGATTGTCTTAATCCCCTTGTTTGTGGGTCTGAGGTTCTAACGGCGTGAAGATCGAACGTATTAACCAGACCAAGTCTTAATCCCCTTGTTTGTGGGTCTGAGGTTCTAACCGATTTCAGGCGATTGCATATGCTATTATTGCGGTCTTAATCCCCTTGTTTGTGGGTCTGAGGTTCTAACATTTCAACAAAGTATTAAACCTATATAGAAAGTCTTAATCCCCTTGTTTGTGGGTCTGAGGTTCTAACGCATTGCGAACAAATAGAATGGTTGGAAAAATAGTCTTAATCCCCTTGTTTGTGGGTCTGAGGTTCTAACCTGAGCTGGTGCGGCAACGGGAGTACGGAAAAATGTCTTAATCCCCTTGTTTGTGGGTCTGAGGTTCTAACAGCCGCAATTGAAAGATGCGGCGACCGTCGGGGTCTTAATCCCCTTGTTTGTGGGTCTGAGGTTCTAACCCGTCGGGCGCAATACTGCCGAGTTGGCCAAGTCTTAATCCCCTTGTTTGTGGGTCTGAGGTTCTAACTTTTCGTGATGAGGGGTTGAATGTTACATTTGGTCTTAATCCCCTTGTTTGTGGGTCTGAGGTTCTAACTGCTCGTTGCCAGAAGGCATTTGTTTTCAATGGCCTGCAGAGGCCCTTGAAAAAATTTGCCGGTTGGCGAAAGTTTACAATTTCTGCAGGATGTCATCGTCGCTCCCGAGCAGGTAGATGCCTTCGGCCAGCTGTTGCTGACCGAGGGTGATGATGTCATTTTTTTCCGGCAGTGTATAGATGCGGATGTCGTCGGCCTCGGGGTCGATCATGGCGGCGAGTTCATCGCGTAGCTGCTGCAGGCGTAGGGCGTTGCAGCGAATGAGAAAGACGGAGTATTGCACCGGCATGGCCTGCTTTTTGAGAAAGCGGTGGATGCGGCCCAGACGCCGGGGGTCGCCGATGTCGTAGGCGATGATGTGGTGCTTGTCTTGATTCTGCGCCATCAGTTTTGCTCCAGGGTCCAGAGTTCCAGCAGGTTGAGCAGGCGTTTGAGCTGCCAGTCGATGAGGCCGCGCTGCTGGTTGAACCAGAGGGCGGCAAGCTTGCGGTCGATGGGAATTTCGTGGTTTTGTGCTTTAAGCCCGCGCTGGCGCACCAGGAGCAGTATGCCGCTGAGGATGCGGGTGAGATCACGGGCCAGATCCAGGGGTTGCTGCAGCAGCAGGGGGTCGCCCTGGATGTCCAGGTCGCGCAGCCGCTGGTTGATGAAGCCGTAGAGGTCGTTATTGAGCCATTGCAGCCCGGCATCCGCCGGGTCTTTGGGGTGGCGCTCGGCCAGTTGGGCGCGGCTCCAGCTGGGCAGGGCTTCGAGGTCTTTGCTTTGCTCGTAGCGGTAGCCGAGTTTTTGCGCGACATAGCGCAGGGTTTGCAGGCGGCGGCCATAGCACCAGCGCTGATACTGATTCTGCCAGCCGGGGCGGGCGAGGATGGCGACCAGGCGGATGGCGAGGCTGTGTTGGGCGTGGTTGCTGCCGAGCAGGCGGGCGAGGGTTTGCCCCTGGGCATCGAGAAATTGGATGCAGATGCCGCGCTCGGCGCAGGCCAGCAGGGCCGGGGTGCTCCAGGTGATGTTGTGGTCGGCCTGTACCCGTTCGATGTAGCGCAGGGGGTAGAGGTGTTCGGCCTGGTTTTCGCTCTTGACGCGCAGGGCGGGGCCTTGCAGGACGATTTGCGTCGGTGCCTTGGCGTGCAGGTAGAGGGGTTTGGCGTACATGGCTGCTTCTCAGGGTTCCAGTGGGGGATTGGGGCTTTGTTGCAGCTGCAGCGCCAGGGCCTGGGCGATGTGGCGCAGCTGCGGCCGCCAGCCCTTGGCATGGGCCTCATAGAGCGGGTAGAACAGGGCGCGGCCGGGCTTGTTGAGCAGGCAGCGGGTTTGGCTGTGGCCGTCTTCATCCGGCTGGCTGTCGCTGCCGAAGTGGTCGGCGCGCAGGGTGCGGCTGCTGAGCAGTTGCCAGACCAGGGCGTCGATGTGGGGGCGAAAGGGTTCGACCAGGTCGCAGACCAGGGAGGCGCGGCCGTGGTAGGGCTCGTGATAGAAGCCGAGCCAAGGGTCGAGCCCGGCACCGGCGACGGCCTGCTGCACAGCGCCATTGAGCAGGGTGTAGCCGAGGGAGAGCAGGGCGTTGACCGGGTCCGGCGGTGGCCGACGCTGGCGGCCAGCAAAGCCGAGGCTGTCGGCAAACAGGCTGGCGTAGGCCTGGAAGTAGCAGCGGGCGCCGCTGCCTTCGATGCCGCGCAGGCTGTCGATGGTTGTCGGCGGGCTGTGGCGCAGGCCCTGTTGCAGGCGTGCCAGGCTGTCGATGCCCTGAGTCAGGGGGTGGCGCAGGTCGGCACGGCGGCGACGGGCGCGCAGCAGCAGGCGCCGTTGCCGCTGCAGTTTGTGCTGCATGAGGCGGATGGACCAGGCCAGGCGCTGGGCGGGGTCGAGGTAGAGTTGGTATTGGCCGAGACGGCGCATGACGTCGCGGGCGCCGGCAACGCCGAGGTGGGCGGATTCCTGGTTGTGGTAGCCGCCGAAGAAGGTGAGGCCTATGCCCTGGGCGCTGAGGCTGGCGAGCAGGCCGGTTTTGAGGCCGACGCTGGCCTGGCAGACGATGTGCTCGACCAGGCTGAGGGGCAGGGTTCGTTCCAGGGCGCCATCACGGTGGATGTGCAGGGCCTTGCCGTGCAGGCTGAGCTGGATGTCGCGGTGATCAAGGTAGAGGGTGCTGGTCATTGGCCTTATCCCAGGTAGAAAAATTGGTCGTCATCCAGGGGGACGGCCTTGCCGAGGGTGTGGCTGGCGCTGCGCCGGTCGAGCCGGATCAGGGCAAAGCGGTCTTCATCGGGGTCTATGACCTGCTCGACCCGGCTGACCAACTCGCGCTGCTGGGCTGGGGTCATCGGGCATTCAAAGACGGATTTCTGCCGGCCGAGGGCGTAGTCAAGCAGCACATGCAAGGCCTGGCGCAAGCGGCTGGGGCTTTGGATGTCGTAGGCGGCGAGGTAGAGGTGATCGTTGTTCATGGGCCATAGCCTAGCCCTTTTGCGGCGAATTTCAGGTTCCGCAAGCTTGCGGTTTGCTGGGGGTGGCGGGGGCGGCCAGGCTCGCCTTGACCTCGGCGACCCGGAGGTAAAGATGGTCCTGCGCATCCAGAAATGAGCGGAAACCGAACCGGGTATAAAACGCCCTGGCCCCGGGCTTGGCATCGACGACGATCAGGGGAAAGCCGATGACCTCGCTCGCCTGCGCCAAGCGAGACAGGGCGTCGATCAACAGCCATGAGCCGTAACCTCTGCCGGTGTGCCGATGATCGACCGCCAGACGCGCAATCAGGCCGGCCGAATGGGCGGTCGGGTGGCGTTTTTGATAGTTTGTGGGCAGATTGGCCAGGTCAATCTGTGTCAGGGAGACTGTGTAGTAGCCGAGGATATGGCTCGGGTTGTCGGTGGCAGGAAGGATATAGGTGCGCGCATTGTCCCTTTTGGATTGCTGGCCCGCCAAGGTTTTCAGGTAGCTATTGAGGGCCGTTACGCCGCAGTCGAACCCGTTACGATCATGCAGCTTGCCATCCAGCGCTAGCGTTTGCATCAGCGCGTCTGCTGATAGCGGTGCGCGGCCTCTTGCAGTGGGGCAATGGCTTCAACCGGCTGATCCAGGTAATCGATCAGATGTTTGGCATCACGCTCGGACAGTTGTAGCTGCTGCTCGCGTTCGAGGATCTGCTTGGCCTTCTCGACCGCCGCATGTAAGACGAAGGTGTTAATGCTGGAGATACCGCTCAGCGCCGCCGCGTCCTGCAAGAGTCGCTGCGTGTCCGCATCCACGCGGGTGGTGATTCGGGGTAGTGTGGCAGTTGTCATGGCAGGGTCTCCTATTGGGCTGTCTGTGTGCCATTATGGCACATGGATGGCTGCTGTCTTCTTGCTGTAAAGCAACCTTGCTGTTGGTGTCCGGCGAAAATTAATCTGGCCAGGCTTCTATGGCCAGAACCAGCTCTTGAGCTTTTCCTTGAGGCGCTGCAGGTCGCGGCCGGCGGCCAGGTCGATGCGCAGGTCGGCACCCCTTTGCCGGTCGTGGTCCGGCAGGGGTTGGTAGCTGACCAGCATGGCGCGGGCGTTGAGGCCGCCGAGCAGGTCCTTGAGGCTGTCCAGGCGGTAGAGGGCATCGGCGCCGGGGCCTTGGCCTTGCCATTTCTTCGCCTTGCATTCGAGCAGAAACAGGCGGTTTTCCACCAGGGCGGCGACGTCGATCTCATTGCGCACAGGCTGGCCGCGCTGGTGGCGGCGCACCTGGATGTTGCGCGCCAGGTCTTGCATGGGGCCTTGCTGGCGCAGTTGGGCGCAGAGGTCAAAGACGTACAGCTCCAGCCAGCCGCCGTTGACGAAGAAGCGATCATCCTCGCTGGCGAAGACCAGGCGCTGATCCTTGAGCTGGACAAAGCCGTTGGCGGCAAAGCGGTCGATGAGCAGCTCCAAATCGGCATCCAGCTGGCCCAGTTCGGTCAGGGGTTTTGAGCGCAGGCCATTTTCGGCGCTATTGGCCAGCCAGTTGAGGCTGCGCAGGGGGCGGCTGAAGCGGTCGATCTCTTCAATCAGGTAGTGGCAGATGTCGCGCTGCTGAGGGTTAAGGCCCTGGCGTTGCGCCCTGCCCTGCAGGCCGGCGCCGTGGGCGGCGAGGAAGTCCTCCAGTTTGAGGCGGTCGGCCAGGTCGATGGCGGGCTGCTCCTTGGGGTGCAGCCAGATGAGGCGGTCCAGCTCCGGGTGGACGTAGAAGATGGGCAGAGCAAAGTCACGAAAGATTTCATAGGCGGCGATGCTCATGGGCTTGGTGCCGCCGGTGGCGTTGAGGATGAAGCGGTCGTGCCGCGGGTGTTCGCTGAGTTGGTTGAGGATTTGCTCGCGGGTGGCTTGGATGTCGAAGGGGTTGTCGATGCGCCAGCGCTGCAGGCGAATGCCCCGCGGGCGGATGACCTGCTCCAGCCAGTCGGCGCGCTGGGCCATGTCGGCGCTGACCGCCAGTATGACCTCGTCCGGCCGGGTGGCGGGGTCCATCAGCGGCGTGAGGTTGGGCGTGGCTTGGGCGGATACCAGGCAGAGATGGATGGTCATGGCTATTCCTCGGGCTCAAATGACATGGGGTTTCTGTATCGGTAATCCGTCACCCGGTTTGGCGCAGCGGCGGGCGCGGCCCGTCCTATGGCAGCAGCAGTTTATAGGGCGGCCCGTGGCCGCCGTGGGCCTGGCCAGGGCGGTTTGGCGCAGCGGCGGGCACGGCCCGTCCTATGGCAACAGCAGTTGATAGAGCCGGTGGTCCAGCCGTTTGAGCAGCTGCTCGCGCTGCTCGCTGGTGAGAAAGGCGTGGCTGAAGCCCTGCTTGAGCATGGCCAGGGCCTCCCAGCGGCTGAGGCCGCCGCTCATGCGGCTGGCGGCCAGGTATTCGGCGCTGATGTCGGTGCGGCTGATGCCGGGGTTGTCGGTACAGGGGCAGAGGGCCAGGCCCGCCTGCCAGAGGGCCTTGAGCGGGTAGGCGGGCAGTGATCGGGTCGCGGGGTACTGGGGGTCTTGGTAGCCGACCACCTCGCGGTTGGAGCTGGGGCAGAGCTCCAGACAGATACCCCGATCGCGGAACTTTTGCATCAGCCTGGGGTTTTGCAGCAGGCTGAGGCCGTGGCCGATGCGGTCGGCGTGCAGGTGATAGGCGGCCTTCCAGATACGCTCCGGCGGCTGGCCCTCGCCGGCGTGGATGCTGATGGGCAGGCAGGCGGCAAAGGCCGGGGCAAACCAGCGCTCCATCTGCCCCAGGTCATAGTTATCCTCATGGGCCTCATCACCGGCCAGGTCGAGGCCGACGACAAAGCCGCGCTCCTGCTCGGCCACCGCCAGGGCCACGCTTTGTTGGATGGCGTCCGCCGGGGCGCGGCGATCAACGATGACGATGAAGCGGATAATGGGGCGCATGCCCTGCTGATTCAGGGTCTGCTCCGGGGTCTGGTTCAGAGCCAGCTCCAGGGCCTGTTGCAAGCGGCGCAGAAAGCCGACCCCATCGCCAGCCAGGTATTTTTGCGGACTGCCGCGCAGCTCCAGGTAGGCCAGGCCCTCGCGCTGGGCCTGCTCCACTATGGCCTGGGCGTAGGGTTCGATGGCGGCGGGGTGTTGCAGTATGGCCGAACCGGTCAGCTCGCCGGGGCGCTCATAGGCGGCAAAGCCACGCGGCTGTTGGATCAGGCCATGGCGCGGTTCGGTAACGCCCCAGAGGTTGTGCCGCAGCTGCGCATCGCTGGCGTGCAATAGCAGGGCGGCGGCGCGTTCGCTGCGCCGTTGCGCCGCTTCGTGCGGGCCGGCTTGCAGCCGTTGCGGCCAGCGCCAATCCCATTCGGCCTGGCCCCATTCGGCTTGGTGCAGCAGGGGCTGTAGCCGCTGCAGGGCCTGGCGGCGCTGGGATTTATCCATCGCCTGCCAGACCGCCTCGGCCACCCGGCGCTGCTCGGCCAGGTCCAGGCAGCCGCCGAGATGGCGGTGCAGATCGACCTTGGGCAGGGCCTCCAGCCAGGGGCGATCCAGCGGGCTGTGGCGTAGCTGATTGATGGTACCGGTGGGCAGACGATACAGCTGGCGCCAGTTTTCGTGGCGCTCGTTCTCGCCAATGCGGGCGAGGAAGTTGCCCAGCAGGCGGCCGCTTTCCTGCTCACGCCGGTCGATTTCCCGATACAGCAGAGCCGATTCCGGCAGGGGCCAGGACAGTGCCTGATTGGGCTTACTGTGAAATAACACGGGGATTTGCCCCTCATCCTGGGAGCTCCGAGCGCTGGCTCGGAGGCGCAATGGGGCAGGTGTGGCCCTGTCTAACGGCAACCCCGGATTCCGCTGCGCTGCATCCGGGCTACGGGGCTGCCGAGTCCCGAGTCCCGAACCCCAAGTCCCGAAGCGGCTAAGAGATGTTTCATGTTCCGGGGTGGCGCTGTCCGCTCCATGTCCGTTGGGTTCGGCCAGCGGCAGCGGGTAGGCCGCCGCGCCGATGGCCGGGTCAACATCGAGGATTTCATGGCGCAGACCGGCACCGACAATCAACGGCGTGATCTGCGGCTTGCCCTGGGCATCGACCATGAGTTCCACCGGTATGGGGCCGATAAGGTCCTCGGGCTTGGGCCGAAACAGCGCTTGCGGTAGCTGGCCCGAGTCCACCACATGCAGCAGACGATGACAGCCAAACAGGCTGGCGGCGCGCTGCAGATCGGCGCTCATGGTCTTGCGCCCGCCGGCCAGGCTGAGCAAGAGCTGGCCCCCTTGGCAGGCCTCGCTGGCCTTGAGGCTGAGGCGAAAGGCCAGCTCGCGGAAGTGTTCGCACTCGGCCTGAGTGGCCAGCTGATCACTACCCTGGGCGCGCCAAATGCGCAGGCGGCGCGCCATGCCCATCAGTTCAGCCCAGGCCAGCAGGTCCGCCAGGCTGGCATCGGTCTGCGCGCCCTCGGTGGTGCAGACCCAGATCTCATCCGGCGGCCGCAGCTGGTGCTCGGCCTGCAGCTTGGCGATGCCCTGGCGCTGCGGATGATGGGCGTAGAGCGAAAGCTCGGGGTCGAGCAGGCCGAGTACTTCGGGGATCACCGCCCAGCTGGCACCCAGGGTGCAGAGGAGTATGTTCATGGGGATTCATCGGTTAATAGATTTTACGGTGAAACAACATTGGGATTTGCCTCTTATCCTGGGAGCTCCGAGCGCTGGCTCGGAGGTGCAAAGGGGTAGCCCGCTGGTGGGAGGGCAGCTGTGCTGCGCGATGCGGCCGCTCCAGGTCGCCCAGCACAGCTGGCCTCCCACGCGCAGGGCGCCCGCTCGCGCCATTGCGCTGGCCGCTGCAGGGCGGCGCTGGGGATGACCAGGACCTCAGGCATCGCCGACCTCCTGGACCCAATAGCGCCGAATGCGCGCCCCGGCCTGGCGCAGCTGCTCGGCGCTGAGTTCGCGGCCACGCAGGGCACGGGGCAGCTCCAGGCTGAGGTGATGATACTCGGCGCCACGGGCGCAGACCTCGGCGGCCAGATTCACCGGCAGCGAGCCTATCACCCGATCCCCGGCCTGCACCTGATCCAGCTCCAGGTGCTCCAGATGCCGGTCATAGGCGATACCCGTCTGCTCGGCCCAGTGCAGGGCACCGGGGTGACGGCTGATAAACCAGGTGGTGGGCATGATGCTATTCCTCAGTTTAGACGGCTGCGGTCCTATGCCATCAACCGGGCCAGCTTGTCGCTGGCCTCCTGCTTGCGCTTTTTTGCCCAGGGCAGGTCCTTGGCGATGCGGCGCAGTAAATCGGCCGCTTGCTGGCGATATTCTGGCGACTCCCAGCCCAGAGCATCATCCAGCAGCTTGAGCCGCTGGGTGGCTACCGGGCAGCCGGCATCGAGCCCGCCCTTGTCCTTGGTGGCCAGGAACAGCTGCTCCAGTTCCTTAATCTGGCGTTGCTCATCGGACAGCTTATCCAATTCGGCCTGGGCCTGGGCCTGCGCCTGGATCTGCTCAAACGCCTGTTTCATCGCTGCTTCGGCCTGTGCATCCCGTTGCAAACTGCCATAGCCCACGGCGGTTTTGGCGCCAAAGCCGAGCCAGTCAAAGGCGTGTTCAAAGGCGGCTTGGAGCAGGCCCTGCCAACGGTCGGCCTCGGCCAGGTCTGGGGCAATCCGGGCCAGCAAGGCCTGATGGCACTGCACATGAAAGGCAAATCCCGAGCCGGGCGGTACGCTGAGGAAGTTGATGGGATTGGGCTGGCCCGATTCATGGGGCGAGTCGCTATTGCCTGCCCTGTCATCGCGTTTTTTCTGGTAATAGTGGCTTTGGTGCGCCGTCATGACCTCGACCTCCAGCCGATCGCCCTTGATCTGCGGGATGACATCCCAGAAGCTCAGGGCACCGCGCATCTGTTCCTTGCCTCCCATGCTGCATTCCTTGCCGAACAGGGCGTCGATCATGCTGAAGTGGACCGGCTCCTTGCCCATCTTGAGGGTATAGCTGGGCTGCTGATTCCAACCCCGCTCATCGCCCCAATCACCGCTGGCCAGCTCACGCGCCGCCTGGCGTAATACGCCCTTGACACCGCTGCCGGGCAGATAAGGCAGGCCGTAGGGATTGAGAAAGGCAAAGCCGTTTTCCAGCGGGTGTTCATTGCCCAGGCCGGTGGTGAAGGGGGCAATGGAGCGGGCCTGCAGGCTCAGCATCTGCGGCAGCACAGAGGCCGCCGCGGCCTGGCGTTGCGCCAGTTTCTCCATCAGCTGCCGATCATTGGCATTCAATCGGGCAGACTGATTGAGCGCCTGGGTTTTGTTTTCATCCTTGAATTGGCGCACTTGGCGATCCCGCCCTGCCTCGCGGTAATTGAGGTCATGGCTTGTCCACAGGGTCTCGCCGGTTTTGTTGTCTTTGCCCCACACAGGCAGGTACATACCAAACCGCAAACCCGGTGAGGCCTGTGCAAAATCATCACCCAGATACTTGGGCAGCGCAGCCATGGGCATGTCACACCTCCCTTGCGGCGGCTGGGGCCATTTGCCGCAACCAGCGCAGCCAGGCAAAGGCCTCTGCGGTGATGGCCTGAAACTCCGTCGGCTGGGCATTCAGCAGGTGCTGCATGAAGGCCTCAAAATCCGGTGGCGTGCCTTGGGCTTGCTGCAGCCAATCGCGCAGGTGGCTGGCCAGTACCTCGTGGCGGCCGCCCTTGCCATGCAGAAAGGCCATTACCTGCATCAGGCCAGAGTTCATGATGAGCGCAGGCAGACCCTTGGCATCGTTGACGTAATCCTTTTGGTGCTGGGCTATGCCCGCCTTGGCCTTGGCCCAGGCATGGGTGGCCCGGCGCTGTTCCAGGGTCTGCTTGCCGCTGGCCGCTTTGTCTTGCTTGAGTGTCAGTGTTGCCATGCTCAACCCCCCACCAGCTTGGCCAGCACCAGACCACGTCCGGTGGTGGCGTCTCCACCCATCTGCAACAGGCGGCCATCCAGGATATTGTGCATTTTCATCATTACATCGACCGCCTCCAGCTTGTCTTCCTTGCCGCTACGGCTCTGGCTGGCCATGAGCGGGGCGATGAGCAGGGATTCCGGCGGCAGGTTTTCGGTATAGAACAGGCCGCCGTCATCCGCCGTGCCAGTCTTCTCGTTGATGCGCACATGGGGCTCGACCAGGGTGGCGTTTTCGCTGAAGTAGGCAAAATCGGTGTCCGAGAGCAGCACCAGGTCGGTCTTGAGTTTTTCCCTGAAAAAGCCGTATTCGGGCTGGTCGGGCAGCGCCAGCCCCGCCAGGGCGCTGGAGAGTTCGGGCAGGACCGGGTCCACATGCACCTGATATTCAAAGGCCTCCAGGTGGAGTTTGTTGTCGCCGCTCATCAGCGCCGGGTTGGCCAGCCGACAATGGCCTTCTTCCGGCAGGGGGATGGTCCATTGGGTTTTCACGCCCACCAGGTTGAGCAGGCGCTGGGCGCGGGCCAGGGCCTGAGGGCAGCTGGCATAGACGTAGCCTTGCTTGAGGCTGCGGATGGGAAAGGCCAGCAGCTGGGCATCACCAAAGCTGACCGCGCCGGCGTGCAGCTCGTCGCTGCCGGAGTCGGGGCCAAACAGGCGCTTGATCAGGTCTTTTTCGCCACCCAATTGGGCGAAGGCATGGCGAATCGCGCCCTTGATGCCGGAGCCGGCAAAGCTGGGGTGGTTGGTGTGGCGCTCACGCTGGATGGGGTTATCAATCAGGCCGGTGGCGCTGCCGGCACCCATGTGTACCGGGCTGACGGCATAGAGAAACAGGGCAGCTTGTTGTTCAAACATGGTCTAGAATCCTCTGAGTGGGTCAAGTTTACTGTGAAACATCCGTGGCAAATTTCGAGTCCCGAGTCCCGAGTCCCGAGTCCCGAGTCCCGAGTCCCGAGTCCCGAGTCCCGAGTCCCGGAGCTGCCAACAGATGTTTCAGGTTCCGGGGTGGCGCTGTCCGCTCCACGTCCGTTAGGAGATAGCTAAAGTGCAGATAATCAACATTCATGAGGTCAAGGCGCATTTGTCGGAGTACCTCAGCAAGGTCGAACAGGGAGAGACGCTGGTCATTGCCCGGCGCAACAAGCCGATTGCCGAGTTGCGCCCCCTGCCCGAGCCCACCGAGCCGAAAAAACGCCGCCCGATGGGGCTGGCGAAGGGTATGGGAGAGGTATTGCCCTCCTTTTTCGAGCCGATGAGCGAGGAGGAACTGGCTGATTGGTATGAAATACGTCCGGAGGACCCCTTGCATCCGGACTGGAAGCCCGATACCGGAGGTTCAGCATGAGATTGCTGCTTGATACCTGTGTGTTCCTGTGGCTGATCTGGGATGCCCGAGAACTGCCAGAACAGGTGCGAGAGGTCATTGCCGACCCGGAGCATGAACTTTGGTTGAGTTCGATCTCGATTTGGGAGGCCTGTCAGAAGCATCGGCTGGGCAAGCTCAAACTGCATGCCCCGGAAGGTGCCTGGGTGCATTTCGTAACGCAACGCGATGCCCATGGGGTGCAGGGTCTGCCCTTTAACGAGAGGGATGTGCAACATCTGGCGCACCTGCCGATTCTTCACCGCGACCCCTTCGACCGCATGCTGATCTGCCAGGCCATCGAGCGGGGCCTGACCCTGGTCTCCCCTGACCCGGTGATCCGGCGTTATCCGCTGCGTACTCTTTGGTCTTGATCGAATTTTCATCGCTTAGCTCCAGATAGCCAATGCCAGGCGATTGAAGCCCTCGGCGCGACGCTGGGCATCGTACCCCTGCTCGGGCCAAAAACCCTGTTTGGCAAGCTTGCGCAGTTGTTCCGGCGTGGCTTGAAGCTCATCCAGCCAATAGACACAGCCGCTGGGGGCGGCGCGCTGCGCGGCCTTGGGCTGCCAGTTGGCCAGGTCCCAGCCGGAGATGACCTCGGCACGGGGTACGGCGGCACAGACCAGTCGCCCCTTGACCCCGCACAGGTCGAAGCGGACCTCCTTTTCCTGCGTCCCCTCTCCTGGCGGGAAATAGGAGAAGCCGGTGGGCAGCCAGCCGCCGCTGAACAGGCCAGGCATGGTCAGCAGCAGACGGCAACGACCGGACTGGGCGATGGCGGCATAGTCGGCTTCGGGCAGACCCTGCTCCAGGGGCTGCAGGCTGGCGGCCCGTCCATCACCACCCAGGCGGATGGCGCCCGCCGGCACCTCTGCCCCGCTGACCTGCACCAGAAAGCCGACCCCCTCGCAAAAGGCTATGGCCTGCATGCTGAACAGCTTGCCGTCCTCGGCCCGGTGCTGTTCGCTATCCAGGCCCACGCCGACGCGGGCATCCAGTGCCCAGAGCGCGCTGCTGTGAATCAGGTCTTCGGCCTGGGGTAACTGGCCGGCCAGGTAGCGTCGCCAGCCGGATTCGGCCAGCCAATAGCCGGACAGGGATTTGCTGCGTTTGTTTTGCGCCAATACCGGGGCATGGGCCAAAGGGGCAGAGCTGCTGATGCCTGTTCCAGCTAGGCCGGCCCCTGCTACATCGGATAGCCGTATGGGGCTAAGGGGTTTTATCTGTGGCTTGCCTGCCTGTCCGGCGCTGATCAGCAGGTCCGCCGGGGTTGCCATCAGTGCCTCGATCTGGCCGTCGGCCAGGCTGCGGGCCAGATGAAAGGCGGCCAGCATGAAGCTGCCCGGTTGCTGCGGGGTGCCCAGCTGCGGGTGTGCCTGCCTGCCTTGGGCAAATAGCTTCAGGTCACTGCCATCCTGAGCCAGGATATGGCTGCGGATGGCCCCCGCCATTACCGATGGCCAGGGAGGAACCAGGGATTCACCATAGCTGCCTGGGTCGCCAAACAGCTTGTTGCCGCGCAGGAAAAGGACATCATGGGGTTGGATGAAATGGGCTTGTTGTCTGTTCATGCGGCACCTCCGCTGCGGGTCTCGCGGGCCAGAAACTCGGCCACGCTCATGAAGTTCTCCAGCCACTTGCGGCCATCGCTCGATTGGGCTGCGGCCAGGTTAGCCAGGCGCTTGGCCAGCCCGGCCGCCTGGGCCTGGGCATGGCCAGCGGATTGCCGCTCCAGTTGGTAGGCCAATAGCCGTTCCAACATTTCTGGCTGCTCCTTGCTGTGAAAATCGCTGGGTTCGGGCAGATCCTTAAGCCATTGCTGGCTGTGATAGACCGCCCGCCGGGAGGTATCTGGGCTGGCCAGGTAGTCCCTTAGCTCGGCCAGCAGTACCAGTGGCTCACCCCAGTGTTCCGTCAGCCGCAGGGCACCGCCGGAACGCTTGATCAGGCTGATGGAAAAGGCATTGCGTCCGCCCTCGTTCTTGGCGCGCTGTTCGGCGCTTCGCAGCTCGCGCATCACCGCCGCCAGGGGTGCCTGATGATGGGCGATGATGGCCCCACAGCTGGCGCTGGCCTGCCGACCCATCATGCGCATCAGGCGCCCGTTGAGCCAGGCAAAACCGCCCTTGCATACCAGGCGGTTGCGCCCCTGCAACTGCCCCCAATCCAGGCATTCATCCTCTGGTGTGGTGCCGGAATAGGCATGGCGCAAGCGCTGCATGGCCGGCAGCAGATCGCTGACCGGCAGCATGGCCAGGACATCGTCGCCACCGGCATAGATGACCCGGCCCAGGTATTCTTCCTCCACCACATGACGCACGACGGTCTGGGAGAATTCGTTCAGGGCCGAGGAGATGGCCAGGTGGCGATTGGGCGAGAGGCTGCGCTTTTGCTTGGCGTAGCGCTGGATCAGCGCCTGCTTGGCCGCCGCCGCATCAAAGCCCTTTTGTACCCTGGGATGAAAGCTGTCGCGGTAGGAGATACGGGTATCCTGGGCGGCATCGGTCGGATCTTCTCCCGAGAGGATTTCCCCCATGCGGTCGCCATCCAGCATGATCAGGCCGTAGTAGGTCTCCAGACGTATTTCATCTCGGTCCAAGGCCGTGGCCAGGCTGTCCTGCACCAGTCGTTTGGCCTTGAATAACGCCTCATCCCCGTCTGCCTCAGCGGCCATCTCCAGCAAGCTGGGGAGTCTTTTGGCATCGGCCAGGGCAGGGTTTTTCGCGTGCTTGCGCGTCAGTTTACGCGGCAGGGCCACAGCCTCGGCATCCTTGGCCAGTGCAGCGAAGCCCGGAGCGGTGGTGCCACCCTTGCTCAGCCATTGGTCCAGTTGATGGGCCAGGGCCATGGTGTGGGTGGACACCACAAAGCGGCCAATGGTCTTTTGCTCGCCCTGCTCACCCGCACTCAGGGCCTTGCCTACCTCCTCCTGAAAGATGCTCGGCCAGAGCCGTTTGATGGCCGGCAAGGCGCTGAGGTGCTCGCCCTTTTTTGCCCAGGAGGGCTTGCTGACGGCAATCCTGGCCCAGAGGGTATCTGTCTGCTGCCGATAGGAGCTTTGCAGCTGGCTGCGGTCTGTGGTTAGCCACTCTGCCTCGCCGCTGAGTGAGCAGCGCCAGCCGCTTTGCTCGCTCTGCTGGAAGGCGCGGGTTGCCTTGGCGGCGGCCATGACCCGCTCCGCCAGGTCAAACACCGCCGGGTAAAGCACGCCGGGGTTGGGGGCGAAAAAGCGCGTGCTACCCCCATCCGCATCGGCCCAGTCGATCTGTTGCGACAGGATCTGCCAGGCGGGGCTGGCGAGAAAGCCGTAGGGCCCGGCGTCGGAGTCGAAGAAGGGTGCCATGGCGGCGGACAGGGCGATGGTATCCAGATCGGTCTGTTTGTCCGGGTTTCTGGGTTTGATCAAGGAGAAGGGCACGGCTGCCCAGTGCACCTCGGGGAAGCCCTCTAGCTGTTGCCGCATTTGCTCGAAGGGCAACGGGCTCTCCGGGTCCAGGCCCGCCTCATGCAGCAGGCGCGTTACCACATCCCTGCCCAGATCGCGCAGCCACTGCCGCACCGACTGGGTGACCTGCTCGGCAAGGGCTTGCGCCTGGCTGGCCGGCACCAGGGCGACAAAACGATTCGGCAGCGCGGCGGAAAACAAGGGGTTGGCATCGCTGGCCCCCCTGTTCCACGGACAGTCGGCAAACAGCTCATCCGGTAGCTGCATCTGCTCGCGCAGCCATAGGTCCACCTGGGGTATGCCCCTGAGGCGCGGAAACAGGATGGCGTCCGGCCCCAGCTGTTCACACAGCGGGCGCATGGCCTCCCAGCTCAGGCGCGATAACAGATGCGAACCGGCCCAGAGATCGGAGGTCGAGCGTGCCGCGGCAATGAAGCCCTGCACCGGACCAATGGACAGGGTGAGCAAGGCGGCCTCACCCTTGGGGTCAGCGGCAAAGGCGCCGGCGAAGGCCGAGGTGAGGTCCAGGTGATCCCAGATGCTGTGGTCGGGAATGCGGGTATCGGCAGGCAGTACCGCCCACAGGCTGCCGAGCTGGCCATTGTCCTGGGTATCCGCTGCGCTGACCGATAGATCCGGCCCAAAGCGCCAGTAGGTCAGCAGGATCTTGCGCCAGTCCTGCGGGTTATCATTGACCGCGCCCAGCTTGAGCAACAGCTCGGAGAAGTGCTCGAAGCTGCGCCGCTTGATGTCCTGGATTTCGGTCTCTTGCAGGCCGCCCAGCAGGGGGAATTGCTCCCCGGTCAGCGGATGAATCAGTACCGGCTGCTGCGCCCAGCGCACCTGTGCCCAGGGGGCAACGGCGAGGGTCTTGCCCGAAGGCAGGGTGATTTCCTGCATGGGCCACTGTGGCCGGTCGGCGGCGGCGGCCCACCAGTCGGCCCGCTGCACATGCCGGTAGATGTTCAACGGCAGCCCCTTCTTGAACAGCACGCGGGACAGCACCTGGTCGTTGTCCGGGTCGATCTGTTCGGGCAGCCTGTCCAGGCCCAGCAAGCGCTTGAGCGCGGCACTGGTGCCGCCCTCATGGCCGGCCGGATCACGCAGCAATACCAGGGCCTTTTCCGCCGGATCGTGGATGCGGGCGGCGAGCTTGGTTTGCCAGAGAGTCTCTACTTTTTCCATGCTGAATACCTTTGCGACTGGGCTTGCCCTACAATACACATCAGGAGGTGTATTCCATGCGAACCAACATAGTTTTGGATGATGAATTGATGGCCGAGGCCATGCGGATTTGCGGCGCGCGCAGCAAGCGTGAGGTGGTGGACCTGGCCTTGCGCGAGATGGTGGCGCACCACAGTCAACGCCAGCTGTTGAAACTGAAAGGGAGCGACCTGATCGATCCCGACTATGACCTGCTCAAGGTCCGCCGCTGGATGGACGAGGATGCTGGTTGATACCAGCGTCTGGGTGGCCTGGTTGCGCGGGACCGAGAATCCGGCCACCGTGCGGCTTGACCGGCTGCTGAATGAGGAAGCGGCCTGGCTTGCCCCAGTCATTCTGCAGGAGTTGCTGCAGGGCGCGCGTAACGCGGCCGAATTGAACACCCTCCGCCGCGAGTTCGCCTGCCAGCCCATGTTGCGGGCTACAACAGGGTCATACCTGCTTGCTGGAGAGCTGTATGCCCGCTGCCGCTGGCAGGGCCTGACGATCCGCAGCCCCCATGATTGTCTGATCGCCGCCCTGGCGGTTGAAAACGACATCCCATTGCTGACCCTGGATCTCGACTTCAAGCGGATATCCCAGGTCGAACCTCGGCTTGTGCTGCTTACCAGATAGCTCACTGCGGGCTCCTTTTCAGCTTCTTGTCCCCATCCAGACAGGCATGAACCTGCCCCCAGACCTTCACCAGTTGAGCTGTTTGCGGCTGAAACGAGGCGGGTGGCTGGCAAGGGACATGGAAAATGGCCCCCGTCAGTTGGCCCTCAGTCGTGGTACGGACCTTGAAGCGCAGACTGTTGGGCAGGCGGGCGTTGTTGCCCCAGGAGCGGACCGAATGATTGGTTACCGGGTAGCTGAGCCAATGGCGTGGCTCGGGTTGGTTGGTATGCCCGGCATTGAAGCGAAAATGGGTGCGCAGACCGATCTTGATCTCGGCCAGTTCGCGCATCAGGGATTTCCAATCACCATGGGCCTGGGTCTGCCAAATGAGCGGGCCGCTCTGGTCCTTGCCCAGGGCATGGGGCCAGTCCAGTTGCAGACACTGCCGCCAATCGCGCAGGGGCAGTGCGCCAGTCGGCTTAGCCCCTTCACCCCGGCCCTCTCCCGAGGAAAGAGAGCGCAAGACGAAGGAGCCCCAGCCGTTGCGGCTGCGGCCACCCAGGGTGCCAAAACGGCCCATCAGCCACAGGGCCTGATCCAACAGCTCTGCCTGATGTTGCGGAAAGGCCAGGGAGAGCTGGGCGGTTTCTGTGGCTTGAATAGCGGCATTGGCCTTTGCCAGCTTGGTACCACCCCGGCCATCCAAAGGCCCAAAGCCAAGATAGGCATGTGCTCCGACCTTGTATCCGGTCCTCTGCACCTCTGGATGTGCGACCGTGCCTGGCTCAAGTCCATTCCAGCTCTTCAGCTTGCCTTCATCCCAGCGATCCAAGCGCAGGCGCACCAGGCTGCGATTACCCGCGCCATCGGCAGCGGCACCAAACAGCAAGCCCTCATCCAGGCGCAGCTGATTCGTATCGAGCTTAAACCCCCGTTGCGCCACGTAGGCCACCCGCCACCATTGTCGTAGCAGGGCCTTGATGGGTGGGGTACGCCACTGCCCGCTTTGCCGGGCATTGCCGAGAAAGGCCGGGGTGAGGAACTCTATTGTGAAGCTGCGGGTTTCCATTGTGCTCATGATGGGGACCTGTCTGTGGATGAAAGGGTAGTGTGCTCAGAAACGGCCTGAGTGTCCGCAACCGCAAGCTTGCGGTAACTGATGCTGCTTGGCGGCAGGCCCAGGCTGTAGCGGTAGGGCCGTCGCCTGCCATTGTTGATGAGGTAGGCCTCAGCCGCCGGGCCCAGGCGTTTTTTCAGCTTTGCGTGTAGGCGACTCTTGTGTAGAGAAAAATAATCACCGTCCATGCCCTTGGCCAGGCTGCGGCGGGTGGCGTCCTCATCACCCCGCTCGGGCCGGATTTGATCGTATTCCAGCATGAACCAGACGGCCCATGGACTATCGGGCACCTCCTTACTGGGCGCGGCGCAGGCTGGCAGGCCATTTAGGGCGCGACGGGCAAACACCGATAGCAGCGCCAGTTCCACCGGCGGCAGGGGAATGATGGATCCGGCGGCGCGGATGCGCTTGGCTTCCAGGTCGATGATCAGCTCCGGCGGGGCCAGGCTGCGGTTGATGGCCGCCACGGCACCGGCGAAACCCACCGCGCCCTGCATCAGCTGATCCGGCATGCCGTGGCGCAGGCTGACAAAGGGGATGCTGGCGAGGGTGATCTCGGCGTCCTGGGTGTCGGCCAGGGTCTTGTCGTTGAGCTCTATGACCTTGGAATAGGGCGTGGGGTAGAAGAAGTTCCAGCTGGATTCAAAGGGTTCGCTGACCAGTACGTGGGAAAGCCGATCCTGCGGCCTGCCGAACAGGCTCAGGGCGTAACCCAGGTAGAAGCCCATGGTCTTGCGGCCCCCGGCGATGGAGACATGCAGCTGGCTGTCCGGGTCTGCGCTGAGTTCGCGCAGGGTGGTGACGATGAAGTCAGCGGCGCGCTCGTTGTCTTGCGGGGTGCGGATGTCGGACAGTTCCTTGCCCTGGGCATCGGTGAGCACGCGGATATCGTCCAGGCCAAAGCGGATCGGCGGCAGCTGGTAGTCCTTCAGCAGGCGGGCAAACCAGCCGGGGTCTTCACTGAGCAGGGACAGACGCACCCGCTTGGCACCCTCTGCGGTGGTGATCAGGCAGATGTGATCCGGCACCCAGCCCTGCTTGACCGCCAGGGCGTAGAGGGTTTCAGTGACGACCTGCGGCGAGAGGCCGGTGACGCAGACCAGAATGCGCCGGGGCTTAGGCATCGGGCTGCGCCGGGTCGAGGATGCGGTATTGGCCTAGGCCAAACAGGCTATTTTTGCCCACGTGCAGCCATTGGCCCAGCTCCAGCGCGGGCATCAGCGCCTGCAGGCCAGGGCCTTGCAGCTGAAAACTGCCGGTGACGCCGCCCAGGTTCATGTCGGTGTTTTGCCGTGAGGAGCGGCGCTGCACCTCGCTCCAGCGCAGTTTTGCCTGGTGCATTTCCAGCTGCTTGGCCTCGGTTATCCAGTCGGCCACCGGCAGCGGTGGGCTGTCGGGGTCGTGCTGCGCCCGCAGGCGCTCGATGCGGGTGATCAGGGCGATGGCAAAGCCCAGGGGGTCGAACTGCTCCGGGGTGATCAGGCGTCCATCGCGCTTGCTGCGGTAGGGGGTGATGAGCTGTAGCCGGATGGCGCCGCCAGCATAGGCCATGCTCGGCTGCCAGGGTTCGGGCTCGGTAAAGGGCGCCTGACCCGGCTCTGGCTCGGGGTAAATGTCACGCCAGCGCTGTTGCCTAAACTGCCATTGCCGCACCGAGCTCAGATGGAACCGACCGCGGCGTGGTCCCAAGCCCAGCTGGCCAGCGCGCGCCCAGCTGGGAATCAGGTAGGGAAAATGCCGGTTGGCCTTGCCGATCAGTATGAGTTCCAGGCCAAAGGCCTCGCCCACGGCATAGTCTGGCCGATAGCGATCCAGGGCCATGACCAGGGGTTGCAGGGAGAGGGTCTTTTGCCCGCTGGCGGTCTGGCTTTCAAACAGCAGGGTGTAGCCGCACTGGCGGCGCAGGGCGCAGGCGCTGCATTGGCTCAGGCCGGTGACGCAGAGGGTGCGCTTGAGGCCGTGGCCGAGCAGGCCGCGCAAGGCGGAACCGGCATAGGTCGGCAGCCGGATGGGGTCCAGGGCGGTAAAGGTGAAGCGGTAACGGGAGAAGCGAATCATGCAATCACTCTGCTGCTGTCCAAGGTGGCAGGAATGATTGCACAGCGGCGGCCCTAATACAGGGTCCGCAAGCTTGCGGTTTGATGGACTGAGGTTGGGTAGCCTGAGATGGGGCAGTGCTGATCCATGGGATCCCTGTTCATCCAATCGAAACTGCGGCTGAATGTAGCACCTTTTTTGCGGGTTTGTGAAGGCCAACGTCGGGTTACGCTGCGCTAACCCGACCTACGGAGCCTATACCCATTATGCCTTGGCAGCCCCGGCCCAAGGTTGCGATAATGGCCGTATCCGGCCCCAGCGACTGACTCTCCTACCAGGACCCCAGCCTTGCAGACCACAGAACCCTTTGACGCCAAACGCTTCCAGCAGGTGCGCTGGAGTATTTTCGCTATCCTGATCCTGGCCTATATGTCGGTCTATTTTCACCGCATGGCCCCGGCCGTGGTCTCCGGCGAGCTGATGCTGGCCTTCTCCACCACCGGCGCTACCCTGGGTTCCCTGGCGGCGGTCTATTACTACATCTATACCGCCATGCAGATCCCCGCCGGGGTGCTGGCCGATACCCTGGGGGCGCGTACCGTGGTGACCCTGGGCAATGCCGTGGCCGGACTGGGCTCGATCCTGTTTGGCCTGGCCGAGACCCTGGAGATGGCCTATCTGGGGCGTTTTCTGGTGGGGTTGGGGGTGTCGGTGATCTTTGTCGGCCTGATGAAGAGCAATACCCTTTGGTTCAGGGATCGCATCTATGGCCTGATCAGCGGCATCACCCTGTTGCTGGGCAATCTGGGCTCGGTGCTGGCGGCCGCGCCCCTGGCCTGGCTGCTGGCCCATGCCAGCTGGCGCAGCATCTTTGTCGGCATCGGCGTCTTTTCCCTGCTGCTGGCCCTGCTCAGCGCCTGGCGGGTGCGCAATCGGCCAGAGGATGCGGGCTTTCCCTCGCTGCACAGCCTGGATGGCCGGGTGCCGGACCCGGAGCGGGAGCATCATTGGCTCAGGGAGCTGTTCGGTGTGTGCCGCAACCGGCGCATCTGGCCGGGCTTCTGGTTCAATTTCGGCATGGCCGGGGGCCTGTTTGCCTTTGCCGGGCTCTGGGGCGTGCCCTTGCTGCGCGATCTGCACGAACTGAGCCGCGATGAGGCGGCCCAGTACACCACCCTGACCCTGCTGGCCATGGCCATAGGCACCTTGCTGTCTGGCTGGATCTCAGACCGTCTGGGGCGGCGCAAGGTGGTGATGATGACCAGTGCCCTACTCTACTGCCTGGCCTGGCTGGCGCTGCTGTGGCTGCCCTGGTCGGCCGGTTGGAGCGGTATGTT
Source organism: gamma proteobacterium SS-5 (assembly GCA_009497875.2). Taxonomy (NCBI): domain Bacteria; kingdom Pseudomonadati; phylum Pseudomonadota; class Gammaproteobacteria; order Chromatiales; family Sedimenticolaceae; genus Magnetovirga; species Magnetovirga frankeli. Next base: position 1,594,879 of record CP032508.2, on the reverse strand, counting down.
GCTGTTCGGTCTGATCGGCCTGACCGGCAGCGGCTTTGTGCTCAGCTACGCCTGCGCCAAGGAGGTCTGCACCCCGGCGCTGTCGGGCATGGCCATCAGTCTGGTGAATACCGGCCTGTTTCTGGGTGCCGCCATCATGCAGCCGCTGTTTGGCTGGGTGCTGGACCAGGGCTGGGACGGCACCCTGCATGAGGGCCTGCGCCGCTATGCCCTGGCCGATTATCAGCAGGCCATGCTGCTCATGCTTGGCTTTGCCGTGATTGCCCTGATCGCCTCCAGCCGCATCACCGAGACCGGCGGGCGCAACCTGACCCGGCTGGAAGGGGATTAGACCAGGCCGCCACGGGCGATGCCAGCCGCTTGCTGATCGGGGTGGGACAAGTGGGTAATGCCCCCGATAATTAACCTGTCGCGCAGCGACGCAAAATTCTATCTTCCGTCCTCTGTCCTCTTTCTTACCCTGAAAGCTCCCAGGTTGAGAGGCAACAACCAGGTTGTTTCGCAGTAAAGGGGCGAGGGGCTTTATCGCCTCATTCTTCTCTGCGTCCTTTGCGCTTCTTTGCGTCCTCTGCGTCCTTTCAGATTTGCAAATTCACCCCCGCTTGCAACTGCTCTTGCCGGCGCAGCCGCAGGTGCTGCCGCAGCCGCCGCCCTCCTCCCGCGCCGGGCCGAATTCCGGGTGGGCCCTGGCGAAGCGGCGGGCGATATTCTGCACCAGCAGCCAACTGAGCATGAGGATGGGGATGACCAGCATGGCGATGAGGTAATCGAGCATAATCAGCCTCCGAGTCCGGCAAAGCCCATGAATACCAACGATAGCAGGCCGCCGAGCATCAGGCTCATGGCCGCGCCCTGGGCCGGGGTGGGCAGGTTGGCCAGGGCCAGGCGCTCGCGCAGGCCGGCCATCAGCACTATGGCCAGGGTAAACCCGGCACCGGCCCCCAGGGCGTAGGCCATGGATTGCATGAAGTTGTATTCCTTGAAGGTCTGGAACAGGGCCAGGCCAAGGATGGCGCAGTTGGAGGTGATCAGCGGCAGGAAGATACCGAGCGAGTGAAACAGCGCCGGGCTGAATTTCTTCAGCACCATCTCGACCAGCTGCACGGCGCTGGCGATAACAACTATGTAGCTGATCAGCCTGAGAAATTCGATCTCCAGGCTGGTCAGTATCCAGTTGATGCCAAAGGCGCTGATGGAACTGACCAGCATGACAAAGCTGGTGGCCACGCCCATGGGCACGGCGGTCTCCAGCTTGCCGGAGACGCCGAGAAAGGGGCAGAGGCCAAGAAACAGCGCCAGGACGAAGTTATTCGCCAGGGCGGCATTCAGAAAGATAAAGCTCAGACTCTCAGCGGGCACGGGCGGCCTCCTTCTCCAGTTGGGCGGCGGCACGGCGCTCGCGCAGCCACTCGAACAGCAACAACCAGCCGCCGAGGACGATGAAGCCCCCCGGCGGCAGCACCATCACCACCCAGGGCTCGAACTGGCTGCCGAACAGATCCACGCCAAACAGGCTGCCCGCCCCCAGCACCTCGCGCACCACCCCCAGGCAGAGCAGGGCGAAGGTGAAGCCCAGGCCCATGCCCAGGGCATTGAGCAGGGCCTTGGGCACCCGGTGCTTGGAGGCATAGGCCTCGGCCCGGCCCAGGATCATGCAGTTGACGACGATGAGCTGGATGAAGGCCCCCAGGGCGTTGTACAGCTCCAGGGAGATGGCCTGGATCAGGTAATCGACGATGGTGACGAAGGTGGCGATAATCAGGATATAGGTGGCGATGCGCACCTGTTTGGGGATCAGGTGGCGCAGCAGGGACACCATCAACCCCGAGGCCAGCAGCACAAAGGTGGTGGCTATGCCCATGGCCAGGGCGTTGATCGCCGAGTTGGTCACCGCCAGCACCGGGCACATGCCCAGCAGCATGACGAATACCGGGTTTTCCTTCCACAGGCCGTCGGTGAAGGTCTGCCAGTCGATATGGGGGTTGTGCAGGCTCATGGCTGCTGCTCCGCTTGAGTTTGCTCCGCTGGGGTCTGCTCCAGCTCGATCTGCCTGATCCCCTCCAGGCGCGGCTGTAGCAGGGGCAGCATCTGCTGGGCCGAGTCGTTGATCGCCTTGCCCACGGCGCGGGAGGTGACGGTGGCGCCGGAGATGGCATCGATCTGCCATTGCTCCTGCTTCTTGCCGTGCTTGACCGTGACTATGGGGTTGGCCAGGCCATCGCCCGCCGCGTTCAGACGCGCATCCAGATAGTCAAAATTGGCCAAAAAGGCCTTGTCGGTAAGGATCTTGTCCCCCAGCCCCGGCGTTTCGGCCATTTTCAAAATATCAAAGCCTTTGATGCAGTCACAATCCGGGGCATAGTTGTAGAGCAGATGCACCAAATCCGCATAGCCCTGGGCCGCGCCTTGGGCCACCACGCCCTTGAGCCTGCCCTGTTCATCATAGGCGGCATAGACCGAGAGACCGGGGGCCAGTTCGATATCCCGGCGAATGCTCGCGGCGGGCACCAGCTTGAACACCATTTGCTCGATCGCCAGGCGCTGGTTTTCCTCGATGATCGGCTTGGTCAGTTGATACACCAGCACAATCAAAAAACCGGACAGCATGGCCACCCCGCCCAGGGTAACCAGCATGCGCAGCGCCGGGGTCTGGTGCTGCAGGGTATCGGTTGGCGCTTGGTTCATCCTAAATTCCTCAGTTAAGCCACAGAGACACAGACGACCCACAGGATGTGGAGAGGTAGAGCAACGCAGGAGCAGTTGCCGAGATCACAGAGTTATTTCAATGAGTTACAGATCATATCGACCTAGAAAGTGTTGGATATTCGCATTTCAACACTTTGATTTTTCTCTGTGCGCTCGGCTCTGGCTCCAGGCTTTGCCCTACCTCCTCCGTCCATGGAGTCGTCTGTGGCTCTGTGGCTAAATCCTCTTATCAGGTTCATGCTGACTTCCTCGCCTTGGCCTTGGCCGCGCCGAACACCCGTGGCTGGGTCCACTGATCGATCAGGGGCGCGGCGGCGTTACCCAGCAGGATGGCGTACATCACCCCCTCCCCCAGGCCGCCGAACAGGCGGATCATCTCGGTGACAAAGCCGATCAGTACGCCATAGATCAGCACCCCCAGGGATGTCATCGGCGAGCCCACCATGTCGGTGGCCATGAACCAGGCGCCGAGCATCAGACCGCCGGAGCAGAGCATGATCAGCGGCCCCGGCGCGCTGGGGTCAAACAGCTGCGCCAGCCAGGCAAACAGTGCCGTGCTGGCCATGATACTGAGCGGGATGCGCCAATCGAGCATACGCTTGAAGGCGAGAAACAGGCCGCAGACCAGTATCAACAGGGCCGCCTCGCCGATGGAACCGGCACCACCGCCCATCAGCAGGTCGGTCAGGGGGATGCTCTGGCCTTCGTACTTCATCAGCGCCAGGGGGGTGGCACCGGTAAAGCCGTCCACCGCCCGCTCGTGCAGCCAGGGGCTGATGTCCGCCGGACGCAGGAAGGGCCAGGCCAGGGTGCTCGGCACCGGGTTGGTGAAACGGCCATCGAACAGGGCCGGGGTCCAGGTGGTGATGGCGGCGGGAAAGGCCGCCTGCACAAAGGCACGCCCCACCAGCGCCGGGTTGAAGGGGTTCATGCCCAGGCCGCCGAACAGGGCCTTGCCCAGGCCAATGGCGGCAAAGGCCGCCACCAGCCCCATCCACAGCGGAAAGCCCGGCGGCAGCGACAGCCCCAGCAGCAGGCCGGTGATCACCGCCGACCAGTCGCCCAGCGAACTGGGCTGGCCGCGCAGTCGGTTGAACAGCCGCTCCGCCAGCAGGCAGCCGAGCAGCGTGGTGAGCAGCAACAGCGCCGCCGACAGGCCATAGCGCCAGACACCCCAGCCCGCCAGGGGCAGCAGGGTCAGGGCCACAGTGCGCATGATCTGCACCACATCGGCACCGGAATGGGCATGGGGCGAGGTACGAATTTCGATTTGGGCTTTGTTGGTCATGGGCTTAGTTGGGACGTATAGGACGCAGAGGACGCAAAGGAGCGCAGAGTGCGCAGAGAATAGAAGGTAGGTCCGGCTTCAGCCCGATTGGCTTGGCCACTGGCGATGGAGCAGCGCGACCGGTTGCGGCCGACAGTCGGCCTGAAGGCCGACCTACCCGCGCAATAGAGCGAGCATCCCCCATCAACTCTGCGCTCTCTGCGCTTCTCGACTCTGGCCTCCTGCTTCGTTCTACCTCCTGCATCCCTGCAGTCGTCCGCGCACTCTGCGTCCCAAAAGGTTTCATCAGGGCTTCTCCCGCAGGATGGATTTGGCGATGCGGAAGTATTGCACCAGGGGGATGTTGGAGGGGCAGCTGTAGGAGCAGCAGCCGCATTCAAAGCAGTCCATCAGGTGATATTGCTCGCCCATTTGCTCGTATTCGCGCTTGGCCGCCAGCTGGCCGAGCATGGAGGGGTTGAGGTGCATGGGGCAGGCCTCCAGACAGCGGCCGCAGCGGATGCAGGGCCAGCTGCGCAGGCGGCTTTCGGTATCTATCGCCGGTTCGTTGAGCACCAGCACGCCGGAGGTGCCCTTGGTGATGGGCGTATCCAGCGAGGGCACCGCAGTGCCCATCATCGGCCCGCCGAGGATGATCTCGCTCTTGCGCCCCTCATGCCCCGCCTGTTCCAGGACAAAGCCCACCGGCGTGCCAATGGGCACCAGATAGTTGCCGGGCCGCTCCACGCCGGGGCCGACCACGCTGACCACCCGCTCGATCAGCCCCTCGCCCTTGGGCAGCAGGCGGCCGAGCATGCTGAGGGTGCCGACATTGTTCACCACCACGCCGATCTGCGCCGGGATGCCGCCTGGGGGCACCTCGCGGTTGAGCACCGACTTGATCAGCATTTTCTCCGCCCCCTGCGGATACTTGGTCGGCACCGCCTTGACGCTGATACCGCTGCCGGGCTGAATCCTGGCGGCGATGGCATCCACCGCATCCAATTTATTATCCTCAACGCCGATCACCGCCTGCGCCACCCCCAGGCAGCGCATGGCAATGCGGGTGCCGAGCAGCAGGGCATCGGTCCATTCCAGCATCATGCGGTGGTCACAGGTCAGATAGGGCTCGCACTCGCAGCCGTTGACCACCAGGGTATCCACCGCGTGATCCGTCGGCGGCGTCAGCTTGACGTGGGAGGGAAAGGCGGCACCGCCCAGACCGACCATGCCGGTCTCGCGTACCGCCTGGATCAGCTGCTCCGGGCTGAGGGAGTCCAGATCACGCTCGCAGCCCCAGAGCACCTCCTGGGTGGCGCTTTCATACACATCCAGCAGGATCGAGGGCGTGCGCGGACCGCGTGCGCTGGGCATCAGCTCGATGCCGCGAATGCGGCCGGTGGCCGGGGCATGCAGGGGCACGGAGACATAGCTGTCCGCCTCGGCAATGGGCTCGCCGCGCACCACCTCCTGGCCCTTCTTGACGCAGGCGACGGCCGGCTTGCCGATATGCTGATTCAGCGGCAGCACCAACTGCTGCGGAAAAGGCATGCGCCGAATCGGCCGCTGCGCCGTCTCCGCCTTATGCTCCGGCGGATGAATGCCGTGGCTGAAGGTCGATCTGCCGAAAAGCTGTGTCAGGCTGAACAAGCCTTTGGTCTCCCCGAAATGGATAAACTGAAAATTGGACGCAGAGCACGCTAAGGAGCGCAGAGGACGCAGAGCTGTAAAGTTGTAGCCCGGATGCAGCGAAGCGAAATCCGGGGAGGCCCTGCCCAGCGGCAACCCCGGATTCCGTTACACTTCATCCGGGCTACTTTTTCCTCATTCTTCTCTGCGTCCTTTGCGCTCCTTTGCGTCCTCTGCGTCCTGCTTTTAAAACTAAAGCGCCTTTATCGCCGCCGCATAATCCGGCTCTTCGGCGATTTCTTTGACCAGCTGGGTGTAGGTGACGGTGCCGTTTTCGTCGATCACCACCACTGCACGACCGGTGAGGCCGGCCAGGGCGCCGCTGGTGATGAGCACGCCGTAGTCCTTGGCGAAGCCCTTGCCGCGCATCAGTGACAGGGCGGTGACGTGATTGAGGTCTTCGATGCTGCAGAAGCGCCCCATGGCAAAGGGCAGATCGGCGGAGATCACCAGCAGGGCCACGTCGTCACGATCGGCCAGCTCTTCGTTGAACTTGCGCGTGGAGGTGGCGCATACCGGGGTGTCCAGGCTGGGGACTATATTGAGCAGGCGCTTCTTGCCGGCGAAGTCCGCCAGGCCCTTGTCGTTGAGGTCCTTGTCCGGCAGGCTGAAATCGGGTGCCTTGCTGCCCACTGCCGGCAGTTCGCCGTTGAGTTCTACCGGGTTGCCAAGAAAGGTTACTGTTGCCATCTGTGATATTCCTCTGGTTGAGTTCTGGGTTAGCGTTTTAGCGCTTTAGTATCTTAGTGTCCTAGTATCCTAGTTTCTTAGTGTCTTAGCTCTAATAGCTAAACCACTAAGACTCTATCTCCTATCTCCTACTTACTGGCCTAGTGTCCTAGTATCCTAGTGTCTTGGCTCTAATAGCTAAACCACTAAGACGCTATCTCCTACCTACTACCTACTACCTACTATCTTCTAACTTCTATCTTCTAACTATTGATATTTCTGCGCCCGCTTGACCAGCTTGTCCAGGTCCTTTTCGCTCGGGTTCCAGGGAGTTCCCGGGTGGATACAGCCGGCGGTGCATTTCTCTGCCGCCTTGACGATGTCCTTGAACTGGCCGGCGCGGGGATCGACGATAACCGCTTGCTTGTCGTCGTTGTAAGCAAAGATCTTGGGGTTGATGTCGATGCACTCGTCGCAGGCGGTGCATTCCGGGGTCTCCACCCAGACCGGCTCGTAGTCCGCCGCCTGAGTGGCTCCGTTACCGGCCCCATTGCCTGCTGCGGCAGCCGCCGCCTTGGCACCGTCGCTGCCGACCATGCCAGCCATACCTCCGGTAAGCGCGGAGGCGTTGCCCGAGGCCACCAGGGACAGCAGGCTGGAGCTTAAGCGATTGGCCATGTCGGCCTTGGTCTGTTCCACCAGGGCATCCACATCTACCTTGTTCAGCTCGCCGGCCAAGCCGCGGAGCTGGTTCCAATAGAGCTGGCGCTCTTCGGCGGACTTGACGATCTCCGCCGAGCAGATCACCCGCATCAGGCGGTTCTTGCCGTCCAGCGCCCAGATGTAGGGGAAGTTGTCCTCGCGCTCGTCCTCGTCCAGCTTGAGGAATTCATGGAAGGGGATCATGGCATCGCTCCAGGTCTCCTGCGGTGCCTTGCGGAAGTGCTTGCGGAAGCGGCCCTCGGTGGCGGCGAAGTCGGCGAAGGTCAGGGGCAGCTCCAGGCGGCCGGCGTTGCCCTGCTCATCCACATAGTCCAGCTGATAGGTGGGCCAATCCTGATCCATGGCCGGGTTGCCCTCCAGATCCAGGCACTCCTGCAGGGTCACGCCGGCATCAGGGTCGAACTTCATCAGCGGATAGGCGCGGGATTCCACCGCCAGCTTGGACTGACGACGGGTGGCGTCGTCTGGTACGCCGTGCTCCGGCTGACAGACGGCATAGACATTGAACAGGGCCGGGCGGCGGCTGTTAAGGCCATCCACATAGCCCTCGATCAGATGGGTGACATTGCTGATGGAGCCCTGCAGCACATAGCTGGTGCGGTGGGCCAGGCCGATCAGGCCCATCTCCTTGCGCATTTCTTCCTTGCCTTTCATCTGCTTGCCGTAGGGGGTCATGTCCGCCACCTGGGAGATGAAGCCTGAGGTGCAGGCCTGACCGCCGGTATTGGAATAGACCTGGGTATCCAGCACCATGACCTTGATCGGCATGCCCGAGGCCAGGGCGCGGGACAGGTTCTGGAAGCCGATGTCGTACATGGCACCGTCACCACCCACGGCCACCACCGGCGGGCACAGCAGCCATTCCTCGTCGCTGAAGGACTTCCAATCGAAGTAGTTGAAGAAGGACTCATGCTCGGCGGCATTGTACTTGCCCGCCAGTTCCAGCTCGGCGCGGCGGATGGCCTTGAAGCCGTCGGCCATCTTGGTCATGTGGCCCTCGAACAGACCCATGGCCATGGAGGGGCTGTCCTGGAACAGATGTGATGCCCAGGGGAAGGGATAGGGATTGTAGGGGAAGGTGGAGCCCCACACCGAGGTACAGCCAGTAGCGTTGACTATGCCCATGGCGGCGCGGCCCTTCTGCGTCGGCCCTTCCAGGTAGCGCCAGCGCAGGTCACGCAGCTGGCCCAGTACGCCGCTGATCTGCTTCAGCCAGGTCTTGTCCACCAGGGTGTTTTCGTGGGCCGGATCGACCCGGTCGCTGAGCTGGGCCAGGGTCAGTTCCGGCTCCTCGCTGTCGCCCAGCTCGCCGAGCACCTCGGGGTGGCTGAGATCGACGCCGGCGGCCAGCTTCAGGCGGATATGCTGCTCCAGCCGGGCGATGAGGTCATCCAGCCGGGCCACCTGGGCCTTGACCCTGGGCTGCATCAGGGAGGTGACGGTGCCGGTGAACAGGTGGATCAGGGTCTTCTCGCCGCATCCCAGGCAGGCACCGTCGCCGCAGTTCATGGAGTCGTAGCTGGCCTTGTCCAGCAGCAGGGTCTCCAGCGCGCCTACCTTCTCGTCCAGGTCGTCGATACGGCTGAAGCTTTGGTTGCTGGTGGGTAGATTGAGCCAGAACTTCCAATCGGCGCGCAGCTTATCCACCGCCAGGTCGTCCTGCTTTTCCACCCGCAGGGCGTCGTCGGCGCAGACCTCGACGCACTCCATACAGCCCTTGCAGGTATAGGGGTTGATGGTGATGGAGAACAGGCCGCCGGAGTTGGCCGCCTTCTTCTCCATGTTGTTCCAGTAGGGCTTGGTGATGGCGAACTCGAAGCCGCCGAAGGCATCCAGGAAAAGGGCAAACTCCTTCTCCAGATTGGCCTTTTTCTCCCCTTCCAGCTCGGATTCCGCCAGGGTCTCCAGGATTGCCTGATCCAGCAGGTCGCGCACCTTGGCAGCCTCCCCTTGCTCATTGACCAGGGCGCGCAGGCGTTTCTCTACCGCGCGCGTCTCGCGGCGCAGGTACTGGGTGATGGTTCCGCCCAGCTCTATGCCGTTGATAACGCTATTGAATACCTCGCCGACGGTGTTGACCAGACCGGGGATGGCGCTGTCCGGGCAGACGGTGTAGCAGTCGCCGCAGGCGGTGCAGTTCTCGGCGATCCACTTGGGGTAGTCGAAGCGGATCTGGGTCATGTCGCGGAAGATACCGGTAGAGGCCGGTACCAGGGACAGGGCCTGATGGGGGTCGGCCAGGTTGTCCGAGCCCTTGCCGTTAAAGTAGAAGTTGCCGGTTTGCTCCCAGAAGCGGTGGATGTCGGCCAGCTCGCCCTGGCCTTGCGGGATCTGCTTGAGCATCACCGGCAGGCCGATCTCCTTCTTCAGCTGCTGGACGCTCTCTACTCCCAGGGTCTTGTCGGTGATCTCGCGCACCTGCTCAAAGCCACGCCGCACGATGCGCAGGTTGTCCGCTACCACGCGCTTGCCCTTGTCGCCGAACTTGGCCTCCAGCTGGGCCTCGATGGAGGCAAACAGCTTCTTCTCGTCCAGGCCGGCCATCTGCATCAGCGGCGAACCGGCAAAGAAGGCGCCCTGGAAGGCATTGCCCTGCATACGCAGCTGCAGTTCGACATTACTGGCCTCCTCGCGGGCGATCTTGAAGCCATCGACGTAGAACACGCGGATCTCGTTGTCGATGATCTGCTTGCGCATCCAGCGCGGGAAGCTGTTCCACACCGCTTGCTGGTCTTCCAGGCTCGACTGGATGATCAGGGTGCCGCCCTGCTTCAGGCCGGCCAGGGGATTGGAGTGGTTGAACACATTGGGGTCGGGGCTGAGCACCACATCCACATAGTGGTATTCGCAGTTGAGTGGAATCGGGGTGGGTGCTACCGCCAGGTAATAGGTGGTAGGCTGGCCCTTCTTCTCCGAGCCGTACTTGGGGTTGGCCTTGATCTCGTAGCCGAGCAGGTCATACAGGGTCATCACCAGGTTCTTGCCGGTGGTGATGGCACCCCAGCCGCCCACCGAGTGCATGCGCACCGTCATCGAGCCTTCCGGCATCAGGTTGGGGTTTTCCGATCCCTTGAGCGCCAGCTCGCCGATCTTGGGATAGGCCTCCAGCAGGTTCTGCAGGTACACCTCCTGCTTGGGGTTGCTGGCCTCGCGCACGAACTCTATGCCCAGGTAGAAGAATTTGCGCTTGTTGCCCTCCGGCAGCATGTTTTCGATGGCACCGATCAGCGCCTCCGGTTGCAGGTCGCGGGAGCCCATGCCGTAGGCAGCGGAATAGAGCGGCGGCAGGTCCTTGATCTGACCATAGCTGGCGTAGTCCGGGTAGGGCTTGGCATCGCTGGAGCGGCCGTTTTCCAGGCACTTGCTCAGGGCGGCGCGTACCTCGCGCATCAGCGGCAGGTCTTCGGCCAGGGGTTGGTCGGTACGCTCCAGCACCACCACGCCCTTCTTGCCCATCAGTGTCTTGCCGATGAGATCGCCGGGGAAGGGCCGGAACATGGTGATATCGACCACGCCGATCTCCAGCTTGCGGGTCTTTTTCAGGTACTCGGCCACGCCACGGGCCTGCACCACCATGGAGCCCATACCGAGGATGACATAGTCGGCCTTGTCCATGTTGAAGGTGCCGATGCGGCCATAGCGGCGGCCGGTCAGCTCGTAGTATTCGTCCATCACCTGGTCGGTGATCTGCTGGATGTGATCGTAGAAATAGGGCCGCTGCGCCGCCTGGGTCTGCATATAGGCATCCTGGTTTTGCACCGTACCGGATTGCAGCGGGTTGTCCACGTCCCAGATGGCCGGTACCCGACGCCGGGTATTGCCGTAGAGCATGCGCTGGGCCGGGGTGGGGCATTCGATCTGATCATCCGGCTTGCCGAGGAATTCGGCGATCAACTCGCGCTCGGGCACCTGCAGGGGTTCAATCAGATGGGTGGTGAGGAAGCCATCCTGGGCCACCACCGCCGGGGTCAGGGACAGCTCGGCGATCTTGCGCCCGATCAGGTTCAGGTCCGCCGCGCCCTGGGCGTCGTTGGCGAATACCTGAAAGAAGCCGGTGTCGTCGATGCAGTGATAGTCATCGTGACCGCAATGCACGTTGAGCGAGGCCTTGGTGATGGCGCGACAGCCCACGTTGAGCACATAGGGCAGACGCTTGCCGGCGGCGGCGTAGAGGGATTCGTGCATGAAGGCCACGCCTTGGGCCGAGGAGAAGTTGGTGGCGCGCAGGCCGGTCATGCTCATCCCGGCAGTGACCGCCGCAGCGGCGTGCTCGGATTCGGGTTCGACGAAGATCAGACCGCGATCGGAGATATTCACATGGCCCTTGGCCATTTCCTCAGCCCAGAATTCACCCATCTGGGTGGAGGGGGTGATGGGATAGGCACCGGCGGCATCGGAGGCCTCACGTTCACACATGATCACCGCCGTATTGCCATCCATCGCCATGCGCTTGCCAGGGTATTTGAATACTCTTTCTTCTTTCTTACCGAACATGGTCTCGGGCTCCTCGGAAAACTTCTGGGTGAACCATCAGGCTGCGGGCAGCGCTGTCTGGCGGATAATGGGCTTGGCCTCGCGGCCCTTGATGACCCCGGCGCGCTCGTCCAGCCAGACGATGGCACCGGTGGGGCAGCGCTCGGTGGCCACCTTGGAGGCCAGGGCGTTCTTGCTGTAGTCGATCACGGCCAGGTTGTTATCGATCCGGATCAGGCCTTCGGGGGAGTCCATCACGCAGCGCTCACAGGCGGTGCAGGCCACCTCACAATCGGCCTCGGCGGCATCGCCGAATTGCAGATTGCGGCAGTTGATCCATAGCCGGTTGGCCGCCGGTTGCAGGGAGAACAGGTCCTTGGGGCAGATCTCGACGCAGTCGTTACAGGCGGTACACTTGGCCGCGTCCACCACCGGGATATCCTGGGCGTTCAGGTGGATGGCGTCAAAATCACAGACATCGGCGCAATCGCCCATGCCCAGACAGCCCCAGCTACAGCCCTTGGGGCCATCGCCCACGGCGGCGGCGGCGCGGCAGCTCTCAAGGCCGGCATAGTGGGCGCGCATACGCGCCACGTTGTTGCCGCCAGAGCAGGCCAGGCGGGCCACCAGGCGCTCGCTCTCACCGGCATCCACGCCCAGGAAATCGGCGATGCGCAGGTTCTGCTCGGCGCTGTTGACGGTACACTGGCTGGGCTGCACCTGGCCGTCGATCAGGGCCTCTGCAAAGGGCCGACAGCCGGGGGTACCACAGGCACCGCAGTTGGAATGGGGCAGCAGGTCCTCCACCAGCTCGATGCGCGGGTCTTCATAGACCCAGAGCTTGCGGTTGGCCACCACCAGCACATAGGCCAGCAGGCCGCCCAGGACCAGCATAAACAGGGATGCAGCGGCGATGTGCTGCGGATTGAAACCAAGTTCCACGTCTAACCTCCCGTCATCAAGGCAAAGTCCACATCGAACACAGGGCTTTGACACAATTTATTGTGCAATGCAGCGAGACTAGGGTATGGGCGGAGAATTTAGCAAAACAATTATTTCAATTTTTAATATTGTAAAATTGAATACAAACCCAGAAACCGCGCCACTAAAGGCAGAAAGATGGCAAATTCAAGTAAAATTTATTACAAGCAAAAGCGACTTAAGCAGTTGCGCGCCTTCTGCCGGGCGGCCCAGACCGGCAGCATCAGCGAGGCGGCGGAGCTCCTTTTCCTCAGTCAGCCTACGGTCTCTTTGCAGATTCAGGCCCTGGAACGGGAGATGAATCTGACCGTTTTCGAGCGCCGTGGCCCCAAGATCAAGCTCACCCCCGAGGGGCAGGTGCTCTACCAGCTGGCCCAGCCCCTGGTGGAGGGCATTGACAAGCTGGAGGAGACCTTCGCCGCCCACACCGGCAAGCTTGAGAGCGGCGAGCTGAACATCGCCGCCGGGGAGTCCACCATACTCTATATACTGCCTGGCCCGATCCAGCGCTTCCGCCAGGAATACCCCGGCATCAAGATCAAGCTGCACAACGTCACCGGCCGCGATGGCATGGCCATGCTGCGCGCCGATGAGGCAGACTTTGCCGTCGGCTCCATGATCGACATCCCGCCGGACATCAGCTACCGCCCCAGCCTGTTCTACCGACCGACCCTGATCACCCCCCTGGATCACCCCCTGGGCCAGCTGGAACGACCGGACCTGGCCGACATCGCCCCCTATGGCCTGATCCTGCCACCGCGCCACCTGGCCACCTGGCGCATCGTCGAAATGGGCTTCGCCAAGCACGATCTCAGCTTCAACGTCGCCCTGGAGGCCGGCGGCTGGGAGATCATCAAGAAATACGTCGAGCTGGGCATGGGCATCTCCATCGTCACCGGGGTCTGCCTCACCGGCGAGGAGCGCCTGATCCAGCGCCCGCTGGACGAATACTTCCCCACCCGCGGCTACGGCATAGTGGTACGCAAGGGCAAATATCTCTCGCCCCAGGCACAGCGCTTCATCGACATGATGGACCCGGAATTTCTGCGAACTGGGTGAGGCAGCGGGGCTTGGAGCACTATCTGATGGTCTATAATCACCACATCCTCAGAAGGCACTGGGGCACAAGTGGAGGGGGAGCATGACCCATTTGTTCCAGCCCAAACGGGTCATTTTTTACCGCATCAATAAATAGGACAGGCCCAGTGGGAGCGGGCTTGCCCGCGATTCTGAAAAACGCCCGAAGGGCCCATCCCTTCAAGCTTCACCCTTCAAACTTCTGACTTTTCAGGCACCCTTCGCGGCCAAGGCCGCTCCTACCCCCCTGGGCCTGCCTTGGGCTTGCGCCTTGCCTGCTTAGCTTGCCAGCTCAATTTGACAATGCCTGGGTTATCGCCTAGTTTTCCTGGCCTGAATTCGACTTGGCTCCCATTGAGTCCATCCTGCTCCGGCCTGGCCGGGCGTGCCAGACACCTCATCACCCATAAGGACTCTCAGTGCTTTTTGAACTCGGTATCCTGGGTCTGGCCTATTACGGCTCAAAGAACCTGCCAGAGGACCACGCCCTCAATCAGGGGCTGCGTGGTGCCTCTGATGTACTGAAGAAAAACGTCAAGCAACTGTTCAGCCTGCCCGCGCCACCCCAGGGGCATGGGGTACAGCCGCCCCAGGCCCTGGTTGTGCGCGACGCGGACGAATCCACCCTGCCCAGCTACGCCGAGATGAGCCTGGTCTCCTGCGCCGCCTTCGCCCTCAAGGGCACAGTGCCTGTGCTGCTGCCGGTCGGCGTGCTGGCCTATGTCTATGCCATGATGCCCTACATGCGGGATGTGGAGCGCTCCCTGGTGCAGGAAAAGCGGGTCGATGTGGACGGCCTGTTCATGGCGGCGGACATACTTACCCTGCTCACCGGCCATTACGCCACCGCCGGACTGAGCCTGTTTCTGATCCACTCCGGCAAGCTGGCGGTGGCCCGCGCCCGGGATGACAGCCAGAAGATGGTCTCGCACCTGTTCAAAAACCTGCCACGGGAGGCCTGGCTGCTGCGCGATGGGGCGGAGATTGCCGTACCTGTGGATAGCCTGCAGGCCGGGGATCTGATCGTGCTGCACAGCGGCGGCATGGTGCCGGTGGATGGCACCATCGTTGAGGGCATAGCCGGCATCAACCAGCAGGACCTGACCGGGGAGGCGATTCTGGCGGAAAAGGGCGCTGGTGATGCGGTGTTTGCCAACACCCTGGTGGTCAGCGGGCGGATCCTGGTAAAGGTGGAGCGCTCGGGCCAGGAGACCACCGCCTACCAGATCGCCGCCAGCCTGTTTCAATCCATCAACCACAAGAGCCAGCTGCAACTCAAAGGCGAGACCTGGGCCAACAGCCTGACCACGCCGATGCTGGTCTCTGCCCTTGTACTGCTGCCCATCCTCGGTCCCACCTCCACGGCGGTGTTCATCAACAGCCACATCGGCGTGCGCATCCGCGTACTGGCACCCATGGGCACCCTCAATCACATCAGCATGGCCTCACGCAAGGGCATCCTGGTCAAGGACGGCCGCGCCCTGGAGCGCTTTGAGACAATCGATACGGTGCTGTTTGACAAGACCGGCACCCTCACCCATGAGGACCTCAGTCTGGTACGCATTATCCCCAGCGCGGGCCAGGACCCGGCCGAGGTGCTGCGCGATGCCGCCATGGCCGAGCAGAAGTTACAGCACCCCATCGCCAAGGCCATCCTGCGTCAGGCCCATAGCCAGGGCATAGAGCTGCCGGAGATCGATGACTCCGCCTATGCCATCGGCTACGGCATCCAGGTACAACACGGCGAGCGGCTGATCCAGGTGGGCAGTGCACGTTATATGAATGAGATCGGCGCCAGCCTGCCCGAGGAATTGTTGGCCGCCTACCAGAATGCCCAAGACTGTGGCGAGAACTTCATCTTCGTCGCCTGCAACGGCCAGGTCAGCGGCGGCATGGTGCTGAAATCCACCCTGCGCACTGAGATGAGCGCGGTGCTACAGGGGCTGCGCGAGCATGGCGTGCGTCACATCGCCATTGTCTCCGGTGATCAGGAGGCCGCCACCCGCGAGCTGGCGCAGAGCCTGGGTATCGACAGCTACTACCATGGCGTGCTGCCGGAGCGGAAGGCGGACATAGTGCGCGAACTACAGCAGCAGGGGCACAGGGTCTGTTTTGTTGGCGACGGCATCAACGACAGCATGGCCCTGAAGCAGGCCGATGTCTCCATCTCCCTGTCCGGTGCCAGCCACATCGCCCAGGACATGGCGGAGGTCATCCTCATGCACGGCCAACTGGAAGGCATCAACGATCTTTATCGCATCTCCCGCGCCCTGAGCCGTAACCTGGAGCGCAGCCTGCAACTGAGCATCGCCCCCGGCGTGCTCAATCTGCTCGGCGCCTTTGTGTTCAAATACAGCATCATGACCTCGCTGCTAATCAACGGCTCCTTCGCCTTCCTCGGCGCGGCCAACGCCCTGCGCGCCGATGAAACCGAGCTGGGGCTGAGCAGACCGGCCGGCGCAGAAGACAGCCAGGACGCCAACTGAGCACAGACAGACCACAACTCCGGGATGGCTCGAAGCGAGTCCCGACTTTCACCCGCATCCAAGCAGAAAAAATACGCCATGAGATACTACCTGGGAATCGCCAATTCATTTCACGACAGCGCCCTGGCCATTGTTGACCCCCAGGGCAAGCTGCTGTTTGCCGAGGGCACCGAGCGTTACCTGCAGAACAAGCGTGCGGTGAACAACAGCCCGGATCAGTTCCACCGTATGGAACAGATCCTCGCCGAGCATGTGCCGCCGGGTGCCGAATTGGTGGTGGCCCACAGCTGGAGCGATCAGCCCGCCATTGGCCAGCTGGAGCGGGATGCCTTCGCCAACCTGGAGTCCAGCCTCAGCGACCTGCCCGAGGAGGCCACCCCACAGAGCCTGCTCGACCTGGTCACCCTATCCAAACTCTGTGATGAATCCTTCGCCGCCTATACCAAGCTCACCGGCATCAACCTGCGCTACGGTCTCAGCCAGATGCCGATGGATCAGCGCCTGAAGATTGCCCAGCTGCGCAAGTTCAATCACCACAGCACCCACGCTGCCACCGCCTGTTACAGCAGCCCCTTCAGCCAGGCGGCCTGCGCCGTGCTCGACGGCTACGGCGAGCGCACCGCCAACTCCAGTTTTGTGTTTCGCAACAATCAACTGACCCTGCTGCCGGGCCAGGAGCAAGGCCTGGGCATGAACTTCAGCAGCCTGGGCAGCTTTTACATGACCCTCTGCAAGCTGTGCGGCTTTGCTTTGTTTAACGGCGAAGAATGGAAGATGATGGGCCTGGCCGCCTACGGCAAGCTCGACCCTGAGATCTACGCCCTGCTCAAACCCCTGGTGATGGTCGATGGGCTGAATATCCGCCAGGAGGACTATCGCAAGAGCTTTCTGCTCTATCAGGAGCTGGAAAAATACCGCCACCGGCCGGGCCAGCCCTATCTGGAGATGGCCGATGTCGCCTTCACCGCCCAGCAGGTATTCAGCGAGGCGGTGTTCAGCTATCTCACCAACCTGCATGAGCTGACCGGCATGGATGCCGTGGTGCTGGGCGGCGGCTGCTTCCTCAACTCCTCCACCAACGGCCAGATCATCGACAACACCCCGTTCAAGCAGGCCTACCTGTTCAGCGCCCCCGGCGACGACGGCAATGCCGCCGGCGCGGCCTGGCTGGCCTATTATCAGGACCACCCCGAGGCCCAACATAGCCACGGCTTCCAGTCTCCCTATCTGGGCTCTAAGATCGACCCCAAACAACTGAAGAAACTGCGCAACTACGGCCCGCCGGGCAAGGTGCGCGAGGCCAAGGGCGAGGTCAGTTATATCGCTGCAGAACGACTGGCTGAAGGTAAGATCATCGGCTGGATGCAGGGGCGCGCCGAGTTTGGTCCCAGGGCGCTGGGGAATCGCTCCATCCTCGCCGATCCGCGCTCGGCCGAGGTGAAGGAGCGCATCAACGATCAGGTCAAGTTCCGCGAGGCCTTTCGCCCCTTCGCCCCCTCCATATTGCACGAGCACGGCGCGGAATACTTCGAGGGCTATCAGGAGACCCCTTACATGGAACGCACCCTGCGCTTCCGCACCTCGGTCAGGGACAAGGTCCCCGGCGTGGTGCATGTGGACGGTACCGGTCGCCTGCAGAGCGTCACCCGCGCCTGGAACCCACGCTATTACGACCTGATCGCCGCCTTTTACGAGATCACCGGCATCCCCCTGGTGCTGAACACCAGCTTCAACGTCATGGGCAAGCCGATCATCCATAGCCTGGAAGACGCCCTCGCCGTGTTTTACACCTCCGGCCTGGACCTGCTCATCATCGGCGATACGATCATTGAGAAATGAAGACAAGCGGCCAGCGGCCGGCCATGGCCCCGGCTGCTTGCTTGCAGCGCCTAACGCACATGGAGCGGACAGCACCACCCCAGAACATGAAACATCTCCTGATCAATGGGACGCAGAGGACGCAAAGGAGCGCAAAGGACGCAGAGAAGAATGAGGAAAAAGTAGCCCGGATATGCAGCGAAGCAATGTCCTTGCTTCGACGATGCTCAGCACAGGAAGCCTGTTGAAGGGCGGAATCCGGGGTTGCCGTTAGACATGGCTACCCCATTGCACCTCCGAGCCAGCGTTCGGAGCTCCCAGGATGAGTGGCAAACCTCAATGTTGTTTCACAGTAACCTATTACCCCTTTTGGAGTTGATCCATGAAGTTTGAAGAAATCGCCATTATCGGACTTGCCTGCCGCTTTCCCGGTGGGGCCAACAGCCCGGATGAACTCTGGAACCTATTGGTCAGCGGCCAGGACGCCATCAGTGACATCCCGCCCTCGCGCTGGGACAAGGAGGCCTATTACGATGCCGACCCCCAGGCTCCGGGCAAGATGATCACCAAGCGCGGCGGCTTCATGGACATCCCCATCGATGTGTTTGACGCCCATTTCTTCAACATCGCCCCCAAGGAAGCAGCGAGCATGGACCCGCAGCAGCGCATCCTGCTGGAATTATCCTGGGAGGCGCTGGAATATGCCGGCATCGACCCCGGCAGCCTAACCGGCAGCAACACCGGGGTATTCATTGGTGTCTCCAGCATCGACTACTCCAGCTTCTCCATGAGTGGGGATTTCAACAATGCCAACAGCTACAGCCTGACCGGGGCCTGCAACAGCGTCATCTCCGGGCGTATCTCCTTCATCTTCGGCCTGGAAGGGCCCTGCCAGACCCTGGATACCGCCTGTTCCTCATCCCTGGTGGCGGTGGACAACGCCTGTCGTTATCTGCAGCTGGGCAAGTCCGACCTGGCCCTGGCCGGTGGTTTCAACCTGATGTTGCAGCCGCAACACCTGATTGGCATGTCCAAGCTCCAGGCCATATCCCCCGATGGTCGCTGCAAATCCTTTGACGCCTCAGCCAACGGCTATGTGCGCAGCGAGGGCGGCGGCATTGTCCTGCTCAAGCGACTCAAGGACGCCCAGCGCGATCAGGACCCGATACTGGCCGTGATCAAGGGCTGCAGCATCAACCAGGACGGCGTCAGCACCGGCATCTCGGCACCCAACGGTAAGTCACAGGAAAAGGTGATATTGCAGGCCCTGCAGGAGGCCGAGGTCGATCCGGCGCAGCTGGACTATCTGGAAACACACGGCACAGGTACTGTGGTCGGCGACCGTACCGAGGCCACCGCCATCGGCAATCTGATGGCCGGCAAACGCGGCAAGGAACAGCCTCTGCTACTGGGTTCGATCAAGTCCAACATCGGCCATCTGGAGGCGGCCGCCGGGGTGGCTGGGCTGCAGAAGGTGATACTCGCCCTGGGCCAGGAGCTGATTCCGGCCAATCTGCACTTTTCCACACCCACTCCCAGCGTGGACTGGGCCGCCTACCCTATCGAGGTCAACCACAGCAACAGCCCCTGGCCGCGTGGCGAGAAGCTGCGTCTGGCCGGCATCAGCTCTTTCGGCTTCAGCGGTACCAACTGCCACCTGATCCTGGCCGAGCCGCCCGTCCCGCCGCAACGGGCCCCGCAATGGCACAAGCCGGTGCACTGCCTGTTGCTCTCGGCAAAGACGCCACAGGCGCTGCAAGGGCTGATACGCAAGTACATCCGCTTTCTGCAACAGGCCGATGAGGAGCAGTTGGCGGATATCTGCTTCACCACCCAGAGCGGCCGCCACCATTTTGAATTCCGCGCCTACGCCAGCGCCCAGAGCATCGACGAGATGATCGATATCCTGGAGGGGCAACTGGACGAGCCGGGCAGCGAGCGGGCCGCAAAAAGGCCTGAGCCTGTGTTCCTGTTTACCGGCCAGGGATCTCAGTATCTGGGCATGGGCCGCCAGCTGTACCAGACCCACCCGGTGTTCCGCGCCGAGCTGGAGCGTTGCGACCAGCTGTTTCAACAAGAGACCGGCGAATCCCTGCTGGAGTTGCTCTATGCCAGTGCCAGTGGTGCCGATAACGAGCGCATCAACCATACCCGCTATGCCCAACCGCTGATCTTCGCCTTGGAATACGCCCTGGCCCGCTTCTGGATGGCCGCCGGGTTGAGGCCGGCGGCGGCCATCGGCCACAGTGTTGGCGAATACAGCGCCGCCTGCATCGCCGGGCTATTCCGCCTGGAAGACGCCATGCGCATCGTCATTGCCCGTGGCCGACTGATGGGCAGCGCCACAGGCGAGGGCGGCATGCTTTCGGTGGAGGCACCCCAGGAACAGATCGAGCCCCTGCTGCAAGATCAAGCCGACCGCCTCTGCGTGGCCGTTGTCAACAGCCCGCAGCAGTGCGTCATCTCCGGCTTTGCCGAGCCCCTGGCGGCGCTGCGTTCCCAGCTGGAGGCAGAAGGCATCCGTTGTCAGCCGCTGAAGGTCTCCCACGCCTTCCATTCGCCTCAGATGGACAGCATCCTGGACGAATTTGAGCAGGTGTTCGCGGGGGTGGAGTTTGGCCAGCTGGCGTTTCCCATCATCTCCAACACCAGCGCCCGGCCGGTGGAGGCCGCTGAGATGGCCAGCCCCGGCTATTGGCGGCGACACCTGCGCGGGACGGTGCGCTTCAGCGACTCCATCATCTGGTTGGGCGAGCAGGGCCAGCGCTATTTTCTTGAGATTGGCCCGGCCCCCACCCTGAGCAATCTGGCCCAGCAATGCCTGAATCGCGCCGATACCCATTTCCTCTACTCCATGCGCTACCGCATCCCCAACTGGAACAGTCTGTCCGAGACCCTGGGCAAGCTGTTTCTGCTCGGTCTTCCGGTAGATTGGAAAACACTCAACGCCCCCTATGACTACCGCCGCATACCCATACCCACCTATGCCTTCAGCGGCCAGCGTTACTGGATCGATGCGAACGAACCTGCCCCCCAGGGAGCAGGCAGCAGCCAGGCCCCAGCTGGGCCAGAGCGCGAGCCCGGCTTCTATGGCCACCCGGTGATCGGCCACCGGCTGTCCTCGCCGGCCTTGGAGAATACCCGGGTATATGAGACCGAGTTCTCTGCCGAGCGCAATTATTTCCTGCGTGATCACATCATCATGGGCCGGCCCACCGCGCCGGGTGCCGCCTTGCTCAGCCATGTCTGGATCGCTGCACAAGACTATCTGGGCCACAGCGACTTCTGTCTGGAGCAGGTCAACTTCCTCAATGTGCTGACCCTTTCCGAGCCCAGACGCAGCGGCCAGATCCTGATCAGCGATATCCACAGCCCGCGGGCCAAGTTCGAGGTCTATTCACGCCCGGCCGATGCACCCGATGCACCCTGGCTGCTGCATTGCTCCGGCTTCATCGTGCATCCATCGGTTAGGGACAATGATGCCGGGCCGGTGCCGAATCTGACGGACTTTAGCGGCGATCTGACCACTGAGATCGACGGCGAGCAGTTTTACCGCCAGATGGCGCAGATGGGCTATGACCTGAAAAAGGCCTTTCGCGTCATCCAGAAGGTCCGTCTGTCCGACCGGGCCATCATCTGCGACATGCGGCTGCCCGAGCGGGATGCGGAGACCGGCCGCTATCCGATAACCCCCAGTGATCTGGATGCGGTGATCCAGATCCCCGGTGCCGCCGTAATTGCCCTGCTGACGCAGGAGCACTTTGCCGACCAGCTGTTTATCCCCTTTGCCATCAACCGCATCAGCTGCTATCTACCGGAACTGCCGCCGGGGGACTATCGCGCCCTTTGCCTGATCGGCAAGGAGCAGGCCGCTGCCAGCACCCGTGCCACTTCCAACAGCGAGATGTTTCTGTTCAATGCCGAGGGTCGGCTCTGCCTGCGCCTGCATGGCTTTACGGCCCTGAGCGTGTCCCGCTTTGAGTTGCAGAAACAGGAAATGATCGACCGCAGCCGCCGCTTCATCCATGAGATCCACTGGCAGCCCATGCCCCTGAAGTCCAGCCCGGCAACCCCCCTGCCCCGCGATGGCCTGAAGATCCTGGCGCGCTGGCCCAATCCCAGCACTGACCAACTGCTCGCCAGCCTGAGTCAGGTCTATCCGCGCATCATCGATCTACGGCTGGCGGATCAGAACCAGGCCCTGGGCACCCATGCCTATGCTATCGACGCGACCGCGCCGACCGCCTATCACTGGGTCCTGGAGCAGATCGCCCATGCCTTCCCCGACCAGCGCCCGGACCTGATCAGCCTGGCACCCCTATCGGGCTCCTCCCTGCAACAACCCAGTCTCCAGGCCCTGACCGCCGACATAGACCAGAGCCTGCAGGGCCT
Organism: gamma proteobacterium SS-5; assembly: GCA_009497875.2. Lineage (NCBI taxonomy): Bacteria > Pseudomonadati > Pseudomonadota > Gammaproteobacteria > Chromatiales > Sedimenticolaceae > Magnetovirga > Magnetovirga frankeli. The sequence continues at coordinate 1,572,598 of CP032508.2, read as the reverse complement.
GCTCTATCTGACCCAGGCGGTGGCCGCCAGCGGTCGGATAAACCGCTTCTATGCGCTGACCTTCGGCAGCCAGCGGCTGGAGCCAGAAGAGGTGCTGCTACATCCCCAACAGGGCTGCCTGAGCGGTTTTCTGCATGCCGCCCAGTCGGAATACCCCGAGCTGGGCATCACCCACATCGATCTACCGGTCATGCCGGAGGAGACCGATTTCATGCAATTGGCCGAGGAGATCGGCCAGGGGCCTATCGATCAGGCCAGCGAGCAGCGCATCGCCCTGCACGGCGGTCAACGCTGGTGCGCCCGGTTGCAGGGCATGGCGGCCCAGGGGCGCAAGTCCGAGCCCTCCCTGCCTGAAGAATACGCCCTGGAGATCCGTGAGCGCGGCAGTCTCGATGGCCTGCAGTTCGCCCCCCTCAAGCGCCGGGCCCCCGGCCCCCTGGAAGTGGAGTTCGAGGTGGTGGCAACGGGACTTAACTTCCGCGACATCCTCAATCTGCTGGGCCAATATCCGGGTGATCCGGGACGCTTGGGCTCGGAGGCGGCCGGGGTGGTCACCCGCGTCGGCGAGGGGGTCAAGGACCTGGCCCCCGGCGATGCCGTCATCTGTCGTTCCATGAATGGCGCCTTCGACAGCTATATCACCATTCAGCGCCGCAGCCTGACGCGCAAACCGGCGCAGATGAGCTTTGAGGACGCCGCCGCCATCCCCATCGCCTACATGACCGCCTACCACGCCCTGGTGGAATTGGCCCGGCTGCAACCGGGCGAGCGTATCCTGATCCACGCCGGGGCGGGTGGTGTGGGTCTGGCGGCAATCCAGTTGGCGCAATGGCTGGGGGCCGAGGTCTTCAGCAGCGCAGGCAGCCCGCGCAAAAAGGCCCTGCTGCGGGAGCTTGGGGTAGAACACGTACTGCACTCCCGCGACAGCTCCTTTGCCGATGAGATCCTGCGCCTGACCCAGGGCCAGGGGGTGCATGTGGTACTCAACGCCCTCACCGGCGAGATGCTGCAACAGAGCCTGGCGGTGACCGCCACCGGGGGACGCTTTCTGGAGATGGGCAAGCGCGAGATCCTCACCAAGGCCCAGGTGGATGCCATCAAGCCCGGCCTGAGTTATATCCCCTTCGACCTGGGCGATACCATGGACAGCTCGCCCGATTGCCGGGATGACCTGCTGCAGGCGCTGTTCGAGCTGTTCGCCAGCGGTCGGCTCAGGCCCGCCGCCCGCCATGTGTTTCCCATCGAACAGGCCCAGCAGGCCTTCCGCTTCATGTCCCAGGCGAAGAATACCGGCAAGCTGGTACTCAGCCACCGCAGCGCGATCCGCAAGCGACGCCTGAAAAGCGCCCCGGTACGGCCGGACAGCGCCTATCTGATCACCGGCGGCCTGGGCGGCCTGGGCCTGGCCCTGGCCGACTGGCTGGTGGATTTCAAGGCCGGGGCCCTGGTCCTCACCGGCCGCAGCCGCCCCAGCGAGCAGGCCGAGGCACGCATGGCGCAGATGCGTCAAAAGGGCACGGATGTGCGCTACATCCAGGCCGATGTGGCCAAGGCAGCGGATGTTGAACGCATCCTGGAGCAGCTGGATGCCGCTTCCCGGCCGCTCAAGGGGGTGATCCACGCCGCCGGGGTGCTCAGCGACCGCATGATCGCCGAGCAGGACTGGGCCAGCTTTCAGCAGGTTTTGGCACCCAAGGTGGACGGCAGTTGGCATCTGCATCAGGCCACCCAGGGTCGGCTGTTGGACTTCTTCGTGCTCTTCTCCTCGGTGGCCTCCAGCCTGGGGGCCATGGGGCAGAGCAACTACAGCGCCGCCAACGCCTTCATGGACAGCCTGGCCGAGTACCGCCATCTGCGCGGGCTGGAGGCGCTGAGCATCTGCTGGGGCCCCTGGGCCGAGGTGGGCATGGCTACAGAACAGGCTAATCGCGGCGAACGCATGAAGGCACAGGGACTCAACGGCCTCAGTGTTCAGGATGGCCTATCCGCCCTGGCGACCCTGTTGCAGGGCAACAGCGACGTGGCCACGGTGTTGGATATCGACTGGGAGCGCTTCATCCAGGGCCTGCCGGAGGGGCTGGCCGCCACATTCCTAAGCCCGCTGCGCAACAAGACCAGCGCACCGCTCAACACCGCTGGGGCCAGCCAGGCCGAGGAGGGGTCCCAGCGGCGACGCATCACCGATGAGATCGCCGCCGCCAGCCCCGAGCAACGGCCAAGCCTGATCCAGCAGTTTGTCAGAAAGACGGCAGTGCGGGTGATGGGCTATGAGGACATGGAGACCGTGCAGTTGGATGCCCGGCTGATCGACATCGGCTTTGACTCCCTGATGGCAGTGGACATACGCAACCAGCTGGGCAAGAGCTTCGGCCTCAATCTACCGGTATCCCTGCTGTTCGACCACCCGACCATCGAGGATATCAGCGCCTTCATCCAGGGCCAGATGCAGCAGGACCAGCCCGCAGGGTCAAGCCTGGCATGAGTGACGGCAAGCGCAACGGCGGCCGGGTCATCCAGCGCCTGCCGATGACCTCGGCCCAGCGCCGCATCTTCCTCCAATGCCAGCTCCCCGGTGGTGATGTGGCCTATCACCTGACCGATGTGATCCGTGTTCGCGGCCCCTTCTGTCTGGATGATTTTCGTCGCAGCATGGCCTATTTCATCCAGCGCCATGAGGCCCTGCGCACCGGCTTTCGCGAGCTGGACGGGGCCTTGATGGCCGAGGTGTATGATAGTGCCGATTATGAGCTGATCGAAACCTCGGGCAGTGAGGCCGAGATCAACGCCATTATCCAGCGCCATGACACCCCCTTCGACACCCGTCGGCCCTCCTTGCTGCGGGTGCTGGCCATCCACCTGGGACCAGATGACCTGGTGCTGGCCACCATCTGCCACCACCTGATATTCGATGGCTTTTCCGCATCCGTACTTGGCCAGGAGTACTATCTTCTCAGCAGCGGCCAGCCCCTGCCGGAGCTGAAGCACCAGTATTCCGACTTCATGCGCTGGCAGGAGGCCTTTTTTCAATCAGAGGAATACGCCCGCCAGCGTGCGTTCTGGCTCGACCAATTCCAGACACCACCCCACCGCATCGCCTTCCCCCCCGATCATGCCTCTGCACCTCACCGCGATCTGAGCGGCGAGAGCTTTGTTTGCCTGATCCCCGCAGAGCGCCTGAAGCAGTATGCCCAGCGACAGCATTGCACCCTGTTCATGACCCTGCTGGCGGCCTATTTCGCCCTCTGGCACCGACTCAGCGGCCAGACCGATATCACCCTGGGCACGGTCACGGCGGCCCGCGACAGAGGCGGGTTTCAGGACATCATCGGCTTTATCGCCAACACCCTGGCGCTGCGCTGCGAGATCAAGCCGGAGATGACCTTCAGCGCCTTCCTCGGCGAGGTCCGCGAGCGGGTTATCCAGGCCCTGGACTGTGCCGACTATCCCTTTGAGCACCTGTTACAGGACCTGCCCTATCAGGAACCCAACCAGCCCCACCCCCTGTTCGAGTTTGTCTTTTCCTACGAGAAAAAGAGCCGCCGCAAACTCAAACCCATGCCTGAACAGCAGGCCGGGCAAGGGGCTGGACAACAGACCCGCATAGAGCCCCTGGACTACAGGGTCCACTCCAGCATGTTCCCCATCACCCTGGAGGCGTTCGACTGCGAGGATCAGCTGGAATTGGTGGTGGAGTACGCCGCCAACCGCTATCGGCGCGAGACCCTGGAGGCGGTGATGACCACCTATCAGGCCATACTGCAACAGATCTGCGATCTACCGGAAGTCACCCTCGGCGGACTGCAACTGCTGGATGGTCATGCCCAACACCGACTACGCCAGCACAACGCCAGCGACAGCCGGCGTCGCCCCGGCCAGAGCGTGCTCGATCTGTGGCGGGGTCAGGTGGATCAGATACCGGACAACCCGGCTCTGCTCGATGCCGAAGGCGAGATGAGCTATCTGGCCCTGGATGAGTCCTCGGACCGGGTAGCGGCCTATCTGCTCGGTCAGGGTCTAGGCCCCGAGCCGATCATCGGCGTGGCCCTGCCCCCCGGCCGGGACTGGCTGTGCGCCCTGCTCGGGGTATGGAAGGCCGGTGCCATCTACCTGCCCCTGGACCCGGATCATCCCTCGGCACGGCTGCGTCGGCTGCTGCAACACAGCCGCTGCGCCGCGCTGCTGGGTCGGCCTGGGCAGATCGCCGATCTGGGGCCGCCAGGCATCGATATCGCCCAGGCCAGGGCAGCCGATCCGGGCCAGGCCCGACTGCCGTCCCTGAGCCGGGAGCAGCTGGCCTACATCCTCTACACCTCCGGCAGTAGCGGCGAACCCAAGGGCGTCTGCATCGGTCACGCCGCCCTGCACAGCCATATTGCAGGGCTCAAGACCATCTACCGGATACAACCGGATGACAACCTGCTGCAGTTTGCCAGCCCCCTGTTTGACGCCTCTCTGGAGCAGGTGCTGGTGGCCCTGGCCTATGGCGCGCGCCTGATCATCCCCGCTCAGCGTCTGAGCGAGCCCCGCGCCCTGTTGCAACTGATGCAACAAGAACAGGTCAGCGTGGCGGAATTCCCCCCCGCCTATCTGGCCGAAATCACCGCCCTTGAGGACGCCAGCGCCCTGCGCCAACTGCGTCTGCTCATTTGCGGTGGCGATGTACTGACACCCAAACTGGCCGCCAGAGCGCGGCAACAACTGGCTGTCGATGCCCGACTGATGAACTTCTACGGACCCACCGAGGCGACCATGGCCGCCACCGTATGCGAACTACCGGTAGATGGTCAGGCCTTGGCCAGACTCGGCAGTATCCCCATTGGCCAGCCTCTGCCCAACACGCGCATCCATGTCCTCAATGAGCGCCAGGAGCAGGTCCCGCCCGGCCTGATCGGTGAGATCTGCATCGCCGGTGAACGTCTGGCCACTGGCTATCTGCACGACCCGCAGCGCAGTCGGCAGGCCTTCATCAACATCTCCATCGATGGCCAGCAGGAGCGGGTCTATCGCACAGGGGACATGGGCCGCTGGCTGGCCGATGGCAGCCTGGAGTTTCTTGGCCGGCGCGACCGCCAGATTCAGCTGCACGGCATGCGCATCGAACTGGGCGAGATCGAGGCGGCCCTGTGCCGCCACCCGGAAATCGCCGCTGCCGCCGTTGCGTTGAACCCTGGTCTGGACGATGACTCAGGCGATGGGCAGATCCACGCCTTCATCCAGCTGCATCGACCGCAGCGGCATCCATCGACCCATTGGGCACAGGAGATGCGGGCGCTCCTGCCGCGCCAGATGATCCCGCGGCGGTTCACTGTTGTAGATGGCTTTGCCATCAATAATGCCGGCAAAATAGACTATCGCCGCCTGCTCCAGGACAACCCGCCAGACCCCTGCCCGGTAGAGGCCGGGGCAGAGGCGCAAAACCCGCTGGAGATGCAGTTGGTGCAGCTGTGGCGGGAGGCCTTTCAGGCACAGGGAGCGATCAGCCTGGGCCGCAACATGCAGGATCTGGGCGGCAATTCCCTGGGCCTTATACGCTTTTGCGCCCGCTTGTTTGATGTCTTTGGCATCAGTATTCCCTTGCAGATGCTGATGCAGCCCCTGAGTCTGCGCCAACTGGCTGACCACATCGCCGACTTGCGGCCGACCCCGTTCCAGCCCCTGCTGCCGATTCGCCCCGGCAAGGCAGGCCCCAGCCTGGTGCTGCTACCGGGTAGCGACAACAACCTCCTCTGTTTCAAACAACTGCTCGATCATCTGCAGCCGAATAGCCCCTGCTACGGCGGCCAATACCCCCTGCACCAGGCCGAGCCCATAGCCGATTCGGCCCAGCGCCTGAGCGAGGCCATGGCCAGCGACATGGCTTGCGCGGACCTCATCCTCATCGGCTACAGCTACGGCGGCTATGTCGCCCTGGAGATCGCCCAGCGCCTGACAGAGGCCGGACGCCGCCCCAAGGCACTGATCCTGATCGATGTACCGGCCCCGGCCGCTGCTGCCCCGCAGCCGATTGAAATCGGTCAGGCAGCACTACTGCGCCAGACATTGACCTGGCTCGGACTGGGCGAGAAAGATCAGCAGCGGCTACAACGGGTCCCGCAGCAGGAACTGGCCCGGCAGGCATTATCCAAACTGATCGACGCAGGCATGCTGCCACAATCCACAAGCCTGGAGCAGTTGCACCAGCTCCTCACCCTGAACCGGCAACGCATCGAGCTGTTTCACGCCTACAGGCCCCACCAGCCGATACCCAGCCCCATCCACCTGGCCTGCGCCAGCCACTCCCAACTGATCAGCGACTGCACCGCAGAGGCGCGCACATGGGCCAGCCTCAGCCCTCACCCGGTAGAACACCAATGTTTTGAGGCCAACCATCAAAGCCTGCTGCAACAGCCCGCCGTCACACAGCTGGCGGAACATATCAACTCCGTTATACGCTCAGCCCAGTAAACCCAGTTGAAGACCGAACATTGGGCACCTTCTGGCTGAATCTGCTGAAGACAGCCTGCCGGGCCTCCTTGCCTGGCGGGCTGGGGGAACCCGATCAGTGGACGCTGCCGAAGGACATATCCAGGGTCTCGGGCGGCATGGGCAGGTCGGCGATACGGCTGGCCTGACGCACCGGGCCGCCGGGGAAGAGGCTGTAGAGATAGCGCTTGCCGCCCTGCTCGTGGAAGCGATCCTGCAGGGCGCGGATCACCTTGCGGGCGTTGCACATGCCGTCGGTCAGCTCGCACTGCTCGCGCAGGAAGTGGATCACCTGCCAATGGGCCGGGGTCATTTCAATGCCCAGCTCCTCGGCCACCGCCAGGCCCATCTCCTCCGACCAGAGGTCCTGGCCGCTGAACTGGGAACGGGTTTCGGTGATTAACGGGTTGAGTGTTGCCATGGTCTTATCCCCCTGGGTTGATAATTGAGTAACGCCCAATAACCAAGCGTTAAGCTAAGGTATAGACCAGATTCGCGGAATGTCAAAGTATTTTTGTCAGGCTTTGAGTTTGGACGCAGAGGACGCTGAGAAGCGCAGAGATCGCGGAGAAAAATAGGGGAATACTCAGCCGTAGCCCGGATGGAGCGCAGCGGAATCCGGGTTGGCAACTCCTTTGGCAACGCATTCCTGGATTCCGCTGCGCTGCATCCAGGCTACAGACCAAATCAACTCTGCGTCCTCTGCGCTTCTTTGCGGCCTCCGCGTCCGGCTTTTCTGCGTCCAGCTTTTAAACCCCCTTTTGCCCGTCAGACCCGGCGAAGAGGCGTTTGATGACGACGTAGAACAGGGGCACGAAGAAGATGCCCAGCAGGGTGGCGGCTATGGTGCCGCCGAGCACGCCGGTGCCTACGGCGTTCTGCGCGCCGGCACCGGCACCCTTGGCCAGGGCCAGGGGCAGTACGCCGAAACCGAAGGCCAGGGAGGTCATGATGATCGGCCGCAGTCTCAGGCGCACGGCGGTAAGAATCGCCTGCGTCAGCTCGACGCCTCGCTCCACCTCGGCCTTGGCGAATTCGACGATGAGAATGGCATTCTTCGATGATAGGCCGATAGTGGCCAGCAGGCCCACTTGGAAGTAGATGTCGTTGGACAGGCCGCGGCCGCTGGCCGCCAGCACCGCACCCAACACCCCCAGAGGCACCACCAGGATCACCGCGAAGGGCACCGACCAGCTCTCATACAGGGCGGCGAGACAGAGAAACACCACCAGGATCGACAGGGCGTAGAGCGCCGGGGCCTGGGAGCCGCTCTGGCGCTCCTCGTAGCTGGTGCCGGTCCAGTCGTAGCCTATGCCCGGCGGCAGCTGGGCGATAATCTCCTCCACCGCCGCCATGGCATCGCCGGAGGACAAACCGGGTGCGGCCTGGCCGAGCAACTCCACCGAGGACAGGCCGTTGTAGCGCTCCAGCCGGGGCGAGCCGGTGGTCCAGCTGGGCTTGACAAAGGTGGAGAAGGGCACCATCTCACCGGCGTTGTTGCGCACATACCACTTGTTCAGGTCCTCCGGGGTCATGCGCGCCGGGGCATCGCCCTGCAGATAGACCTTCTTGATCCGGCCGCGGTCGAGAAAATCGTTCACATAGCCGCCACCCCAGGCAATGGACAGGGTCTCATTGATCTCATTCAGGTCAATGCCCAGGGCCCCGGCCTTGGCCCGGTCGATCTCCATGCGAAACTCGGCGGTATCCTCCATGCCGTTGGGACGCACGCCGACCAGGCGCGGGTCCTTGGCAGCCAGGCCGAGGAACTGGCCGCGGGCGGCCATCAGCGCCTCATGGCCCAAGGCACCCCGGTCCTGCAACTGGACGTTGAAGCCGGTGGAAGTGCCAAGCTCGATCACCGCCGGTGGCACGAAGGCAAACACCATGGCCTCCTTGATCTGAGCATAGAAGCCCATGGCCCGGCCCTGCAGGGATTTGACATCCATTCCCGGTGCCTGGCGCTCGTCCCAGTGGCGCAGATTGGCGAAGCCTATGCCCATATTCTGGCCGCTGCCGCCGAAGCTGAAGCCGGCCACGGTGAACAGGGCGCGAACCACGTCTTTCTCCTGTTCAAGGAAAAAATGCTCCACCTTGCGCAGCACCTCCAGGGTGCGTTCCTGGGTGGCACCGGCGGGCAGCATCACCTGGTTGAACATGATGCCCTGGTCTTCATCGGGCAGGAAGGAGCTGGGCATCTGGCTGAACAGATGCACCAGCCCGGCACCGATCAGCAGATAGACAAGCAAGAAACGCAGCGGCCGCTTGATGATGCCGCCCACCGCCCGCTCATAGCCCTGGGTGCTGCGGTTGAACAGACGGTTGAAGCCACGGAAAAGGCCGCCGAGCAGTCCACCCTCACCGTGCTCATGACCCTTTTCCACCGGCTTGAGCATAGTGGCGCACAGCGCCGGGGTGAAGATGATGGCCACCAGCACCGACAGGCCCATGGCGGAGACGATGGTGATGGAGAACTGGCGATAGATCACCCCGGTGGAGCCATCAAAGAAGGCCATGGGCACGAACACCGCCGAGAGCACCAGGCCGATGCCGATCAGGGCGCTGGTGATCTGGCGCATGGATTTGCGCGTGGCCTCCCGCGGTGACAGGCCCTCCTCGCTCATCACCCGCTCGACGTTCTCCACCACAACTATGGCGTCATCCACCAGCAGGCCAATGGCCAGGACCAGGCCGAACAGGGTCAGGGTGTTGATGTTGTAGCCGAAGGCGGCCATGATGCCAAAGGTGCCGAGCATGACCACGGGGATGGCGATGGTGGGGATCAGGGTGGCGCGCAGGTTCTGCAGGAATAGATACATCACCAGAAACACCAGCGCCACCGCCTCGATCAGGGTCATGATCACCGAGCGGATCGACAGCTTGACGAAGGGCGTGGTGTCATAGGGCACCACATACTTCACCCCGGCGGGGAAATAGGGCTGTAGCTGATCGAGCTTGTCGCGCACCCCCTGGGCCGTATCCAGGGCGTTGGCCCCGGCCGCCAGGCGGATCGCCATGCCGCCGGCGGGCTGGCCGTTGAAGCGTGCCACCCGGCCGTAGTCCTCGGCGCCGATCTCCACCCGCGCCACATCGCGCAGGCGCACCTCACCGCCCTGCTCGGTGCTGCGCAGCAGGATCTCCTCGAACTCGGCAACGCTGCTCATCCGGCTCTGGGCGGTGATGCTGGCGCTGAAGCCCTGCCCCGGCAGCGCCGGGGTCCCCCCCAGCTGACCGGCGGAGACCTGGGTGTTCTGCGCCTGTACCGCATCCCTGACATCGCCGGGGGTGAGCTTGAAGTCATTCAGCTTGGCCGGGTCGAGCCAGATGCGCATGGCGTACTGGGCACCGAAGACGATGACCTCACCGACGCCGTTGACCCGGGAGATGGGCTCCTGCACGCTGGAGACCAGATAGTCGGTCAAATCAAAACCGTCATAGCGGCCATCCTCCGACACCAGGCCGATAACCAGGAGGAAGTTGCGTGCCGACTTGGCCACCCGCACCCCCTGCTGCTGTACCTGCTGGGGCAGCAGCGGCAGCGCCGTTTGCACCTTGTTTTGCACCTGCACCTGGGCAATGTCCGGGTCGGTATCGGCGCTGAAGGTCAGTGTAGTGGTGGCGTTGCCGTAGGCGTCGCTGGTGGAACTCATATAGAGCAGGCCATCCAGGCCGGTCATGCGCTGTTCGATCACCTGGGTGACCGAGTCCTCCACGGTCTTGGCCGAGGCACCGGGGTAAGTGGCCTTGACCGCGATGGCCGGCGGGGCAATGGCCGGATACTGGGACACCGGCAGCTTGAGCACCGCCAGGGCACCGGCAAGCATGATGCCGATGGCAATGACCCAGGCAAAGATGGGACGATCGATAAAGAAACTGGCCATGGCCCGACTTACTCCTGCCCAGCGGGTGATTTGATGGTCACCGCGTTCGGGTCCTCCACCTTGACCTCGCCGCCGGGACGGGCCCGCTGCAGGCCCTCGACAATAATTCGATCACCAGGCTTGAGCCCCTCGGTCACTATCCAGTCCGAACCCATGGACTGCACCGTGGTAATCGGCCGCAGCTGCACCTTGTTCTGCTCGTCCACCAGCATCACCTGGGGTCGTCCTCGGGTGTCCCGGGTCACCGCCTTGTGGGGCACGCGCATGGCCTGCTCACGTTGACCCAGGGTCATGGCGGCGCGCACGTACATGCCCGGCAACAGCTCCCCCTCCGGGTTATCGAACCGGGCGCGCAGGGTGATGCTGCCGGTCTGTTCATCCACGGTCACCTCGGAGAAGGCCAGCCGACCCGAATGCCGGTACTCGACCCCATCGTCCAGCAGTAATTGCACCGGAAAGCTCGTCTGCTGCCGATGCAGCGGACCCAGATTCAGCTCACGGCGAATACGGCTGACTTCGGTATTGGATTGGGTCAGATCCACATAGATGGGATTGAGCTGCTGCACCGTGGCCAGGGCCTGGGGCTGGTTGGCGGTGACCAGGGCACCAACGGTGACCGCAGAGCGGCCAATGCGCCCGGAGATGGGCGAGCGCACCTGGGTATAGCCCAGATCGATACGCGCCTTGGCCAGCACCGCCTGGGCCGCAGCCACCTCCGCCTCGGCCATTCTCAGCGCCGCATCGGCATCGTCGAACTCCTGCTGGCTGCCCACCTGGCGCTGCACCAGCTCGGCGTTGCGCTCGGCCTTGAGCCGGGCGGCATGGCGCTCGGCCTCGGCACGGGCCAGATCGGCCTCGGCCAGGTCCACCGCTGCCTGATACAGGGCCGGATCGATACGGTAGAGCACCTGGCCGGCCTCCACCTCACTGCCCTCGTCGAACAGGCGCTCCTGGATGATGCCGCTGACCTGGGGGCGTAGTTCGGCGATCAGAAAGGGCGTGGTGCGACCGGGCAGCTCCACCCGCATGGGCACAGGCTCCTGATCCAGGGTCACCACCTTGACCGCCGGGACCTTTTCCGGCCCACCCGGTCCCTTGGCAGCGACCGCCTGCTGCGTGCAGACGAGCAGCGAGACAGACAAAATAACAGACCAGGCAAGGGGATGCAGGCGTTTCAGAGAGTCAGGCATGGGGGGATTCCAATCAAGGGCGCAAAACTAGAATGAACGTTCATTCTATGCTAGCCTTGACCCCATGACAAGCCATAAAGACATACCGCAGGAGGCCAGCGAGCGCACCGAGACCAGGCGCGCGCAGATCCTGGAGGCCGCCTCCGACTGCTTCCGCCGCAAGGGCTTCCACGCTGCCAGCATCGCCCTGATCGGCAAGACCGCCGGCATGAGTCCAGGGCATATCTACCATTACTTTGAGAACAAAGAGGCGATCATCGCCGCCATCGTCGCCCAGGACCTGGAGCGCCTGCTGTTGTTGACCGAGGAGATGCGCAACGCCGAGGATGTGCAGCAGGCCATGCTGCAACGGGTCAGCCAGGGGGTTAGCGATAACCTCGACCCCGTCACCGCCGCGCTCAAGCTGGAAATCGTCGCCGAGGCGGCACGCAACCCCGACATCGCCCAGATCGTCTGCTCTGCCGATCTGGCCTGCCGTGTCGGCCTGATCGAGACCCTGCGCCAGGCGCGCGGCCATGCCGGCCACGCCGACAGCGAGGCACAGCTGGCGGCCAAGGCCGAGGTGCTCGCCGCCCTGTTCGAGGGCCTGCTGATCCGCAGCGTGCGCAACCCCGAACTGGACCCAGAGCAGCTGGCCCAGCTCTTTCAGCGGGTGGTGCGCGATCTGATGGAGGGCTAGTTCCGCTGCCCCGAAAGGAGGCAGAGAACGCCGAGTTGAACAAAACCGCGCCTGATTCCCCCTGTAGCTCAGCCATTATCTCGGCTTGGGGTGGGAGACCGGCTCTACCGGGCGATCTGACAGGGCAGCGCGGATCACGCTGCAAGTGGCCCTGCCAGGTCGCGCAGCAAGCTGCCCTCCCACCTCGTTGCACCGGGCCGACCTACCCGATTGGCTGAGCCTTGTGGGTAATCAGGAAGTGCTTTCTAGGAGTCTGTCGGGTTTAGGTGCCCGTAGCGAGCAAGGTGGGAGAGCGAGAACAAATTTTCACGATTTTGAGGCGCTGAGTTTCCCTACGCAACGAAAAATCGGGGCCAATGTTCAAAACAATTCTGGGCCGTTCTTCCCACCGGCGCAGTAGGAGCATCCTAAATCCGACAGGCTCCTAGGAGCCTGGGTCGTTGCCGATCAGCCTTTCCTTCTTCGCATACCAATCCTCCAGCGGCATCACCAGCGCCGGTTTGCCGTTGGCGCGGAACCAGGAGTCCACCGCGTAACGCTGGCCGCTGGCGGTCTCCTGGATGACCGCAGTCCAGTGGGTATCGATGATCATGGGGGCGCGCCTGGCCCGTTCCCGGAGCCGATGAAACCTGAGCCAACCCCTTTCCTGCAGGGCCTTGAGATAGCGCTCGGTATTGCGTGACTCGGCCACGCAGTCCAGCTGGCCGGGCTCGCCGGTGGCCTGGTTACGGGGTTGATCCTTGGCGGTGCCGGTGAGCTTGCCGACCATCCGCTCCAGCAGGCCTATGGCCTGGGCGATCTGTCGGCGTTCCTTGGCGGGGGTATTGAGGGAGCGCGGAAACAGCCTGGCCAGCTGCCGCCATTGGGCCGGACTCAGGCCAATCTGGGCCTGGCCACGGCAGTCGTAATTGACGCAGACCCTGAGTTTGGTGGCGGGCGTGGCCATTGCCGTGGCGGGCAAGAACAGAAGACCGAGCAGACAGATGGCTGGCTTGAACAAGGCGGGGATGCGCCTGCCGGAGGGCCCGGCAGGCGCAATTTGGCGCGGGGCTAGTTATTCAGCGACTGATAGTAGTCGATCAGGATCTGCGCCACCTCGGGACGGGAGAACTCCTTGGGCGGGGCAATGCCGTTACCGAGCATCTCGCGCACCTTGGTGCCGGAGAGCAGGACAAAGTCATCCTTGGAGTGGTCCGGGGCCTCGCACATCATCACCACCTTGTTCAGCTTCTTCGACCAGGCGGTGTGGTCGGCGCGGAAGATCTCGATCTCCAGGGCACCCTCGGGCACTTCGGTATCGAATATGGTCTGGGCGTCGAAGGCACCGTAGTAGTCGCCCACGCCGGCGTGGTCGCGGCCGATGATGAAGTGGGTGGCACCCATGTTCTGACGGAAATAGGCATGCAGCACGGCCTCACGAGGGCCGGCGTAGAGCATGTCAAAGCCGTAGCCGGTGACCATGGCGCTGTTCGGCGGGAAGTAGAGTTCGACCATCTTGCGGATAGCGGCATCGCGCACCGGCGCGGGGATATCGCCCTTCTTCAGCTTGCCCAGCAGCATGTGGATCACCAGGCCATCACAGCCGAGGCGGTCCATGGCCATGTGGCAGAGTTCTTCGTGGGCCAGGTGCATGGGGTTGCGGGTCTGGAAGGCGACGATCTTGCTCCAGCCGCGCTCCTTGATCTCGTTACGTATCTCCACCGCAGTGCGGAAGGTATCCGGAAAGTCGTCCTGGAAGTAGGAGAAGTGCAGCACCTGGATGTCACCGGAAACAGCAAAGCGGCCCTGGCTGTTGAACGCAGCCACGCCGGGGTGTTCAGCGTCATCAGTGCCATAGACCTTCTGTGTCATCACCGCCATCTGCTCATCGCTGACGGTCTCGATGGCAGCCACGTCCATCACCGCCAGCACCGGATTGCCTTCCATGTTGGGGTCGCGCAGGGCGATGCGCTTAGCACCCTGGATGGCATCGACATTGTCCAGCAGGCAGAGCAGGGGCACGGGGAAGAAACGACCGTCGGTCAGGGTCATCTTCTCGGCGCAGCCCATGGCATCGGCCACATTCATGAAGCCGGTCAGGGGGGTGAAGTAACCACCGCCCAACATCACGGCGTTGCCGGCCGCCTGGGAGCTGATCACCACCGAGGGCAGGCCCTCGGCCTCGTGCATCAGGGCATGATGCTTATCGGTGTCGTAAACAAACAGCGGCTTAAGCTCGTCGGAACCTATGGGTTTGATCATGGCTATGGGTCTCCTGAGATCATGGAAAGGATATGGCACCTCAATACTGCTGAATTGCCGGGGCAAATTTCGCCTAAGCTATCACAGCCTTGAGGACGCTACTCAAGACAAAATTTATGCGGGGATAAGTTGAGCGGTCAGCAGCCAGCTACCAGCGCAGCGCGTGGCGGCGGGCGCGGCCCGCCCTATGCCTGTGGGAGGCCAGCTGTGCTGGGCGACCTGGGGCAATTGGCAACGGCAATCTTGTTTCACGCCAACCCACTGAACTTTGCGATATCCGCGCTCCTTTGCGGCCTCTACGCCCTTTTTTTGGCTAGGAGCCTGTCGGGTTTAGGTGCCCGTAGCGAGCAAGGTGGGAGAGCGAGAACAAATTTTCACGATTTTGAGGCGCATAGTGGACCTACGCAACGAAAAATCGGGTAAATTTGGGCCGTTCTTCCCACCGGCGCAGTAGGTGCATCCTAAATCCGACAGGCTCCTAGGGCTTCATGGCCACCAGCGCCCCCTGGACCTCCGTCTGGATGGCGACTAGAGCGGCGGCGGGGTCGGCCGCGCCGGTGATGGGGCGGCCGATCACCAGATAATCACTGCCGCTGCGGATGGCGTCCGCCGGGGTCTTGA
This sequence comes from gamma proteobacterium SS-5, assembly GCA_009497875.2. Taxonomy (NCBI): domain Bacteria; kingdom Pseudomonadati; phylum Pseudomonadota; class Gammaproteobacteria; order Chromatiales; family Sedimenticolaceae; genus Magnetovirga; species Magnetovirga frankeli. The sequence goes on along the minus strand of CP032508.2, from coordinate 1,557,524 downwards.
TGCGCTGCTGATCATCCTCGCTGCTGCCGCCTGGCCTGACACCGGGGGTTACCAGCAGGAAGCCATCGCCCAGGGCGGCGCGTACCGCAGCGCTCTCCAGGGGCGAGCAGACCACCCCATCCAGACCCGCCTCCTGGCCCAGCCGGGCCAGACGCAGCACGTTCTGCTCCGGGCTGCCGCCATAGCCGATCTCGGCTATGTCCGCCTCGGCCAGGCTGGTGAGCATGGTGACGCCGATAAGCAGGGGCGGGTTGTCCCGCTCGGCCAGGGCCGCCCGGGCGGCGGCCATCATCCTGCGCCCGCCCGAGGCATGGACATTGAGCATCCACACCCCCAGATCGGCGGCGGCGCGGCAGGCGGCGGCCACGGTGTTGGGTATGTCATGGTATTTGAGATCGAGAAAGACATCGAAGCCACGGTCGATCACGGCGCGCACGAAGTCTGGCCCCAAGCGGGTGAACATCTCCTTGCCGATCTTGACCCGGCAGGCCCCTGGCGGCAAGCCCTGCAACAGGGCCAGGGCCGGTTCGGCACTGGGGAAGTCCAGGGCGATGATGATGCGTGGTTCTGTCGTCATGCTGTTGCTCGCTTTTTATCTTAAATAAACCGCAGATTCAGTCTTTTTCATTTTGTTACAATGAGTTAGACAATCACTTTGGAAGCTCCGAGCGCTGGCTCGGAGACGCAACGGGGTAGCCATGTCTAACGGCAACCTCGGATTCCGCTGCACAAGGATGTGCGAGTGTCCTGTGAGGCATTCTTCTCTGCGTCCCATCGGTTAGGGTTAAAAGGCCGACTGGGCTGATTCCGCCGAATCCGGCGCTAGGCCGCTCACCGCTGCCTTGCGCTGGTTCTCCATTAAAATTCTGGGCTTGAGTTCGCCCCAGCGACCGCAGCCGGGGCATTGCCAGTGCAACTGCCGGGCGACAAAGCCGCACTGGCCGCACTGATAGGGATGCTCGGCGCCAACCAGGCGCGCCAGCCCCCGGCGCAGCAGCCCGGCCACCTCGGCATCGGCCGGGTCCAGGCACAGCAGCTGCTGCAGGGCGCCGCTGCTGGGGTAGTGCTCCAGGTAATCCAGCAGCAGGGCCTTGGCCTGCGCACCCTGTCCCTGGCGCAGATAGCGCTCCAGCAACATCTCCAGGGCCTTCAGGCTGCCCAGCTGACGGGCGGCCCGCTGCAGGGTCTGCTGCAAGCCTTGCTCGAACTCACTGGCCGCAGTGGACTGGCCCTGACCACACTGGGATTCATAGCACTCGGCCAGGGGGCGCAGCACCTCATCCATGTAATTGGGGTCTTGCTCGGCCACGGCGCTGTAGCGGCGGATGGCCTCATCCAGGTCCCCGCGCCGCTGGGCCAACCGGGCCAGGCCGATAGAGGCGCGCACGCAGTGGCTGTCGCTGGCCAGGGCCGCCTTGAGCAGCTGACTGGCCTGCACATCGTCGCCCTTGGTCAGGGCCTGCTCGGCCAGCTCACACTGGTAATGCGCCCGCTCCCGCTTCAGGCTGCCGCCGCCCATGGCCTCCAGGCGCGATGCGGTGGCCAGGGCCTGGCGCCAGTCGCTGATGCGCTGATAGATTTGGTGCAGATGCTGCAGGGCCTGCAGGTGGAAGTGGCTCTGCTCCAGCAGTTCGTCGAACAAGGCGATGGCGCGGTCGTAGAGGCCGGCCTTGAGGTAGTCCCGGCCCAGCTCCAGCAGGGCCTGATGGCGCTGCTCCCGGCTCAGGGAGGGGCGGGCGATGAGGTTCTGATGGATGCGAATGGCCCGATCGACCTCGCCGCGCCGCCGAAACAGGCCACCCAGGGCCAGGTGGGTCTCCACCGTCTCGGTATTGACCTCCAGCATCTCGATAAAATGATCCACGGCGCGATCCGGCTGCTCGTTGAGCAACAGATTCAGGCCCTCGAAGTAGGCCTGATCCAGGTCACAGCCCTGCCCTGCCCTGGGCCTGGTCCGGCCCGCCGAGCGCCGCCCGGAATACCAGCCGCTGGCGGCGGCCAGGGGCAGCAACAGCAACAGCCATTCCATGGACCTAACCCGGCTCGGAGCGGAGCAAGCCCACTCAGTCCTTCACCGGCAGGGCGCGCAGGTTGTCGATCTCCTGCCGGTCCAGCCGGTGACTGCGCTTGAGGGAGGCCAGTTCCCGCCGCACCCGCAGGCCCGAGGCCAGGGCCGCCAGCACCCCGGCCAGGGCACCGAGCAGCAGCGCGGCGGTGATCACCAGGGCCAGGGGCAGCTCGATGCTGCCGTAGTAGTAGTCCAGCAGCACCGGCCCGGCATTGAGCAGGGCAAAGGCAGCTCCCAGCATCACCACCAGCAGCAGGAGCAGAAATCGAATCAGGCGCATGGAGTGACTCCTTGGTGTTTGTCTATGGATTTGGTACGGCTTGTAGCCCGGATGGAGCGTGACGGTCCCTATCGGCATCCTGCCTCTCGGGACACTCGCACATCCTTGTGCAGCGGAATCCGGGGCAGCGGCCTGCAACTAGGGGCTTGCAAGAACAAGCCTTCTAACCCCCTCCGAGCCAGCGCTCGGAGCTCCCAGGCAGCCGGCAGCCGGCAGCCGGTGGGAGGGCAGCTCTGCTGCGCGACCCGACCCGCCCCATGTCGCCCAGCACAGCTGGCCTCCCACGGCCCATCCGGACTAGGGATTTGCTATTTTTCAAACCCTTTGCGTTCTTTGCGCTTCTTTGCGTCCTCTGCGTCCCATCAGCCACAAGCCGACCCAATCAGCTCAGGGCACAAGCCGATCTATGGTCAATTCTACCCTGGGCTTGCCCTGGGTGCTGGTCTGCAGCGGCTGGCTTTGCAGATCGCCGCTTTGCGCCTGGGGCGAGCCGCCCTTGGCGATACGCGCCTGCACCAGCACCTGCTGGAAGTTGGATAGCTTCATCTGCGGCATCATGGCCATGGCATCGGTCAGGCTCAGCTGCAGGGGCAGGTCGGCCACCCGGTATTTGGCCGCCGCCAGGGGCATGGGCGGGCCGGAGACGGCGCGGGCGAGGACAAAGACCACATCCTCCGGCTTGGCTTGGGCAGCCAGCTCTGGCGATAGACGCACCGAGACCTGGATCTCGGCACCCGCTGCCGCGCTGGCGGTTGCCTCGGCCTGGGCCGCTGGCACCAATGGCGATGCCGCTGCCGATACCGGGGCCTGCGGTGCCGGTTCCAGCTTCTGCCCGCTCTGCTGCGCCATCTGCCGCGCCTGATCAATCATCAGGCTGAGGCGCTGCGCGCCCTCGGCATTGTCTTGCAGCAGGGGCAGCGCCCTTTGCCAATAGGCCACTGCCTGGGCAAAGTCGCGCTGCTCCTGGCTGGCCATGCCCAGCAGCCAGAGGGCGGTAGTGCTGTTGGCATCCAGCTGCAAGGCCTTTTGCAACAACTCCTGCGGCCGACCGGCCAGCACCCCGCCGGCCTGCATGGCCAGGGCATCGGCCAGGCTGACCATGACATTGGGGTTATCCGGCGCCAGCCGATAGGTCTCCTCCAGTGCGCGCACCGCCTGCGGGTACTGCTCCTGGGCCATGTAGGAGCGGCCAAGGATGAACCAGCCCTCCACATTGTCCGGGTCGGCCTTCAGGCGCTCCTCCAGCTGGGCCAGCAGTTGGTTGATGTCGGTCTGCTCAGACTGCCCGTGCTGGGCGGCCGGACCGCTGGCCAGGCGCGGCATGATCTCCGGCGTGCCGATTTGCTGATACAGCAGCACGGCAGCCAGGGGAATGGCCAGGGCCAGCAGGGCCAGGGTCGGACGCGAGGCGCGATCATCGGTGGCCTGATCCTCCGCATGGCGCAGGTCGTCGAGCATGTTGCCCTCCAGCTCCACCTTGGCCTGCTCGAACTCCGCCTGATTCAGGTTGCCGGCCTGGTGCTCGCGCTCCAGCTCGGCCAGGCGCTCGCGGGCGATCTGCACGTTGCGGGCATTGAGGTCAGAGGCAACGCGGATGCGCGGGCGCAGCAGGGGTGGTGCCAGGATGATGATGCCCGGCAGCAGGATGAGTGCCGCCAGCAGCCAGAATTCAGTCATGTCGATCTCCTTGCAGCAGGCGCTCGGCCTGTTCGCGCTGTGCCTGATTGATGTTTGCCCCCGTCGCCTCACGGCTGCGCTGGCGGATGACGCGGATGAGCACGAACAGCCCCAGCCCCAGGATCAGAAAAGGCCCGACCCAGAGCAGCGCGGTCTGCGGCTTCAGCGGCGGCTGGTAGAGCACGAAATCGCCATAGCGCTGCACCATGTAGGTAGTGATCTCCTCGCGGCTCTTGCCGGCCATGATCAGCTCATGGGTCTTGCGCCTGAGGTCCTGGGCCAGCTCGGCATTGGAATCGGCGATATTCTGATTCTGACAGACCAAGCAGCGCAGCTCGGCGATCAGATCCTTATACAGCGCCTCCTGCGCCGGAGTCTGGAAGTCGTAGGTCTCTATCGCCGCCTGGGCTGCCAGGGGTATCAACAAAGACAGGCAAAACAGGCCGATTATCAGCGGGCGCTTCATGGCTTGGCCTCCAGGTTAAAGTAGGACTGGAATTGCTCCTGCCAGATCTGCGGCGTCATCGCCCCCTTGTGCTTGACGCGGATGATGCCCTCGGCATCAATCAGGAAGGTCTCGGGGGCGCCATAGACACCCCAGTCAATGGCCACATCGCTGGTGGGATCAAAGCCGATGGCGACAAAGGGATTGCCCAGGCGCGCCAGCATCTTTTTCGCCTCCGGTGCCTCATCGCGCCAGTTCAGGCCGACGATGGGCACCCCCTGCTTGTGTAGCAACACCAGAAACTCGTGCTCGCGCCAGCATTCCGGGCACCAGGTACCCCAGACGTTGAACAGCCAGGGCTTGCCCTTGAAGTCCGAGGGCCGCACGCTCTGCTCAGGCTTGAGCAGGTCCGGCAGGCTGAACTCGGGTGCGGACCGACCGATGAACTCGGTGGGTATATCGCGCGGGTTGTATTCGCCCTGGTTGATCTTGCCCAGCATGAAGTAGAACAGCACCGCCAGGGCAAAAAACAGAATCAGCGGCAACGCGGCCTTGAGCTTCATGCCGCCCCCTTGGCCAAACCGGCATCAGCGGGGGCCTTGACCCGCACCCGGCTGCGATAGCGCCGGTCAGTGGCCGCCAGCAGGCCACCGAAGGACATGACCAGACAGCCCAGCCAGATCCAGCGGATAAAGGGCTTGTGGTAGATGCGCACCGCCCAGGCGTTGTTGCCCAGGGGCTCGCCCATGGCAACGAACAGGTCGCGGGTCAGGCCTGGGTCAATCCCCGCCTCGGTCATGGGCATGGCCGACTGGCTGGAGTAGATGCGCTTTTCCGGGTGCAGGCGGCTGATCAGCACACCATCACGGCTGATGCGAAAATCACCGCGATTACCCTTGTAATTGAACGCGGCAAAGTTCTCCACGCCGACGAATTCAAAGCGATAACCGGCCAGCTCATAGGCCTCGCCGGGGGTCAGGCTGACGTCCTTCTCGGTACTATAGATGGAGGTCAGGCTGACGCCGATGACGAACATGGCCACCCCCAGATGCCCCAGCTGCATACCCCAGTAGGCGCGGGGCTGGCTTTTCAGGCCCTGCCACAGGTGGCTCTTGTTGGCCAGGCGCTCACGCAGGCCGATGAGGCTGGAGCTGACCACCCAGAGTGCCATTACCAGGCCCAGCACCGCGCCCCAGCGGAACTCGGTGGCGAAGACCAGAATCAGCAGCAGGCCGGTGACCAGGCTGAACAGGGCCGCCGGCCACAGGGCCCCCAGCAGGCGGCCCGGCTCGTCACGCTTCCAGCGGGCCAGGGAACCGACACCGATGAGCAGCACCAGGGGTACGGTCAGGGGCACGAACACGGCATTGAAATAGGGCGGGCCGACGGAGATCTTGCCCAGGTTCAGGGCGTCCAGCAGCAGGGGATAGAGGGTGCCGAGCAGCACCGCCGCCGCCGCCGTGGTGAGCAGGACGTTGTTCACCAGCAGCCCGGTCTCGCGGGAGACCGTGGCAAAGCTGACCCGGCTGCGGATGGTCTCGGCACGGATGGCGTAGAGGGTCAGAGAGGCACCCACCACGGCACAGAGGAAGAAGAGGATGAACACGCCGCGCTCCGGGTCCGAGGCAAAGGCATGCACCGAGGTGAGTACGCCGGAGCGCACCAGGAAGGTGCCCAGCAGGCTGAGGGCGAAGGCGAAGATCGCCAGCAGCACGGTCCAAGCCTTGAAGGCGCCGCGCTTTTCGGTCACCGCCAGGGAGTGCAGCAGGGCGGTACCCACCAGCCAGGGCAGGAAGCTGGCGTTTTCCACCGGGTCCCAGAACCACCAGCCGCCCCAGCCGAGCTCGTAATAGGCCCACCAGGAACCCAGGGCTATACCTAAGGTGAGGAACATCCAGGCGATGTTGGTCCAGGGCCGCGACCAGCGCGCCCAGGCGGCGTCCAGGCGGCCATCCAGCATGGCGGCAATGGCAAAGGCAAAGGGCACGACAAAGCCGACATAGCCCATATAGAGCAGCGGCGGATGCACGATCAGGCCAAAGTCCTGCAACAGCGGATTGAGGTCGCGCCCCTCCGCCGGGAAGGGCCAGAGGCGCTCGAAGGGATTGGAGGTGAAAATCATGAAGCTGAGAAAGCCGATACTGACCATGCCCATGATGCTCAGCACCCGCGCCACCACCAGGTCCGGCATACTGCGACTGAACAGCGCCACGCCGGCGGTCCACAGCCCCAGAATCAGCGCCCACAGCAGCAGCGAGCCCTCATGGGCACCCCAGACGGCGGAGACCTTGAACATCATCGGCATCTGGGTATTGGAGTGATTGGCCACGTAGGCCACGCTGAAATCACTGACGATGAAGGCATGGGTCAGCATAGCGAAGGACAAGCTCAGAAAAAACAGCTGACTGTAGGCCGCCGGCCGCGCCAGGGCGATCCAGGCAGTACGTCGCTGGTAGGCCCCGATCAAGGGCAGCGTGGATTGCACCAGGGCCACCACCAGGGCGGCGAGCAGGGCGAAGTGTCCAAGTTCAGCAATCACGGGCAGATCTCCAGTCAGATAGGTCGGGGCATGGTAGCAAGAAGCCCGCCGGACAAAGGGCGACATTCATCAAGGTATTCGGCCTTCAGCTGCCAGCGGTCAGCCTTCAGCAGTCAGCGGCCAGCTTTTAAATCCCCTCTCCCCCCGGGAGAGGGGTTGGGGGAGGGGCCAGCGCCGCGCATTACGCCAGCATTTGACCAGCGGCAAGGCCCACCCCGGATTCCGGCTATCGCCTGCATCCGGGCTACAGGCTGGCCGCTGGCCCTCACCCCGGCCGCATGTGCGGAAACAGCAGCACGTCGCGGATCGAGGGCGAGTCGGTGAACAGCATCACCAGCCGGTCTATGCCTATGCCCTCCCCCGCTGTCGGCGGCAGGCCGTGCTCCAGGGCGCGGATATAGTCCTCGTCGAAGTGCATCGCCTCCAGGTCACCGGCCTCCTTGTCCGCTACCTGTTTGCGGAAGCGCTCGGCCTGATCCTCGGCATCGTTCAGCTCGGAGAAACCGTTGGCGATCTCGCGGCCGCCGACGAAGAACTCGAAGCGGTCGGTAACAAAGGCATCGGCATCGTTGCGCCGGGCCAGGGGCGAGACCTCGGTGGGATAGGCGGTGATGAAGGTGGGGTCGAGCAGTCGGCCCTCCACCGTCTTCTCGAAGATCTCAATCCACACCTTGCCCAGGCCGTAGCTATCCTTCAGCGGAATGCCCAGTCGCTGGGCATGCGCCCGCGCCCGCTGCGGATCGGCCAGATCTTCAGCGCTGATCTCGGGGTTGAAGTGGAGGATCGACTCCGCCACGCTCATGCGCCGGAAGGGGCTGGAGAAATCGTAGCTCTGGCCCTGGTAGTCGATCTGGGTCTTGCCCAGCACCTCGTTACAGAGGCTGCGCAGCATGTCCTCGGTCAGGTCCATGAGGTCGTTGTAATCGGCATAGGCCTCATAGAACTCCAGCATGGTGAACTCGGGGTTGTGCCGCGTCGATAGGCCCTCGTTGCGGAAGTTGCGGTTGATCTCATACACCCGCTCGAAACCGCCCACCACCAGGCGCTTGAGATAGAGCTCCGGGGCGATGCGCAGAAACAGCTGCATGTCCAGGGCGTTATGCTGGGTGATGAAGGGTCGCGCCGTCGCCCCGCCAGGTATCACCTGCATCATCGGCGTTTCCACTTCGAGAAAACCGCGACCATTGAGGTAGTTGCGGATGAACTGGACAATCGCGGTACGCAGCAGGAAGGTGTTGCGCGAGTCCGGGTTGACGATCAGGTCCAGATAGCGCTGGCGATAGCGCTGCTCGGTGTCGGTGAGGCCATGCCACTTCTCCGGCAGGGGGCGCAGGGCCTTGGTCAGCAGGCGGATGTCATCGACCTTGAGCGACAGCTCGCCGGTCTGAGTCTTGAACAGCACCCCCTCGGCACCGAGGATATCCCCCAGGTCCCACTTCTTGAAGCCGTCGTTATAGACGCCCTCGGCCAGGGCATCGCGCTGGACAAACAGCTGCATCTGCCCGCTCATGTCCTGCAGATGGGCAAAGCTGGCCTTGCCCATCACCCGCCGGGTCATCATGCGCCCGGCCAGCTTGACCCGCAGACCCAGGCCCTCCAGCTCCTCGGCGCTCATCTCGCCATACTGCCGATGCAGCTCGGCGGCCAACGCATCACGGCGGAAATCATTGGGAAAGGCATTGCCCTTCTGCCGCAGGGCGGTCAATTTCTCCCGCCGCTGGGCAATCAGCTTGTTCTCGTCTTGGACAGCTTCATGATTCATTGTGCTATATCTTCGTAATTCAGGACGCAGAGATCGCAGAGAAGCGCAAAGAGCGCAGAGGTTGAATAGGACAAGTATTTTGGATCCCTTTGCCAAGCCAAGGGTGGCGTGTAAAGGCTCTTTAAATAATCTTTGCGTGCTCTGCGCTTCTCTGCGATCTCTGCGTCCTAGTTATAATCACAGCCCGCTTTTCAGGCTGGCTTCGATGAATTGGTCCAGGGCGCCGTCGAGCACGGCCTGGGTGTTGCCGGTTTCCACCCCGGTGCGTAGGTCCTTGATGCGCGACTGGTCGAGCACGTAGGAGCGGATCTGGCTGCCCCAGCCGATGTCGGACTTGGAATCCTCCAGGGCCTGCTGGTCGGCGTTGCGCTTTTGCACCTCCAGCTCGTACAGCTTGGCCTTGAGCTGTTTCATCGCCACGTCCTTGTTCTTGTGCTGGGAGCGGTCGTTCTGGCACTGGGTGACCACGCCGCTGGGCAGGTGGGTGATGCGCACCGCCGACTCGGTGCGGTTGACGTGCTGACCACCGGCACCGCTGGCGCGATAGACGTCGATGCGCAGGTCTGCCGGGTTGATCTCGATCTCGATGGAGTCATCGATCTCGGGTGAGACGAACACGGCGGCGAAGGAGGTATGCCGCCGGTTGCCCGAGTCAAACGGCGACTTGCGCACCAGTCGATGCACGCCGATCTCGGTGCGCAGCCAGCCGAAGGCATAATCCCCCTCGAAGCGGATGGTGGCGCTCTTGATGCCCGCCACTTCACCGGGGGAGACCTCCAGCAGTTCGGTCTTGAATGCGTGCTGCTCGCCCCAGCGCAGATACATGCGCAACAGCATTTCCGCCCAGTCCTGGGCCTCGGTGCCGCCGGAGCCGGCCTGTATATCGAGAAAGGCGTTGAGCGGGTCGGTCTCACCGGCGAACATGCGGCGGAATTCCAGCTCCGCTACCCGCACCCCGAAGCCCTTGACGTCCTCGGCAACGGCATCCACGGTGGACTCGTCGCCCTCCTCCAGGGCCATCTGCAACAGATCGCTGGCATCGTCCAGGCCGCTGATCAGCTGATCCATGTTCAGCACCACGCCCTCCAGCAGGACGCGCTCCTTGCCCAGGGCCTGGGCCCGTTCGGCATGATTCCAGATATCGGGGTCTTCCAGCTCGCGCAGGACCTCGGTCAGGCGTTCTTGCTTACCCTCATAGTCAAAGATACCCCCTCAGGGACGCCAGTCGCCCCTTGAGATCGGCAATGGAATGGGTGATGGGGTTGATGTCCTGCATGGCGCAATCTGCTCGCTGAAAAGGGCCGATTGTACTGAATTCAGGGGATGAATTCACTCGCCGATTGCCGCTCAGGGGCCGACCGGCCCTCGGCCCCCAAGGGGCAACAAGGGCGTCCCCGGCCCTTGCCCCGCAGCGGCCTCGCGCCAGACCAGCTCCAGGCCTGGGCCTGGGCTGCGTGCGTCGGTAGCGCAGACCCCCCAGTTGGCGATGGCGATGAGGCGCTCACCGGCGAACAGCAGGGGCAGGCGGTCGCGTTGCCAGGGGGGGATGGCGGCCTCCTGCAATAGCTTTTTCAGCGATTTGTGACGGGCGCTACAGCGCTCGCCGCCCTGCCGGTAACGCACCTGTAGCCGCTGTCTTTGCCACAGGGCCGGGTCCAGGCCGGAGGCCGCCGGGCGCAGGTAGAGCCAACCGTTGCCCGGCAACTGCAAGGTCTCGGGCTCGGCCCAGTCCTGGGGCTCAGGGCTTGGGCATGGCCTGGGCCAGCGGCCAAGGTAATAGAGCCGGTCGCGATAGCGGCGCACCCCTACCCCGCCCCAGATCAGTTCCGGATTACGCCCGGCCCCGGCCTGTAGCAATTCGGTGCAGAGCCTGTGCAGCTGGGCGCTGGTGGGGGTGGGGGCCGCCAGCCGCCGCAGCCAGGCGCGCAGCAGCCAATGGCGTTCGGCCAGGGGCCTGCTGATCAGAGCGGATATTTCCAACTGGTCTTGCCGTCCGCCGGAACCCGGTCCAACAGCGGACAGGCCCAGCTCCACCTGGGCCTGTTTGTCCAGCAGATCCTGGGCCTCGGCGCAGTGGCGGGCAGAGCGGCTCAGGCAGCGGGCAGCGGCGGGCCAGCGCTGGTTGAGCAGGGGCATGATGTGATGGCGCAGGTAGTTGCGGTCAAAATCCGGGCTGGCGTTGCTTGGGTCTTCCAGCCAACCCAGACCGCGTTGGCGCAGGGCGTCAAGCAGCGCCTGCCGGGGTAGATCCAGCAGGGGTCGGGCCAGCCAGCCGGGGCCGAAGGGGCGCAGCCAGGGCATGGCGGCCAGGCCCGGCAGACCGCTGCCGCGCAGCAGTTGCAGCAGCAGGGTTTCCGCCTGATCGTCCTGGTGATGGCCGGTGAACAGCAGATCACCGGGGCGCATCTGCCCTTGCAGGGCGGCGTAGCGAGCCTGCCGGGCACTCGCCTCCAGCCCTTCAGCGGACTGGGCGGGCAGTTCCAGGCGCAGACCGATGCAGTCCAGGCCCAGCTCGGCGCAGTGCTGTTGGCACCAGTCCGCCCAGTGGCCGGATTGCGCTTGCAGGCCGTGGTCCACATGGATTGCCTGCAGGCTCGGGGCAAACTCGTCGCGCAGCTCCCACAGGCCGTGCAGCAGGGCCAGGGAGTCGGCCCCGCCGCTCAGGGCGATCAGGTAGCGTTGCGCCGGGGGGAGTTGACGCAGGCGCGGACGCAGGGCGTCAAGCAGGGGACACATGGCCGGGCGGGTCAGGCCTCGGTGTAGTTGCCGTACTGCATCAGGCGCTGGTAGCGTCTGTCCAGCAGCTCGGCCTGGGGCAGCTTTTCCAGCTCCTCCAGCCCTTCCAGCAGGGCCTGCTTGAGGCTGGCGGCAGTGCGCCCAGGGTCGCGGTGGGCACCACCCAGGGGCTCGGCCACCACCTGGTCGATCAGCCCCAGTTCCAGCAGGCGGTCCGAGGTGATGGCCATGGCCTCGGCCGCCAGCGAGGCCTTGTCAGCGCTCTTCCAGAGGATGGAGGCGCAGCCCTCCGGCGAGATCACCGCGTAGGTGCTGAATTGCAGCATCATCACCCGGTCGCCCACACCTATGGCCAGGGCACCGCCGGAGCCGCCCTCGCCGATCACAGTGCAGATCACCGGCGTCTTCAGCCCGGCCATCTCCTGCAGGTTGCGGGCGATGGCCTCGCTCTGGCCGCGCTCCTCGGCACCGACGCCGGGGTAGGCCCCCGGGGTGTCGATGAAGGTCAGCACCGGCATCTTGAAGCGCTCGGCCAGATGCATCAGGCGCAGGGCCTTGCGGTAGCCCTCGGGGCGCGGCATACCGAAGTTGCGCTGGATCTTCTCCTTGGTGTCGCGCCCCTTCTGCTGGCCCATGACCACCACCGGCCGCCCCTCCAGACGGGCCAGACCACCAATGATGGCCTGGTCATCGGCAAAGGCGCGGTCACCGTGCAGCTCCTCGAAGTCCTCGAAGATGCGGTCGATGTAGTCCTGGGTATAGGGCCGCTGCGGATGACGCGACAGCTGGGAGATCTGCCAGGGGGTGAGGGAGGAGAAAATACTGTCGGTGAGCGACAGGCTCTTTTTCTGTAACCGCTCGATCTCATCGAGGATGTTGATCTCGTTGTCGTCGCCGACCATGCGAAGCTCTTCGATCTTCGCCTCCAGCTCGGCAATGGGCTGTTCAAAATCAAGGAAATTCAGATTCATGGCTTTATGCGATATCCCCAGGCCAATGGTGACCGCCAATGGTAACAGATTGCACGGGCGTGCGAGCCGATGCGTTTGACAGCAGGCATTCGCAGCCGCTTGCCAAGGGGGGCCTAAGCGCCAGCAAGGCCCAGACTTCGCCATGTATTTGCCGCTGCGGGTTTTAGTGGTAGAGTTGACCGCAAATGGACACTGACCGAACCGAGTTATTCCCCCGTTCCACTCAATTTCAGCGTACTGAGCCCATGGCCCAGGGTCGCCCTTTGCGGTGTGCCCAGGGCCGCTATGCAGAGCAGTGAAATCCGTAACCACCTCGCCAATGGCCCGCCCTCCGGCCACCCCATGCATATCAAGGGCACTCAACGGTGAATGATATATTCAGCCTCGCCGGGTTGTTAATCCTGTCTGGATTCTTTTCCGGCTCGGAGACCGCCCTGGTCACCCTCAGCGTCGCCCGTGCCGAGGCCTTGGCCAAGGAAGGCCGGGCCGGTGCCAAGGCCCTGGTGCAACTCAAACGCAACCCGACACGGATGCTCATCACCATTCTTATCGGCAACAACGTGGTCAACATCGCCGCCTCGGCCCTGGCTACCCTGGTGGCGACCAAGCACCTGGGCGGCCACCTGGGTCCGGGCGTGGCCGTCGGCGTTCTCACCTTTCTCATCCTGATCTTTGGCGAGATCACGCCGAAAAGCCTGGCCACCCGCTTTGCCGAGCGCATCTCCCTGTTGGCCTCACCCCCGATCTATGCCCTGGAGCGCCTGCTCACCCCGCTGGTGTGGTTTTTCGAGGGCATCATCCGTGCGGTGCACCGCATGACCGGCACCAACAACGACCCCACCATCACCGAGCTGGAGCTGATCAATCTGGCCGGCCACGGTGAGGTGGAGGGCACCATAGAGCGGGAGGAACGGGAGATGATCGAGCGCATCTTCAACCTCAACGACCTGGTCGCCGCCGATGTGATGACCCCCAGCCGGGATGTCTTCCAGCTGGACTGCAACCTCAGCATCGAGACCATCATCGACCTTATCGATCACCAGTCCTACAGCCGCATCCCCCTGTTCAACACCGGCACCGGCGAGATCGTCAAGATCCTACAGCTGCGCGATATACTCCACGCCCTGGCCAACAAGCGCTACAGCGCGCAGATCGGCGACCTGGGCCACGAGCCGGTGTTCTGTCCGGAAAACCAGCCCATTGGCGAGCTGCTCAGCAGCCTGCGCAAGAGCAAGCAGCACATGGCCGTAGTGGTCAACGAGCACGGTGCCATGCAGGGCGTGGTCACCCTGGAGGACCTGCTGGAAGAGGTGGTGGGCGAGATCTACGACGAAAGCGACGACCTGCCCGACGAATACATGCTGCTGGCTGAGGGCAAGATCCTGGTAGATGGCAGCACCGAGCTGCGCGTGGTGGAGAACTTCTTCGACATCGACCTGCCGGGCAAGCCCACCGACACCGTCAGCCTGTGGATCCTGGAGGACATCGAACGCATCCCTGACGAAGACGAGCAGTTTGAGATCGACGGCCTCAAGGTGCTGATCCAAGGGGCCTCCAACAGCCGCATCGAGCAGATCATCGTCGAGCGCGTACCGCCCAAGTCCGAAGAGGAAGAATAGGCACAGCGACCATGCAGATCGACAGCCTGATCATCGCCCCCTGGGTTATCCCTGTCGAGCCCCACGCACAGGTACTCGCCGATCACGCCGTGGCGATCCACGCCGGACGCATCCTGGAGCTTCTGCCCGCAGCCGAGGCCGAAGTGAAATACCGGCCCGGGCAGCTGCACCGCCTGGAGCGGCAGGCCCTGATCCCCGGCCTGATCAACGCCCACAGCCATGCCAGCATGAACCTGCTGCGCGGCCTGGCCGATGACCTGCCGCTGATGACCTGGCTGCAAGAGCACATCTGGCCTGCCGAACAGCACTGGATGGGGGAGGAATTCGTTGCCGATGGCAGCCGCCTGGCCATCGCCGAGATGCTGCGCGGCGGCACCACCTGCTTCAACGATATGTACTTTCACCCCAATGTCACCGCCCATGCCGCCGCCGAGGCCGGCATCCGCGCCCAGCTGGGGATGATCCTGATCGACTTCCCCTCCAGCTGGGCCGATGGCCCGGCCAGCTACATCCACAAGGGCCTGGAGCTGCGCGACCAATACGCCGGTCATCCGCTGATCCGCTTCAGCTTCGCCCCTCATGCGCCCTACTCGGTATCGGACGACAGCTTCAACCGCCTGCGCGCCATCGCCGACGAACTCGACCCGCCGGTACCCATCCACATCCATCTGCACGAGACGGGCGATGAAATCCAGCAAAGCCTGAGCCAATTCGGCCAGCGCCCGCTGCGTCGCCTGGAGCGCCTCGGCCTGCTCACCCCGGCCCTGCAGGCGGTACACATGACCCAGCTGGAGGCGGACGAGATCGAGCTGATCGCAGCCGCCGGTTGCCAACTGATCCATTGCCCGGAGTCCAACCTTAAGCTGGCCAGCGGCTTCTGTCCGGTCGGCCAAGTGTTGCAGGCCGGGGTCAATGTCGCCCTGGGCACCGACGGTGCCGCCAGCAACAACGACCTGGATATGTTCAGCGAAATGCGCAGCGCCGCCTTGCTGGCCAAGGGCGTCAGCGGCGACCCCGCCACCCTGCCCGCCGCCACGGCCCTGCGCATGGCCACCCTGAACGGGGCCAAGGCCCTGGGGCTGGAGGAAATCACCGGCTCCATCGAGCCGGGCAAGGCCGCCGATCTGGTGGCAGTGGACCTGGGCGGCATCCACAGCCGTCCCCTCTACAACCCCATCTCCCAGCTGGTGTATGCCAGCTCCCGCCATCAGGTCAGCCAGGTCTGGGTCAACGGCCGCCAGCTGGTGAAAAACGGGGCCATCACCAGCCTGGACGAAACCGCCCTACTGCAACGGGCACAGTATTGGCAGGAGAAGATTGCCGTCAAATCACCCGGGCAACGGCCCTGAATCGGGCCAGCACCCAGGCGCTCAGACAGTTTTTTGGCTCGGTCCGACCCATAGACCTCAGGAATGCTTGTCCAACCACTCGCCGATGGCCGGTGGCAGGGTCTTTTGCGCCTTGCCACTGACGTAGATGCCGATATGACCGCCGGGGAAGGCCAGTTCGGTGTAGTCCTTGCTGCTGGTCATGCCCTTGAGCACCTTGGAGCCGTCCGGCGGCACCAGGTGGTCCTGCTCGGCATAGACGTTGAGGATGGGACAGCTGATGTTTTTCAGGTCCACGGTACGGCCACCGAGTTTGACCCCGCCGTTGATAAAACCGTTATTCTGATAGAAGTCCTTGATGAATTGACGGAAGGTCTCACCGGCCTGGTCCGGGCTGTCGAAGATCCACTTCTCCATGCGCAGGAAGTTCTTCAGCCGGTCCTCGTCCTCCAGCACATCCACCATGGCGATGTATTTCTGCCCCATCAGGCTAAAGGGTTTCATCGACAGGAAGGTCCAGTTGAGCAGCTCGCCCGGCACGTTGCCGATGGTGTCCACCATCAGATCCACGTCCATGTGCTGCACCCAGGCGGAGAGCATGTTGTCCGGCGTCTTGAAGTCCACCGGGGTGACCATGGTGATCAGGTTCTTGACCTTGTCCGGGTGCAGGGAGGCGTAGCAGAGGCTGAAGGCCCCGCCCTGGCAGATGCCCAGCAGGTTGATCTGCTCCAGCTTGTGGCGGCTGCGGATGACATCGACGCAGCGGTCCATGTAGCCGTTGATGTAGTCATCCATGCTCAGGCTGGCGTCGGCCTCGTCCGGGTAGCCCCAGTCGATCAGATAGACATCCTGCCCCGCCGCCAGCAGGTTGCGCACCAGGGAGCGGTCCTCTTGCAGGTCGGTCATGTAGGGGCGGTTGACCAGGGCGTAGGCGATCAGGATCGGTACCCGATTTTGCACTACCTTGGCCGGGGCCTCGTAGCGGTACAGGCGCAGCTTGTCCTCGGCATAGACCTCCACCTTGGGGGTAACGCCGGTGTCTATGCTCTCGGCATGGAGCAGATTCTCCACGCCCTTGCCCAGCTTGCGGCTGTAGTCGAACATCTCTTCAGCCAGTTGATCGGGTCGAAAATTAAAGGGTTGCACTATTCTTCTCCTCAGTAACCAGCGCTCGGCGCCGGGGTCGTCTTATCAGGGTTCGCCGCTCTACTCGGCACTGTCGGCGCTGCGCCGGGTGCTGGCCTTCTTGCGCGCGGGCTTGGGCTTGACGCTGCTGGCCGCTGCCGGGGCGCTGCTCTCGGTCCCGGACCCGGTCTGTGCCTGGGCCTGGGCCGGGGCGGCGTTGGCGGCCTGCACCTGGATCGCGCGCAGCTGCTGTACCTGTTCCTGCAACACATCCATCTGGGCGCGCAGGCCCTTGATCTCACGCCGAGATTCCTGCAAACGCTGCTGCAGGGTACGCAGTTCGCGCCGGGTGGGCATGTTCAGGGCACCCAGATTCTCATCGGCCATCTGCCCCATCTTTTGCTTGAGGGCCATCAGGGCATTCACCAGGCCACCGTGGATCTTGGCGTATTCCGGGGTCATCACCTGTTCGGCATAGACCTCTTCACAGGCGGCCACCCAGAGATCGTAGAGGCCGCGGGCCGAGTCTATGGCCTTGCCGGATTCAAGCAGGGCCTGCACCTTGCCGCGCATGCGCTCCACCGAGGCCATGCCCAGGTTGGAGAAGAACTGGCTGTATTCGCCCAGGGCCTGCTGATAGGCCAGGCCACGCTGCATGAGTTCCTTGTACTGACCCTCTTCCTCGCGGGTGTAGCCCAGGCCAGGGGCGCTGAACAGGGCATCCAGCTGGCCGCTGCGCGGCATGTTGCGGAGCAGGTCGCCAGGCATGGGGGCCAGCGAGCTGGCCATGCGCTGCCAGTTGTCCAGCGGCATCTCCCAGAAGGCCATGAGCTTGTGCAGGGGCTCCTCGGCACCACTCCCGGCCAGATTGGCGGCCTGCTCCATGCCGCCGGCAAACATCTGCTGCATGTCGCTGAAGGTCTTGTTTACCGCCTCCAGCCAGTCGTTGCTGGCCTGATAGTTCTTGCCAAACTCATCACTCATGCGAAAGAATTGCTTGCCCTGATCCATCATCCGGCGCATGAAATCACTGCCGGTATCCGGCACCGAGGGGGAGACCGCCTGCCACCAGTGGTCCATGGCGCTCTCCCAGGGCGATTTGGCCGGCCTGTCCATACCCATGGCCTTGCGGCTCATGTCGCTCCAGTTGTCCCAGTATTTTTGCTGGATCTTCATCCAGTCATCGTTCCAGAAGGGGGAATCTGTCATGTGGTGGGTTCCTGTAGTTTGCTGTTTGAAGGTCAGAGTGTAAACTAGCACCGAAGTTTGTGCGCTGCAACAATTTCCAATCCGGGACGGCTTGCATTAGTCTTCTCCGGTGCGGCTGTAGCCTGGATTCCGCTTCAGCAATCAGAGTATATCCAAATCCACAAAACCCATGGGGAAGCAATTGTGACTGAAAACGTAGTGATAGTGGCCGCAGGCCGCACCGCAATCGGCAGCTTTGGCGGCAGCCTGGCCGGTATTCCGGCCCATCAACTGGGTGCCAAGGTCATCTCCGGCCTGCTGGCCAAGACCGGCATCAAGCCTGAACAGGTGGACGAGGTGATCCTCGGCCAGGTACTCACCGCCGGGGTCGGCCAGAACCCGGCCCGCCAGGCCAGCATAGCCGCCGGCCTGCCGGTGGAGACCCCGGCAATGACCATCAACAAGGTCTGCGGCAGCGGGCTCAAGGCGGTACACCTGGCCATGCAATCGGTGCTCTGCGGCGATGCCGAGATCGTCGTGGCCGGTGGTCAGGAGAACATGAGCGCCGCCCCCCATGCCCTGCCCAATTCGCGCAACGGGACCAAGATGGGCGATTGGAAGCTGACCGATACCATGATCGTCGATGGCCTCTGGGATGCCTTCAACGACTATCACATGGGCGTTACCGCGCAGAATATCGCCGACAAATACAACTACAGCCGCGCCGAACAGGACCTGTTTGCCGCCAGCTCCCAGCAAAAGGCCGAGGCCGCCCTGAACCAGGCCCGCTTTGCCGATGAGATCATCCCCGTGGAGATCCCCCAGCGCAAGGGCGAGCCGCTAATCTTCGAGCGCGACGAGTTCCCCCGCGCCGGCACCACCGCCGAAACACTGGCCAAGCTGCGCCCGGCCTTCTCCAGGGAGGGTACGGTGACCGCTGGCAATGCCTCTGGGATCAACGACGGTGCCGCCGTGGTCATCGTCATGGCCGAATCCAAGGCCAAGGCGCTGGGCCTGAAGCCCATGGCCCGCATCGCCGCCTTCGCCTCCGCCGGGGTGGACCCGGCGATCATGGGCACAGGCCCCATCCCCGCCTCCAGCAAGGCCCTGGCCAAGGCCGGTTGGCAGGTGGCCGACCTGGACCGCATCGAGGCCAACGAGGCCTTCGCCGCCCAGGCCATGTGCGTCAACCAGGACATGGGCTGGGACACGGACAAGGTCAACGTCAACGGCGGAGCCATCGCCCTGGGTCACCCCATAGGCGCCTCCGGTGCCCGCGTGCTGGTGAGCCTGCTGCACGAGATGCAGCGCAGCGATGCCAAGCGCGGCCTGGCCACCCTGTGCATAGGTGGCGGCATGGGCGTGGCCATGGCGGTGGAGCGGGAGTAGGAGTCAGCGGCCAGCTGGAAGCTGGCGGCTGGCCGCTGGCGGCTGAAGGCTGAAAGCTGGCCGCTGGCAACCAACAAGCTTTTGAGCGCCAAATGGATTACACTTGCGCCCCTGCTTTACCCCTGCACCGCTAAGGATCCACCATGGCCGAACGCTTGATCAAAAAATACCCCAACCGCCGTCTCTACGATACCGATCAGAGCAAATACATCACCCTCTCCGATCTCAAGGGGCTGATTGTTCAGGGTGAGGGAATCAAGGTGATCGACTCCAACAGCAGCGAGGACATCACCCGCGCCATCCTCATGCAGATCATCCTGGAGACCGAGGCCGGTGGCGAGCCCCTGTTCAGCGCCTCCATGCTGGGCCAGATCATCCGCTTCTACGGCGGTGCCCTGCAGAACCCCTTCAGCCGTTATCTGGAAGAGAGCCTGAACCTGTTCACCCGGCAAAATGAGGCCTTTCTCAACTCCCTGAGCAGCAACCCCATGGAAGGCCTGGCGCGCATGACCGAAGAGAACCTGAAGATCTGGGAACAGATGCAGGCGCAATTCCTCAAGGCCAGCGGCTTCTCCGGCAGTGCCAAGGACAAGGGCGATGCCTAGTTAAACCAGGCTCAGTGGCGGCATTGCGCCGCTGCGCGCTTAGCGTCCAAATGCAGCGGCTTGTTCAGGGCGCATTGTATGGCCCAAGGTAACGATCACCATCGAAATGGATCAAATGTGAGGGGGCATCTGCCACCCAAACTTCCGTTTCCCATGCAATCTCGCCAAGGTAGCGGCCCATAATGGCCCGGTCTGGAAAGGCAGTGACATAGACAAGTCCGGCGGTCGATCCGGCAAACAATCCGGCAAGCTCAGTGTGCCGCTTGCCATCGACCGGCCCGTGACTGGTAACGGACTCCACCAGTAGCAACCAGTTTTTCTCGGTATAGTGCAGCACCACATCAGGCATCTTGCCGTGTGAATCCACATTGACCCCCAGCCCGGCCAGCAGCGCGGCGTCAAAATAGCCCCACTTGTCGCCTGTATCTCCCGCATATACCAGCACGCTACCCGGCGCGAAGCGTGGGGCAAAGTCCTCGATAATGGCCCGAATGAGTTCGCTGTGCTCACCGGGACTGAGGACGATTTGCTGACCCGGCGCCATCTCGACCGGGATGTGGTTTTGCTCACGCTCCTTGGCGTAGCGGGCAACCAGCGTTACACGCTCGGCAAGATAGGCGGCCAGGTGGTCAGGCCATGCCGAAGTGCCAAAGGTTCGCGCAAGAGCCAGCGCGGCGGGCTCTATTTGATATACGGCTTTCGGGCTGTTTACCGGACGATCAGGCTTGTCCGGATTGTATAGGGCCATGCCTGCATCGCAGAACTGGTGCATGGTCTGACGCCGCACCGTCTCGCGGGTATTGGGTGCATACTCCTTACCATAGTACTCCCGCGCCCAATCCATAATCGGCGTGATACCCAGCAGGGGGTTTTCCGCATCGGCCCATGACTTGCCTGGCCTGAGATTCAGCAGCGCCAGCAGGCAAAGGGCAGAACGCTCGTTCTGTTGTGCCCGAGGCAGGCCCAAAGAAATGATGATCTGCCGTGCTGCCTCGATGTAATCCTTCTTTTTCCTCATCCGGTCAAGGTTCCAAGCTTGCTCTCGATCTGCTCTTGCGTGAGCGTTCCTTGCTGCATGGACCACTCGCCAAGCTGGATCAGAGTAGCGCGCGAGGGGTATTTCATTTGCTTGAGGTCGGTGGCATTGACCTGGGTGTGGCCGCTGAAGCGCCGGAAATACTGATCCACTGCCGTCGTGTTCAGGAACAGGGCCAGCCCACGAGCCAGCGGCTCAGGCAGGCCGTGCTTGTTCTCATGAAACAGGTTGAGATGATTCTCAAAACCCAGCACGGGCACACCGCCAAATGACTCGGGTTCAACCACGCTCGCCACGATTCGGCGCTTCTCCTCCTTGGACGAAAAACGGCGCACCACGCAATAAAATCCGTTCGGGTAAAGCCACCTCTCGGTGTCGGCATTCCGCTCGATAGCGTTAGGCTTCTTCAGGCCCTCAATTGGCCAGGTTGTGCCGCTGCCGCTAAAATGGGCAGGATAGAGTAATGGCGCGGTGTGCGGCCCCGGTGTATCACGAAGATAGGATTTCAGTCGGAAATCAACCACCGGCCCGGTCGAAACATTGAGGCCAAGATGGGCCAGTGTGCAGCGAATCCCTGGGGGCAGATCGATGGCGTCATGCTCTGACGAGGTGGGGACATGAATAAACCGCTCGGGATCATCAGAAAACAGGATCCGGTCGAACGGATGTTCATGGGTGACGAGATCGGAAAAGCTATCATCGGTTGAGGTCGAAACCATCACCGGCCCCTGTTTGCCGCCACGCTCCAGGCGGATAATAATGTTTTCTTGTAGCACATTGTCGTCCTTGAAGGCTTTGCTGCGTGAGTTAAACAGATGCATATGGCGAATGGCCGCCCGCTCAAGTATGAAATCACGGAAGGGTCGGTAATAGGGCCCATTGCAGAAGCTGCGTGGAATGATGGCGACAATCTGCCCGCCCGACTCAGCCAGGGCGATAGCAAGCGCCACAAAGGCGCTATACAGGTTTACCGTTTCGATACCAACACGGCGCAAGGCCAGCCGGTGCGCAGAATTACTATTTAGCTTCTTGTAAGGAGGATTAAGGATTACATGGGTAACTCGTTCCGAGGGCTTGGAAAACAGATTGCCGGACAATGATTCAACCGCAGAATGGATGAAGTCCTCTGCATGGATGTCAGCGGAAAAATCTCCTCTGTGATTGTATTTTTCAAGTGTTCTCGACAAGTGTTCAGTCAAACCATGGTCCAGCTCAAAGGCATGAACTTTCACCCGCTCAAAGTGAAGCCCCCCACTTCTCCATCGATCCAAAAAAGCAGCAGATAAGGAGCCGATCCCTGCGCCAGCATCAAGAAGATGACAAGACCCCTCTCCATCCGGAAAAAGACCCGCCATAAACACCGCCGTTCTTTCGGGAGTAAGAAATTGACCGAAATAGGCCTTTTTTTCCGCTCCAGTGCTCTTTGAGAGCTGTAGTCTTCTTTGTTCAACCGTCGATAGCAAAACCCTGCCTCCTTCTTTTCACTCCAAGGATCATGAGGTATTAGCCCTGGATTCGTCGCCCCTGATCCTTGCCTCTCTCACCCCCTCACCGGCCACAAATCAAACTGGGCTGAGCAGCCAGCTCACACGAGCACTTTTCCATCTCTGCGCTCTTTGCGCTTCTTTGCGCCCTCTGCGCCCTATTTGGTTCCACTGGGCCTGGCCGAATCAGCGAATCTGTTCGTGCAGCAGGGTGAGGATGCGTACAGCCGTGGCCGAGTTGTCCCTCTGGCCCTGCTCGCTGTGGACGCTGACCTCGGTGCCCGGATTGCGTGGGGAGAGCCGTACCTGGTATTGGCTGGTCTTGTTCAGCTGGCTGTCGTCGCTCCAGAAGGCCAGTTTGGACAGCAGCCCTTCTTTCTTTTCCTGATCGGCGTAGGGGTCGTTGTAACGTACGAAATAGACGCCCTGATTGCGGTCCCTGTCCTCCACGGCAAAGCCGACCCGATCCAGGGCCACGCCGGTGAGGCGCCAGGAGCGCTCCAGGTCTTCATCGATACGCAGGGCCACCTCATTGCTGTTACGCAGCAGTTGCGAACGCGAGCGCGCCGCGCCTTGGCTGCCCTTTTTCTGCACCTCGGCGGTGGCGCGTTTTTCGTTGACCCCCAGGTAGATCATGATACGGCGCAGCATCACGGCCTCCAGGCCGTGGTCGGTAGGGCGCGGTACCCACACCGACTGCTCGCCCTGATTGTTCGAGCCGGCCATGATCTTCTCCTGCATACCACGATGGGTCAGGTAGAGTTCGGTGCTGTTGTCCGGCCCTTCTTCCAGGCGCACGCGGAATTGGTCGCGGGTGTCGGCGGAATAGAGGCCATCAAACACGCCGCGGATGGCGTCGGTGATGAAGTCGGACTTGATGTCGGCGCGGTTTTCCAGCCAGGAGGTGCGCATCAGGCCCACCTCGGGGTCCTGCTCCAGCAGCAACACGCCGTTTTCCTGCCAGAAGGCGATCAGCGAGGACCAGACCTGGGCCGGTGGTGCCTTGATCACCAGCCAGCGCTTGTCGCCGTTGCGCTGTAGATCGATTGCCTCGACCTTGGTCAGCACGCCCGTGGCCGTACCGGTCGGACGACTGCCAGAGTGGCGCTCGCTGCTGTATTCAGAGAAGGTGGCCGAGCCCGAGGCACCTATGTCCGGCACCACCAGGGCGTTGTCGATGCGGTCTCGGGTCAGGTCAGGCGGTACCTCCAGGTCTTTCTGGGCATCGCGGGACTTTTTGTATTCGACCTTGCGGTCTTCCACCAGGCTGTCCATCTCCGGCATCAGGTTACAGCCGGTGAGAAACAGGATCAGGGGCAGGACAATGGGTAACTTCATGCTCGGGGGTTCCGCAGAAGGCTAGACCAGGCCGGCAGCGAGCAGTGCCTCACGCACTGTCGGCCGGGCGTCCTCGGACAGCCAGGTCAGGGGCAGACGTATGCCCTCGGGGATCAGGCCCATTTCCGCCAGGGCCCATTTTACCGGGATCGGGTTGGCCTCGATGAACAGGCGTTGATGCAACTCCGCCAAGGGGGCATCCAGCGCCTCGGCCTCGGTGCCGCAGCTGGCGATGGCGGCGGCGACCATCTGGCTCATCTGGCGAGGGGCGACATTGGCGGTCACCGAGATGACGCCATCACCACCGAGCAGAAGAAACTCACGCGAGCTGGCATCATCGCCGCTGAACAGGGCAAAATCACTGCCGCACAGCTCACGCAGACGGGTGACACGGTTCAGATCGCCAGTGGCCTCCTTGATACCGATGATGTTTTCAATCGGGGCCAGTCGGCCAACGGTCTCAGGCAGCATGTCACAGGCGGTACGACCGGGCACGTTGTAGAGGATCTGGGGCATATCCACCGCCTCGGCAATGGCGCGGTAGTGTCGATACAGGCCCTCCTGGGTGGGCTTGTTGTAATAGGGGGTGACCAGCAGGCAGGCGTCGGCCCCCACCTGCCTGGCGCAGCGGGTCAGGGCGATGGCCTCGCGGGTGGAGTTGGCCCCGGTACCGGCAATCAGCGGCAGCCGCCCGTCCAGGTGCTCCACGCAACGGCGGATCACCTCGCAATGCTCCTGTTCATCCAGGGTAGAGGACTCGCCGGTGGTGCCCACCGCGACAATGCCGTTACTGCCCTGCTCAACATACCAGTCAAGCAGGCGCTCAAGACAGGAAAAATCCACCTCGCCCGACGCCAGCATCGGCGTGACCAACGCCACCAGACTGCCCTGAATCATTTGCACACCACTCACGGATTATCGCCAAAGGGGCCAATTCTAGCCCGGTTTGCGCCATGGGTCACGCAATGCCTCGGTCAAGCTCGGGTCAAACTCGGGCTATCCAAAGGCCTTGGGCAAAGCTAAACTAGCTGCATTCGGCCTTGGCATCCCACTGGCAAGGCAGAACCCAAGCCCCAGCCACAGGAGTCTGAACCGAGCATGCCCGCCATCAACAACTATCTGGTCCTCTCCGCCCTGGGCACGGATCGTCCCGGGATCGTCGATCGCCTGACCAAGCTGCTGCTTGATTACGATCTCAACATCCTGGACAGCCGCATGACCGTGCTCGGCGGCGAATTCGCCATCCTGATGATGGTACGCGGCAACTGGAACACCCTGGCCAAGCTGGAGAACGCACTGCCCGAGCTGCGCAAATCCCTTGGCCTGACCATCATCTGCGAACGCACCGAAGAGCGCCAGCCCAGCGCCGATCAGTTGCCCTACATGGTAGAGGTGGTCGCCCTTGACCACCCCGGCATAGTCCACCACCTGGCCAGTTTCTTCTCCCAGCGCGAGATCAACATCGAGGACATGGTCACCGGCAGCTATGCCGCGCCCCACACCGGCACCCCCATGTTCTCGGTACAGATGAGCATAGGCGTACCGGCCAACCTGCACATCGCCACCCTGCGCGACGAGTTCATGGACTTCTGTGATTCGATGAACCTGGACGCCGTGCTGGAGCCGATGAAGCGCTGAGTTAGCTTTTACTTTAAGTCCGCAAATGAACGCTTAAACCTATATTCCTCAGTTAAGCCACAGAGACACAGACGACTCCAGGGACGGAGGAGGTAGAGCGAAGCCTGGAGCCTGAGCCGAGATCACAGAGTTGTTTCAATGAGTTACCTATCAGACTGGGCTAACCTAGAAGGTGTTGAATGTTCGCTTTCCAACACATTGATTTTTCTCTGTGTACTCTGTGGCTCTGTGGCCAAATGCTCTTTTTAGGTTAAAGCCTCCAGCCGTCAGCCGTCAGCCGTCAGCCGTCAACTGAGCGTAGCCCGGATGCAACGCAGCGAAATCCGGTAAAAGGCCAAACCACTAATACCACTAAACCGCTATCTTCTTGAATTCATCTGCGGACTGAACAGTCTTTCTTAAGGAACCCCAGTATGATCGAAATCGCCCTGGACCAGCCCATCCCCGACTGTGAACTCCTGCTCACCGGCAACCGCCAGGCCCGGCTCAGCGACTACCTTGGCCAGTTTCTGGTGCTCTACTTCTACCCCAAGGCCAGTACCCCCGGCTGCACCACCGAGGGCCTGGACTTCAGCGCCGCCGCTGCGGAGTTTGCCGCTGCCAACTGCCAGATACTGGGTGCCTCCCGCGATGGCCTCAAGGCCCAGGAGAACTTCAAGGCCAAGCAAGGCTTTGGCTTCGAGCTGATCTCGGACAAGGAAGAGGCCCTGTGCAAGCTGTTCGACGTAATCAAGCTGAAAAAGAACTACGGCAGAGAATACCTGGGCATAGAGCGCAGCACCTTCCTCATCGACCCGGACGGCGTGCTGCGCCGGGAATGGCGCAAGGTCAAGGTCAAGGGCCATGTGGCAGAAGTGCTTGAAGCCCTGCGGCAGCTGGCATAAGCAGCGGTCAGCCATCAGCTGGGAGCAGCCCGGATAGAGCACAGCGGAATCCGGGTTTAACTGAGAATACAAAGACACTAGGACTCTAAGACTCTAAGACTCTAAGACTCTAAGACTCTAAGACTCTAAGATTCTAGGATTCTATCTCCTTGAATTCTTAAAGCTATTCGCATCCATTAGCCTTTATCTGCGGACTCCTTGCCTCTCCGCGCCAAACCCAACCGGAGCTCCCATGAGCAAAAAACTCTTTATCCTGGATACCAACGTGCTGATGCACGATCCCAGCTGCCTGTTTCGCTTTCAGGAGCACGATATCTTCCTGCCCATGACCGTACTGGAGGAGCTGGACCACGGCAAGAAGGGGGTCTCCGAGGTGGCGCGCAACGTGCGTCAGGTGAGCCGTTTTCTGGATGAGATGATGGCCGGGCGCAGCCGTGAGGAGATCGAGGCGGGCCTGCAGCTGCCCATGCCCAGCAGCGGTCTGCGCGAGAATGATCGACTGGAGCGCGGGCGCATCTTCTTCCAGACCAGCAAGCGCGAACACAGCCTGCCCGACTTTCTCCCCGGTCAGACCCCGGACAACAACATCCTCGGCGTCAGCATGGCGCTGCAGAAGGAATGCGGAGAGAAGCCGGTCATCCTGGTCTCCAAGGACATCAACATGCGCATCAAGGCCGCCGTGCTCGGCCTGCGCAGCGAGGACTATCACAGCGACAAGGTACTCGACGACGTCGATCTGCTCTATCAGGGCAAGACCGAGCTGGCGGCAGACTTCTGGGACAGCCACAGCAAGGATGTGGAATCCTGGCAGGAGCAGGGGCGCACCTTCTACCAAGTCAAAGGCCCGGACCTGGCCGACTGGTACCCCAATCAGTGCGTCTATATGGAGGACGAGAGCGGCTTCGAGGCCCTGGTGCGCAAGGTGAAAGAGGACAGCGCCACCATCGAGCTGGCCAATGATTACCGCAGCCCCAAGCACGGCGTCTGGGGCATAGGGGCGCGCAACCGGGAGCAGAATATCGCGCTGAACATGCTCATGGACCCGGATCTGGACTTCGTTACCCTGCTGGGCACGGCCGGCACCGGCAAGACCCTGCTGACCCTGGCCGCTGGCCTGACCCAGGTGCTGGACCAGAACATCTACAGCGAGATCATCATGACCCGGGTCACCGTGCCCGTGGGCCAGGATATCGGCTTTCTGCCCGGCACCGAGGAGGAAAAGATGACCCCCTGGATGGGTGCCCTGATGGACAACCTGGAGGTGCTGGCCCAGCCCGAGGGCGGCAGCTGGGGCCGCGCCGCCACCGATGATTTGCTCAAAAGCCGCATCCGCATCCACTCGCTGAACTTCATGCGCGGGCGCACCTTTCTGAACAAATACATCATCATCGACGAGGCGCAGAACCTGACGCCAAAGCAGATGAAGACCCTGATCACCCGCGCCGGCCCCGGCACCAAGATGATCTGCCTGGGCAATATCGCCCAGATCGACACCCCCTACCTGACCGAAACCACCTCCGGCCTGACCTATGTGGTGGATCACTTCAAGAGCTGGGACCACAGCGGCCACATCACCCTGCTGCGCGGCGAACGCTCACGCCTGGCGGACTACGCCAATGAGGTGTTGTGACGACTTTCACAGAAAAGCTGGCTTAGCGCCACCCCGGTTGGCGATGAGCGGGTGCTGCTGACCCGATCTGTCGTGGATGGCATGGGTTTTGGCACCCTTTAGAGGCGTGTTGGCGCAATCATGACGCAGTTAAACAAACTGCGCCAAGCTGGATGACTGGCTGGCTGACGTGCTTCACCCTGTCCTCTATCCTCCGTCCTCTGGCTTCTGTCTTCTGTCCTCCGTCACCTGTGCCCCTTCAACTTCAACCGTCGCAGGATCTCGGTGGCAATCTCTTCGATGGACAGGGAGCTGCTGTTGATCATCGGGATGCCCTCGCGGGCAAACAGGCTCTCTGCCTGACGGATCTCCCGCCGACAGGTATCCAGCGCGGCGTAGTCGCTGCCGCCTCGGCGTGCCTGGCGGATCTGGTGCAGTCGCTCGGGTTGCAGGGTCAAGCCGAACAGGCGCTCTTTATGGGGCCTCAGCGCCTCTGGCAAGCGGTGCTGCTCCAGGTCCTCGGGGATCAGCGGGTAATTGGCGGCGAACAGGCCGTAGTGCAGGCTCAGGTACAGGCAGGTAGGGGTCTTGCCGGAGCGTGACACGCCGATAAGGATCACCTCGGCCTTGCCCAGATTGGTCAGCTTGGCACCGTCGTCATGGCTCAGGGAATAGTGCATGGAATCCACCCGGCGCTCGTATTCCGCCAGGTTGCCGATGCCGTGGGTGCGGCCCACCGCCCTGCCCGAGGGGCGACCCAGCTCTTGCTCCAGATCGGGGATGAAGTGCTCGAACAGGTCGATCAGGTGACAGGGCGAGTGCTCCAGCTGATCACGCAGACCGGACTCCACCAGGGTGGAGAACACCAGCGGCGGGTGGCGTTCGATCTCACCGGCCTTTTCGATGCGGGCTATGGCCTCGGCCAGCTTCTCCTCGCTATCCAGAAAGGGGATGTGTACCCGATGAAAATCAATGCCGTCAAACTGCGACAGCAGGCTGTTGCCGAGCATCTCGACGGTAATGCCGGTGCGATCCGAAAGAAAAAATACCGTGCGCTTGCCCATCTCCCATCCCCTTTGGTTACAGAAAAATTAAAAAAAATGACGCCCAAGGCTTGACAGCAGCGCCTGACAGGTTAAAAGGTTATTTTGCAACGCAACATCGATCGATGCCACACCTAAAGCGCATTTAGCCACGGAGCCACAGAGCACACAGAGAAAAATCAATGTATCGAAGAGTAACCATTCAAGCCCTATCTGGGCGAATCGGGCTGAGATATAACGCATTGAAAAAACTCTGTGATCTCTGTGTCTCTGTGGCCTGACTGCCAACATCAGCCCTGAGGAGAGTCCATGAACCCCTACGTCATCCCTTTAAAAGAACTGCGTATCGACCAGGTCGAACTGGTCGGCGGCAAGAATGCCTCCCTGGGCGAGATGATCCATCATCTGGCTGACCTGGGGGTGCGCGTGCCCGGTGGCTTTGCCACCACCGCCGAGGCCTATCGCGAGTTTCTTGCCCAGAGCGGGCTGAACGATCAGATCGGTGCCATGCTCGACGCCCTGGATGTGGATGACATCGAAGCCCTGACCCGCACCGGCCGCGAGATCCGCCGCCTGGTGATGGAGACGCCCTTCCCCACCGCCTTCAGCAGCGCCCTGGAAGAGGCCTTCGCCGAGCTGGATGCCGAGTACGGCAGCGATTGCTCCTGGGCGGTGCGTTCCTCGGCCACCGCCGAGGACCTGCCGGACGCCTCCTTCGCCGGTCAACAGGAGACCTTCCTCAATGTGCGCGGCCACGAGGCCCTGCTGCACTGCATCCACGAGGTGTTCGCCTCCCTGTTCAACGACCGTGCCATCGCCTACCGGGTGCACCAGAACTTCGATCACCGCAAGGTCGCCCTGTCCGCCGGCATCCAGAAAATGGTGCGCAGCGACCTGGCCGCGTCCGGCGTCATCTTCACCCTGGACACCGAAAGCGGCTACCGCGATGCGGTGTTCATCACTGGCAGCTACGGCCTCGGCGAGCTGGTGGTGCAGGGTGCGGTCAACCCGGACGAATTCTATGTGCACAAGCCCACCCTAAGCGCTGGCCGGCCAGCGATACTGCGCCGCCAGCTGGGAAGCAAGGCGATCCGCATGACCTACGCCGAGGGGCCGGAGAAGGTACGCACCAGCCCCTGCAGCGAGGCCGAGCGGCAGCAATTCTGCATCAAGGATTCGCAGATAGAAGAGCTGGCCCGCTGCGCCCTGACCATCGAACAGCACTACGGCCGCCCCATGGACATCGAATGGGCCCTCGACGGCCTGGATGGCCAGCTGTATGTGGTGCAGGCGCGGCCGGAGACGGTGCAAAGCCGCAGTGGCGGCGTCATCGAACGCTACGAGCTGCAGCAGCGCGGAGAGGTGCTGTGCGAGGGTCGCGCCATTGGCCAGCGCATTGGCAGCGGCGCGGCGCGGGTGATCAGCAGCCTGGCGCAGATGGATCAGGTCAAGCCCGGCGACGTGCTCATCACCGATATGACCGACCCCGATTGGGAGCCGATCATGAAACGCGCCTCCGGCATAGTCACCAACCGCGGCGGCCGCACCTGCCACGCCGCCATCATCGCCCGCGAGCTGGGCGTGCCGGCGGTGGTGGGCTGCGGTGACGCCACCGAGCGGGTGCGCGATGGCGAGGCGGTTACCGTGTCCTGCGCCGAGGGCGACACCGGCCTGGTCTATCAGGGCGCGCTGGCCTTCGAGCACAAGACCGTGCAACTGGATCAGATGCCCCCAGCGCCGGTAAAGATGATGATGAACGTCGGTAACCCGGAGCGGGCCTTCGGCTTCGCCGCTATCCCCCATCAGGGCATAGGCCTGGCGCGGCTGGAATTCATCATCAGCAACAGCATCGGTATCCACCCCCGCGTATTGCTGGAATATGCCGATCAGACCGATGAGATCAAACAGCTGGTGGCACCACGCATCGCCGCCTACGGCGATCCGGTGGAGTACTACGTCAGCAAGCTGACCGAGGGCATAGCCACCCTGGCAGCGGCCTTCGCGCCTCATCCGGTGATCCTGCGCCTATCGGATTTCAAGTCCAACGAATACGCCAACCTGATCGGCGGACCGCGCTATGAGCCTCATGAGGAGAACCCCATGCTCGGCTTCCGGGGTGCCTCGCGCTATGTCTCCGAGGATTTCCGCGACTGCTTCCGCCTGGAGTGCGAGGCGGTGAAGCGGGTGCGCAACGACATGGGCCTGACCAATGTGGAGGTGATGATCCCCTTCGTGCGCACCCTCGACGAGGCCGATGGGGTGATCGAACGCCTGGCGGAAAACGGCCTGCGCCGGGGTGAGAACGGCCTGCGCCTGATCATGATGTGCGAGATCCCGGCCAACGCCCTGCTGGCGGACGAATTCTTGGAGCGCTTCGACGGCTTCTCCATCGGCTCCAACGACCTCACCCAGCTGACCCTGGGCCTGGACCGTGACTCGGCCCTGGTGGCCAAGGCCTTCGACGAGCGCAACCCGGCGGTGAAAAAGCTGTTAGAGATGGCCATAGCAACCTGCCGCGCCAAGGGCAAGTACGTCGGCATCTGCGGCCAGGGGCCATCTGATCACCCGGACCTGGCGGAATGGCTGGTGACCCAGGGCATCAGCAGCGTTTCTCTGAACCCGGACACCATGGTGGACACCTGGCTGCGGCTGGCCAAGTTGTAGTTCGGGTTGTAGGTCGGGCTTCCAGCCCGACTGTCGCCCGCCAGGGCGACTGGGAGCCTGTCGGGTTTAGGTGCCCGTAGCGAGCAAGGTGGGAGAACGAGAACAAATTTTCACGATTTTGAGGCGCTGAGTTGGCCTACGCAACGAAAATTCGGGGCCAATATTTAAAACAATTCTGGGCCGTTCTTCCCACCGGCGCAGTAGGAGCATCCTAAATCCGACAGGCTCCTAGGTGTGGGACACCTCGGAACGTGAAACCAGGTTTGGCCGCTTCGGGACTCGAAGATAGCCACGATTATTTCACAGTAACTCTTGACTCAACCGTCCTTCGACCATGTGCAGCCGCTGATCACAGCAGTGGAAGTAATGCTCATCATGGGTAATGCAAAAAATCGTGTACCCCTCGGCCTTTAGCTGGGGCAATATCTGCTCATAAAAGCGCTGGCGGGTTTGCGGGTCCTGGTCTGCCGCCCATTCATCGAGCACCAGTATGGGCCTTTTTTCCGCCAGCACATAGGCCAGGGCCAGCCGCTTGCGCTGGCCCGTGGAGAGCTTGGCCGTGGGCAAGTGGTCCAGGCTGTCAGCCAATTTATCCCGCACCCCCAGCTGTCTCAGCCAATGGTCAAAACGCTGCATGGACTGCTCATCCAGACCATAGGGCCGATCGAACAGGTGGAAATCGGAAAATACGCTGGCAAACAGCTCTCTGTAGGATTGAGGCGGCATCAAGGGCAACTCTTGACCGTTCAAGATGATCTTCCCTCCTGCCCGTGGGTAAAGCCCGGTCAACACCCGCAACAAGGTGGTCTTGCCCGAGCCATTACCACCGGTCAAAAAGAGGATCTGGCCACGCTTGAGCCGTAAATCAATCTGTTCGATGGCGAAACCCTGCTCACCCAAATGCTGGTAGCGCAGGGCCTCTAGCCGGAGTTCACTGAAATCCTGGGCAGGGATCGCCTTATCCCCTCCCCTAACGCTCTCCGTGGCCTTGCGGCAGGATGCCACCTTGGCCTCAAACTCGTTGATCACCCGCAGGGCAAACTGGGCTGTAGCGTATTGCTGCATGGCCTGTACGACTGAACCTATTGGACCCAACAGAAAAATAACGGCGATCACCTCACGGGAGATATCGGAACCCTCTTGGTTGACAATCAAGGGCATAATGAACACCACAGCCCCGACCAACAGGTAAGAGATGGTGGTTCCCGTGGCTATGATTTCGGCAAACTGGGCCGCCGATCGGGTGCGGCCCCGGGCAATGGCCTGGGAACTGGTATTCATTGCCTCCTGCAATGCATTACGCCGCCCCAGGCTCAACTGCAATTCCTTGGCTCCATGCACAATGGCGTCGGTGAGCTGGCGAAAATGGGCATCGGCCTGACTGGCATCGCTCATCTCAGCGTCCAACTGCTTGCTCTTATTCAGGTAACCGATGACAGTCACCGATAGAACAAGCACCGTCAACAAACCAACAAAGGCCGATATGCTGACCACATAGGCAAACATAAAAACCAGCAGGATCAAGCCCTCCACCCCTGCAACAAGGGGCACCAGGGTCTGAGACAGCGCGCTGTATTGGGCGGCAACCCCATCGCGCAGATGATCGTCATTCAACTGCTCGACATCACGCAAGGAGAGATTCAGCACATCGCCCACCACCCGCTGCCTCTGGCGGTCCAATGCCGACTCTATGGCCTCGGCGGATTTGCGGATCAAATGGTTCTGCGACAAACGATAGACCACCAACAAGCCGGCAAAAAGCAAGGCTGTCAGTGTTGAATAGTCGTGCCTTTCTAGCTGTTTCACCTCCATGTTCAACAGCAGCAGGACGCCATTGCCACAGAACGCCGCCAGCACGGCAATCCAGGCCAGACGCGCCAGCGAATCCTGGCTGCCAAGCTTGAATAGTTGTGCTACGAGGGGAGGCTTGGAGGGGGGGGACTGGTCGTTCTGCTGTTGCTTTCGGGTAGGAATGAGCCGCAACAGGCGCTCACCCAAACCCTCGGTGGCCTTGTCCGCACCTTCGCTGACTGTCGGCATGGTGTCGATCTACGTTATTTTGACTGGGGACTGCCGATCATCAATGCAATACCCATGACCAACGGCGATAGGAGCAAGGAGAGAACAAAGCCACCCGCAAACCCCACGGAGCGCTTGCGGGCATAAAAGCCAACCACAATGCTCAATAGTACATACAGCAGGATTAACGCGGGATGGGCTGACATAAGGCTTATTTGGCTTTGGCGGCGGAAAACTCCTTCTTCAGATCGTCTTCTACGGCCTCGGCGCTGAAATTGCTGAGGGTGCCGCCCTTGGCGAAGTGGATCACAAAGATTTTGCCAATGGCAAAGGTAGATGCAGATGCAAAGGCGGCCATGCCCAGGCTGCCAATCAGCGACCCACCGCCAGGAATCACCTTGAGCGAACTGCCCAGCAGCCCAGTGCTGAGGCTGGCTGGAACCAGGGTACCCAGCAACGCAGAGATCACCCCAGGCAGGGTCTCATCACCGGCATCCTGACCATGTACCCGCGCTAAATCACGCACCATCTTGACCTGGACCGATGCCAGGGCGAGCAGATCCACATAGGGAACAGGTACCACTGCCGCAGCAGCAGACCACTTGACTGCAGAAGCAATCACACGGGCCGATTTGGCATGGAGATCAGTCTCGGTTTTTTCTGTAGCTGCAGTCGTCATCACGAACTCCTCATGGGCTGGGATTGGAACCTGTTCACGCGGCAGATGCTATTACAGTGACTGGGCTTTGTCCAAATTTAGTTGGGATACTGCCAAATCAGAGACCCTGAACAGGACAGAAAAAGCCGCCTGAAGAATCACCTAGACGCCTGTTGGATTTGACCGGGTCGGTGCTATTTAGTGGTTGGTAAAGACCTCATCCAGGACCGAAGCCTCAAGGATGCGCTGGCGCTCCCAGCCGCGCCTATAGAGTAACCGAATCAGGGTGCGTTTAGCTTGGTAGCGGGCCTCGGGGGCGATCTGTTATCGGGTTGCCTCCCGGCGAGGGCACGGCGGCCACGGGCCGCCCTGTGTCATTTAATATGTCAAACAGGTACAGCAAGTTTCAGTGCTCCTCAAACAAGGCCGCCAGCGTCGGCGCATCCAGGATCTGGTCTGCCCAGTGGTTAAGCTGATCCAGTGTGGCGCTTTCCAGCCTGGCGCGGGTTTCCGGGCTGAGCGGGCCGAAGCGTTTGCGCAGAAGGCGCTCCAGGATGGCTTGGGCTTCTTTCTGCATGCCTTGCTGCATGCCTTGTTGTACGCCTTGTTGCAAACCTTGTTGCATACCTTGTTCCATGCCTTTTTGTAGCCCACGCTCGGTGGCTAGGCGCTCTACACTGGTGACATAACGCATTTGGGTCTCTCCTTCAATTTGATCGATATCTTGCCACAATTTCTGCTCCAGGCCGTCGGGTAGCCGCATCATCCAGTCCAGCACGGCGAAGAGGTCGAGGATACGCTGGCGCTCCCAGCCGCGCTTGTAGAGCAGCCGAACCAGGGTGCGTTTGGCCTGATAGCGGGCCTCGGGGTCATGCCGGGTTTGGCCGGTGCGCAGGTGGGCCAGGGTAACCAGGGCAAATGGGTTGGGGTGATCTTCCAGCGCATCGGCTTGGGTGGCGTAATCCAGCAGCTTGGCGATGGGGAAATCGAGGCGATGACGACAGCCGAGGATGTCGTAGCCAAAGTGGTCGGGCCGCCAGTGTTCGTTTTGATCGGCCAGCACGGCGAAGCTGGCGATGGGCCGGTCGTAGCGGTCGAACAGGCGGTAGTTGTAGGTGTAGATGCGCTTGGGGAACTGGCTTTCGGGCTCGCCCTGCACTTCGATGTGGATATAGACCCAGCCCTCGGTGCCATCCAGCAGGGTGACCTGCACCAAGGCATCGGCAAAGCGTTTGCCCAGCTCGGCATCGCGCACCACTTGGCGCAGCTCGGTGCTTTTGAAGCTGTAACCCTGGGACCAGTCAATAGCGGCATGGGCCTCAGGGAAGTAGAAGGCCATGAATTCCGGAAAGGCGTGCTCCAGCACCTCTTTCCAGGGGCTGTCGTAGTCGTCGGCAGGGGTTTGCGGCTTCAGGACCATGGAGCGAGTTTAGGGTCTTCAGGTGAAGGCGGCAAGATTCAGGGGGATTGCTGTAGCATCCCTGGTCGATCTCGAGACCTGAGTCCCCAGTCCCCAGACCAGAGTCCCGAAGCAACCAGAAGATGTTTCATGTTCCGGGGTGAAGCAGTCCACTCCATTGCCCCCCGAGAGGGGGTTGGAGGGAGGGAACAATCAGGGCATCCGACCAATGTCAGGTTAAGATCAGGATATCATCAACTTAACGAGAAAGCGCTGGCTGGACCTTTGTTTGCACTTTC
Source organism: gamma proteobacterium SS-5 (assembly GCA_009497875.2). NCBI lineage: Bacteria > Pseudomonadati > Pseudomonadota > Gammaproteobacteria > Chromatiales > Sedimenticolaceae > Magnetovirga > Magnetovirga frankeli. Next base: position 1,521,721 of record CP032508.2, on the reverse strand, counting down.
TGTGCCCTTTTTTGGCTGCGGCCTACTTGGCTCAGGCCAAACAGGGTTTCAGTTGATCCGGCCGTACAGGCCCAGCAAGCCGTGCAGGCGTTGGCCCAGGTCCTCGGGAATCTGCTCCCAGGTGAAGGACCAGTGCCAGTTGCCCTCGGTGGTGCCGGGGGTATTCATGCGGTGCTCGCCGGCCAATGCCAGCAGATCCTGCATGGGGATGATGGCCAGCTGGCTGCGTGAGCCCAGGGCCAGGCGGATCAGCGGCCAGGGCATGGGCTCCTGGGGATGACCCAGGTAGTGATTGACATGCTCCCGCTCACCGTCGCTCAGGTCTGCATACCAGCCCAGGGTGGTGTCGTTATCGTGGGTGCCGGTATAGACCACGGAGCAGCGTTCGTGGTTGTAGGGCAGATAGGGGTTATCGGCATCACCGGAGAAGGCAAATTGCAGGATCTTCATGCCCGGCATATTCAGCTTGCCTTTCAGCTCGCGCACCTCGTCGGTGATCACGCCCAGGTCCTCGGCCACCAGGGGTAGCTTGCCCAGCTTCTTTTTCAGACGCTTGAACAGGGCCTCGCCCGGCCCCGGCATCCAGCTGCCGTTGATCGCGTATTCCTCGCTGGCGGGTATCGCCCAGTAAGACTCGAAGCCGCGGAAGTGGTCGATGCGGATCAGGTCAAACAGCTCCAGCTGGGTCTTGATGCGCTGCTCCCAGAAGGCGTAGTCATCGGCGTGCATCACGTCCCAGCGGTACAGGGGGTTGCCCCAGCGCTGGCCGGTGGCGGAGAAGTAATCCGGCGGCACCCCGGCCACCAGGGTCGGTTGGCCCTCCTCGTCCAGCTCGAACAGATGCGGCCGTGACCAGACCTCGGCGCTGTCGTGGGCGACAAAGATGGGTACATCGCCGAACAAGCTTACCCCACGTTCATTGGCGTGGTGCTTCAGCGCCCGCCATTGCCGGTAGAATAGATATTGCTCGAAACGCGCACAGGTGATGCGATCGGCCAGGCGCGCCCTGACCTTGTCCAGCCCCTCCTTGCTGCGATGGCGCAACTGTGCAGGCCATTCCCACCAGGGCTTCTCCTGCTCGGTATGGATGGAATAGAACAGGGCGTAATCATCCAGCCAGTAGGCCTGACGCTCGATAAAGTCGGCAAAGTCCTTGCGGTCGGCCTCTCCGGCGTAGCGGCAGAAGCCCTGCCAGGTATCCCAGATGAGCTGACAGATGGGGGCCATGTCATCCAGCTCGGCCAGCCAGCCCTGCTGGTGCAGTTCGGCCAGGTCGATCATTTCCGGATTGCCGGCGAAGGCAGAGGTGGCCTGGTAGGGCGAGCCGTCCATCCCCACCGGGTTGATAGGCAACACCTGCCAGACGCGAAAACCGGCATCGGCAAGGAAATCGACAAAACGAAAGGCCTGGGCCCCGAGACAGCTGTAGCCGCTGCCCGGCAGGGAGGTGATGTGCAAGAGTACACCTGCTTGACGCGGTGGCTTGCAGGCGATGGTGGCTGATGATTTCACGAACAATCCCTAACCCGGCGAGACCGGAACCAAAAGAAGGACGCCGCCTGGTGCTGCGGCCAAGCTAGACATTCTGCCGCATGACGCCACCGGCGGAGGGCGCGCCGCTGCCCTTGGCGAAGACATGTTGCAGGTAATCCGGGGGTTCGACCTCCAACAAGGCATAGAGTTGCGTCAGCTGCAGGCGAAACAGGCGTTCGAAGTCCGATACCGCCTGACCGGGGTTGTAATCGCCAAACCACCAGAACCAGTCGGAGCCCTCACAGGTGGCCAGTTGCAGTTCCAGGGCCTGGACCTGACTGGGGCTGAACCGCTTCTCTCGCAACGCCTGATCATAGGCCTGCTTGGCATCCACCAGCATCTCCCAGCCACGATTCTTGTCCGGGTCGCCGATCCAGGTGGACAGGGTGCCATAGACCCAGCTACCGGCAACCAGACGAGGCAGCAGGGGCGGCTCCACCGGGCTGGTATCCAGCGCCTGGCTGAAGGTGGTGAGTGTCAGGCGCGGGTGCTCCACCAGATGCTTGTACAGGGCGCTGAGGAAATAAACGCCGTTTTTGGGGTAATACTCCCAGGCGTTTTCCCCGTCCATGATGATGGACACCACCCGGTTGGCCTCGCCACGGGTGGCATCGGCGATGCTCTCCAGGTGCTGGATCAGATTCTGTACCGCGTCCTCGGCATGCCAGTCGGAATAGGTGAAGCCGATCAGGTCCGACAGGCCATCGTCGCGGAAAAAGCCATGCAGCTTGCCGCTGGCCAGACGGTAGGGGCTGTGTATCCAGGAGGCCGGGGCGCTCATGTCGGCACCGCTGGCGCTGAGGCTGTTATGCAGCACCTGCTGGCCGCTGGCCACCCAGGCAAAGCCCTCCTGCTCGAACAGGGCCACGCTGGCGTCGCTCACCGCCCCTTCCGAGGGCCAACACCCAGCGGGTCTGAAACCGAAATGATGCTCGAAGGTGGCCAGGCCCTGATGGATATGCCAGAGGGCGCGTTCCTCGCCCCCTGGGTAGTTGTCGGCCTCGGGCAGGGCCACCTCGGGCATGGCCTCACGCGCCACCTGGAAGTCATGAAACAGGGGCATGATGGGGTGGGCATAGGGAGTGACCGACAACTCCACCCGCCCAGCCAGGGCCAGATTCCGGTAGCGTTCAATCAGATTGTCCAGCACCCCGCTGATCACCTCGATCAGATGCCTGCGATCCTCCTCGTTGAAGTGCCGCTTCTTGCTCTCCAGGGAAACCACCCGCAGATCACTCTGGCGCACGCTCTCGCCCATCCAGGCCAGGTGATACCAGACCAGCAGGTCGATCAGATATTGGTCATTCAGATAGGCCAGGGTCTCGGGCCGCTGCTTGGCCCAGTTGGCCGTATCCACCAGCTCCCGATACACCGGATGACGGTTGATCAGGTGCTGTTCGTTGGCCTTGAGGGCGCTATCGATCAGCAGGTTGCGGTCTTCCAGACGCAACGGCAGGCCCGGCCCGGCCAGGGCCGCCAACAGGGGATCGGTGATACGCTGACCGGTCTTCAGCCAGCGCCTGAGCTGACGCGCATACTCATCCAGCTGCTCCAGTAACACCGGGGCGAAGTTGACCACCGCCCGCGCCTCAATGTTGGCCTCCAGGTGAAAGGCCATGTCGGAATAGTCCTTGATGGCGTGCAGATAGACCCAGGGCAGCTCAAAATCACTGCTGGCCGGACCACGATAGTCCGGCTGATGCATGTGCCAGCAGAGTACAACCTTCAGGGGGTGTTCTTCATCTTGCATAGTGGATATCTTGTCCCAGCATGTCAGGGGTGACCAGGACGATGCCACCCGGTGAAACATGGTAGCGTTCGGCGTCCTCCTCGGGGTTTTCACCGATCACCGTACCCTCGGGGATCTCACAACCCCGGTCGATGATGGCGTTCTTGATGCGGCAGTGGCGATTGATCACCACCTCTGGCAGCAGTACCGAATCCTCCACCAGGCTGTAGGAATGCAGCATGACGCTGGAGAACAACAAAGAATGACGCACCTGGGCCCCGGAGATGATGCAGCCGCCAGAGACCATGGAGTCCACCGCCATGCCGCGCCGATCATCGTCGTCAAACACGAACTTGGCCGGCGGCAACTGGGCGGCATGGGTCCAGATGGGCCAGGTCTCATCGTACAGATTCAGCGGCGGGGTCACCCCGGTCAGCTCCAGATTGGCCTGCCAGAAGGAGTCCACCGTCCCCACATCGCGCCAATAGGCCTGCTTGCCCTCGTGGTCGCGGAAGGGATAGGCCTGCACATGGTACTTGCCGATCACCTCGGGGATGATGTCCTTGCCGAAGTCATGGCTGGAATGGGGGTCATCGGCGTCCTTGATCAGCTGTTCAAACAGAAAGGCCTTGTTGAACACATAGATACCCATGGAGGCCAGGGCCCGGCCCGGGTCACCGGGGATCGACTTGGGCTGCTCGGGCTTTTCGCTGAACTCCACCACCCGATTGCCATCGTCCACCGCCATCACGCCATAGGCCTTGGCGGTTTCCAGGTCCACCTCGATGCAACCCACGGTCATATCCGCCCCCGAGGCCACGTGCTCGGCCACCATGGTGCCGTAGTCCATCTTATAGATATGGTCTCCTGCCAGCACCAGCACATATTCCGGATCGTGGCTGCGCAGGATATCCAGGTTCTGATAGATGGCATCGGCGGTACCGGCGTACCAGTTGGTCTCGATGCGCTGCTGGGCCGGCAGCAACTCAACAAACTCGCCGAACTCACCGCGCAGGAAGCTCCAGCCCCGTTGCAGGTGCAACAGCAGGGAATGGGACTTGTACTGGGTGAGCACGCCAATCCGGCGGATACCGGAGTTGATGCAATTGGACAGGGGAAAATCGATGATGCGGAACTTGCCGCCAAACTGCACCGCCGGCTTGGCGCGCCACTTGGTCAGGTGCTTGAGACGGGATCCACGCCCACCGGCCAGGATCAGGGCCAGGGTATTACGGGTAAGACGACTGACAAAACGGGGATTTTGCTCATTATTCATAGCGATTCCTAGATACTGCGGTGAACCACCAAGCGTCGGCTTGGATTTGAACTCAAGGCCCGCGCATCCGCAGGCCCTGGATCTGCAAAAGGAAGGGACAACAGGCCCGACCGGGAAGAATACGACAAGCGGGTTACAAAACGGCGAAAGAAACCAAAAACAGCACCCCCCGCAGGGCGGCAGAGGGCCGTTACTACAGGGCCTGCGCCACCGCCTGGGTCAGATCGGCCTTGGAAAAAGGCTTCTGCAAGACCGCATTGGCACCCAACTCGCCGACCAGATCCAGATAGTTGGCATGGGCGGACATGGCGATGATCGGCAGCGCCTTGTTGGTCTTGCGGATGGACATGATCATCTCAAAGCCCTCACAATCCGGCATCACCAGGTCGGTGAGCAGCAGATCCGGCCGTTGCGCATGGATTATCTCGGCCACCCCCAGGCCATTGCTGGCCTGCAACACCTCATGCCCGGCACCCTGCAATACCGTGGTGTAAAAATGCAAAGAGACCTCTTCGTCTTCCACAACCAGAATCTTCGCCATTGTCGAACTACCTCCATTACCCTTGTCATCTACCCCGATGCAATCTCGGCAGTGCTGCATCAATCAGACCCTCATTGCCCTCATACTACCACCCTTGAGTCCCTTGCAAACAGCTCCCTCACCCGTGTAATCCCGATCAAAATCCAACTGCCCTGGCCATTAGCCCCCCTGAGTGTGAAAGTCGCGAAGCGCTCGTTTGCTCCCTCGACAGCTGTTCCAGACGCTGTTCTACCTCCTGCATCCCCGGGATGAGATTGGGGAGAGGACCAGGGGGCTGATGGATCCAGAACACCCCCTGCTCGCTGGTTTACTTAAAGATACTGTCAAAGGAAAAGCCATCCCGTTCCAGGATCATGCGCAGGCGACGCAGGGCCTCCAGCTGGATCTGACGCACCCGCTCGCGGGTCACCCCCAGCTCGTTGGCCACCTGCTCCAGGGTGCAGACCTCGTGCCCGTGCAGGCCGAAGCGGCGCTCTACCACCTCGCGCTGTTTCTCATTGAGCCGCAGCAGCCATTCGTCCAGGTGTTCCTTGATGCCCTCGGTCTGCAGCGAGTCCATGGGGTCGGTGGCGGCCTCGTCGGCGATGCTGTCCAGCAGGGGCTTGTCCGCCTCCTTGCCCAGGGGGCTGTCCACCGAGCCGACCCGCTCGTTCAGGCCCAGCATGCGCTCCACCTCGGCCAGGGGCTTGTCCAGCAGACGGGCGATCTCCTCGGCGCTGGGCTCGTGATCGAGCTGCTGCGCCAGCTGACGGGCCCCGCGCATACAGCTGTTGATCTCCTTGACCACATGGATGGGCAGGCGGATGGTGCGGCTTTGGTTCATGATGGCCCGCTCTATGGTCTGGCGGATCCACCAGGTGGCGTAGGTGGAGAAGCGAAAGCCACGCTCTGGGTCGAACTTTTCCACCGCCCGGATCAGCCCCAGGTTGCCCTCTTCGATCAGGTCCAGCAGGGCCAGGCCGCGGTTCAGGTAGCGCCGGGCGATCTTCACCACCAGGCGCAGGTTGCTTTCGATCATGCGCTTGCGCGCCAACTCGTCACCCTTCTGCGCTAGGCGGGCGAAGTGGACCTCTTCCTCGGCGCTGAGCAGCTTGGAGGCACCGATCTCGCTCAGATAGAGCTGGGTGGCGTCCATCTGGCCAAAGCCGGTGGACGGGGTGCGCGGCCGGAGGCCTTCGATATCGAAATCGGCAGCATCCTCCTCATCCAAGACAACCTCCTCGGGCGCATCGTCATCGACCAGGTCCAGGTCAAGCTCATCCTCCGTGATTTCCAGATCGGCCTCGTCCAACAACTCGGCATCGGCCTGTGCTGCGGCCGTTGGCTTGGCTTTTTTCTGTTTCTTCATGCTCCTCCAACCCCTCCGGCCCAGCAGGCCCGCCCTTGACAAGGCATAGGACCGGGCCGGGCAATTACAGTGCAACCAGGCTGGCCGGGTTGATCGGCTTGCCCTTGTGGCGGATCTCGAAGTGCAACAGGGCCACCCCCTTTTCCGACCGCCCCATTTCTGCAATCTGCTCCCCGGCGCGCACCAGCTGCCCCTCTTTTACCAGGATTTTTCTGTTGAATCCATAGGCGCTTAAGTAATTTTTATCATGCTTTACAATAATGAGATTGCCGTACCCCTTAAGGCCACTGCCGCTGTACACCACCTTGCCCCCCTTGGCGGCGATGATGGGCTGGCCCTCGCGCCCGCTCAAATGCACCCCCTTAAGCGCCAGATCACTGGGCTTGTAGGCCTTCACCAGTCGGCCCTGGGTGGGCTTGCGCCAGCCCGGCGCACCGCTGGGCTGGGGCGGCTGTTCGTTACGCTGCTGCAGTTGCTGCGCCTTGCGCACCAGGTCCTGCTTGTTGTTGTCCGGCAGCGCCGCCAGGGGCCGGTCGTGCTGGATCAGGGGGCTGTCTTGGGGTTGCAGATCGACTATGGCACCACTGGCAAAATCCGGCTCTGCGTAATAATCGCCACTGATCACCGGCGGTTGCAGGCGCAAACGCAGGCCGGGGCGGATGGCATAGTCCGGCGGCAGCCGGTTCCACAGGGCCAGGGCGCGGTAGTCCATGTTCTCGCGCCAGGCGATGGAGTACAGGGTATCCCCCGGCTGTACGCTGTAGATATCCGTGCTGGGCATGGGGCCGGCGCGGGCCACCATGCGCTCGCCCTCATATACCGGTGCCCGCACCGGCTCGCCAAAGAAGCCGAAACAGCCCGATAACCCAAGCGGAATGAGCAGGGCCAGACCGCGCTTGCTGAACTTGATCATCATGGGAACATCACTTGGATCACCGGCCAAACAGCCAAAACAACATCAGGGCCAAGGCCACCGTCAGCCAGCCCAGCCAATCCACATAGCGGCGCAGGAGCCCATCCATGCGCTCGCCGCCCCAGCGCATCAGGCCGGCCACCAGATAGAAACGGGCCCCGCGCCCCACCACTGAGGCCAGCACGAACAGGGGAAAGTTCATCCCTATGACCCCGGCGGTGATGGTAAATACCTTGTAGGGGATGGGTGAAAAGCCCGCCAGCAGCACCGCCCAGAAGCCCCACTGCTCAAACCATTGGTGGGCGGTGAGGTACTTGGCGTAATAGCCCTGTTGATGCAACAGGGGCTCCACCAGGTCAAATGCCAGCAGGCCGATGAGATAGCCCAGCACCCCGCCCAGCACCGAGGTCAGGGTGGTCAGGCCGGCATAGAACCAGGCCCGCTGCGGCCGGGCCAGGCTCATCGGGGCGAGCATCACGTCCGGCGGGATGGGGAAAAACGACGATTCGGCAAAGCTCAGCCCGGCCAGATAGCGGGTGGCATGGCGATGGGCCGCCCAGCGCATGACGCGCTCATACAGCGGGGAGAACAGCTTCAACTCAGACCTCCCAACAAAGGCACGAAAACCACTTGCTCCAGAAACTCCTTGTCATAGCCCTCCTCGGTGCGGGTTACCCGCAGCAGGGCCTGGGTCTTGCGATCCCCCACCGGCAGCACCAGGGTACCGCCGAGGCGCAACTGGCGCACCAGGGCCAGGGGGATGCCCTCGGGCGCGGCGGTGACCATGATGGCATCAAAGGGGGCCTGTTCCGGCAGACCCATGCCGCCATCCCTGTGCTTGACGTAGATATTGCGCAGACCCAGCTGACGAAAGCGCTGACAGGCCAAATCGCTCAGGGCGCGAATCCGCTCCACCGTGTACAGAGAGCCCACCAGCCGGGCCAGCACCGCCGCCTGATAACCCGAGCCCGTGCCCACCTCCAGCACCCGATCCAGCGGCCCCTGCTGCAACAGCTCCTCGGTCATGCGGGCCACTATGTAGGGCTGGGAGATGGTCTGGCCGTGGCCTATGGGCAGCGAGCTGTCCTCATAGGCGCGGCTGGCCAGGGCCTCATCGACAAAGATATGCCGGGGGGTGTTGCGCATGGCATCGAGCACCGCCATGCTGCGGATGCCCTCCTCCCGCAGACGCTCAATGAGCCGATCACGGGTACGCTGGGAGGTCATGCCGATGCCCTGCAGATGCGCCTTGAGCATCAATCGACCATCCCGTCCAGCCAGCTGCCCAGCTCCGGCAGGGCAGCGTGGCGGGTCAGGTCCACCTGCAGCGGGGTAACCGAGACATAGCCCTGGCGCACGGCATGGAAGTCGGTCCCCGGACCGGCATCCTGCTCCGGCCCGGCCGGCCCGACCCAATAGATCGGCCGCCCCCTGGGGTCCTGCGTGCGCACCACAGGCTCGGCACGGTGCCTGTGCCCCAAACGGGTGGCCTGCAGGCCCTTGATCTGATCAAACGGCAGGTCCGGCACATTGACGTTGAGGATGCTGTCCTGGGCCAGGGGCTGGCGGCACAGATGACGCACCAGCAGGGCCGCCACCCGCGCCCCGCTGGCGTAATGCCTTGGCTCATGGCTGGCCATGGAGACGGCAATCGCCGGATAGCCCAGAAAACGCCCCTCGGTGGCCGCCGCCACCGTGCCCGAGTAGAGCACGTCATCGCCCATGTTGGCCCCGGCGTTGACCCCCGCCACCACCATATCCGGGTCCTGCTCCAACAGGCCCGTGATGGCCAGATGCACGCAGTCGGTGGGGGTGCCCTCAACGCTGATGAAGCCATTGGCCATGGTCTGGGCACGGATGGGCATATCCAGGGTCAGGGAATTGCTCGCCCCGCTGCGATTGCGCTCCGGTGCCACCACGGTGACCTGGGCCAGTTCAGCGATCGCCTCGGCCAGAGCGGCAAGACCCGGTGCCTGGTAGCCATCGTCGTTACTGAGTAATATCCTCATGCTCATGAACACATCTAAAAAGAAAGGCGACACTATAAACGAAACCGCTGCCGACGGCACTGCGGAGGCCGAGTTGTTTCGTCAGGCCATGGCCGATGCCCGCCCCCTGCAGGCCAACCGCATCGAGCCCTTTCGTCCACGCCTGCGCCCCGAGCCCATCGAACAACCGCCGCAGCCCGAGGCCCCGGAGGTGTTCGCCGACCGCAGCATCCAGACCCACGACGAGCTGCTGTTCATGCGGCCCGGTCTGCAACAGCGCCGCTTTCTGGCCCTGCAGCGCGGTCATCTGCCGCCAGAGGAAACCCTCGACCTGCACGGCTACCGGGTGGAACAGGCCCGCCACCTGCTGCGCCAGTTCATCGACCAAAGCCGCATGCGCGCCTTTCGCGTGGTACGCATCATCCACGGCAAGGGCAAGGGCTCGGCGCAACAGCAGCCCATTCTAAAGCAGAAGGTCAACCAATGGCTGCCGCAGCACCAAGGCGTCATGGCCTACAGCTCGGCCCCACGCTGGGACGGCGGCACCGGGGCCACCTACGTGCTGCTGAAACGCTGGCGGGAGGGCGAGGAATAGGGGTCAGGCCAAGGCTCCGATAAGGCTTTTAAACCCCGGCAGCTGACCTCTATACTGGATTGCAGCAGCCATAAGGGGAGGATAAGCGCCTGTTTGCGCCCTGAGGCTGTATTGGACCCCGGCGGCGCTGTCGGGGGTCCGCCCTAGCTTTGATATATCAGCTCCGATTCTTTTCGCTTGGCCTCCACATAAACCGCTGACTGGGAGTGGAAGCCAGACCATCCATTCCAGACCAAGCCATCCTCCCTGAAAACCGCCAAGGTGGCTATCGGCCTCGATCTGACCAGAAAGAAGGCCTCCGCTTGGCAATGCCCGAACGACATCAAGCGTCGTTTCCCCAGTGCGGATTTCCTCTCCGACAACCGGGTGATCTTCAACATCAAGGGCAACCATTACCGGCTGGTCGTCAAAGCGGCCTATCAAGCGGGTATTCTGCGAATAGAATGGGTTGGCACCCATGCGGAATACAGCAAAAAGACATTCTAAGGGGTAAGCGTCATGCAGCTTCGCGTCATCAAATCCGAAAACGACTACCAGGCCGGCATGGCGGCGCTGGCCGAACTCATGGAACTTGATCCAGCGCCGGGCAGCCCCGAGGCCGATCAACTGGAATTGCTCGGCCTGCTGCTGGAACAGTACGAGGACCAGCACTTCCCCATGGATGCGCCCGACCCGGTGGACGCCATCCTCTTTCGCATGGACCAGCAAGGCCTGATCAACAACGACCTGGTACCCCTGATCGGCTCCAAGTCCAAGGTCTCGGAAGTGCTCAATCGCAAACGGCCGCTGAGCCTGTCCATGATCCGCAAGCTCCATGCAGAGCTGGGCATACCGGCTGAGGTGCTGCTGCAAGAGCCCGGTCAGGCCCTGCCCCTGGAAAGCGAAGAGGATTACAGCAAATACCCCATCAAGCCGATGCAGGCCAATGGCTACTTCACCGCCAATAACCTCGCCCCGGCCGAACTCAAGGACTACGCCGAGGAACTGGTGACCGGCTTTTTCAGGCGTGTGGATGAACCCGCCCTGGTGGCACGGTTTCGCCACAGCAACAATCAGCCGGAAGCGCACAAGCGCAGCAAGCGTGACCTCGACCCCTACGCACTCAAGGCCTGGTGCGGCCGCGTGGCCGAACGCGCTAAACAGCAGTCGGTTGGCGCCTATCGCCAAGGCGCTATCAATGATCAAAGCCAATTCATGGCACGCCTGGCCGAGCTCAGCAGCTTCGACAACGGCCCTCTGCTGGCCCAAGAGCATCTGGCGCGCTACGGCATCCACCTCATCATTGAACCCCATCTGCCCAAAACCTACCTGGACGGCGCCGCGCTACTGCTGGGCAACGGCCAGCCCGTCATCGGCATGACCCTGAGGCACGACCGAATCGACAACTTCTGGTTCGTCCTGCTGCACGAACTGGCCCATGTGGCACTGCACCTGCACGACAGCAAAGACCTGTTTGTCGATGACCTGGACAGTGAATCCGATGACACCCAAGAGCGCGAGGCCGACCAGCTCGCCCTCAATGCCCTCCTGCCCGATGCGCTGCTGGAGGCCAGCCCCGCCTGGCAACGGCTTGACCCCAAGGCCGTGCTGAAACTGGCCCGCAGCCGCAACATTCACTCTGCCATCATCGTCGGGCGGATACAGCACAAGAAACACAACTACCGCCTGTTCAGTCGCTCGCTGGGACGTGGGCAAGGGGAGGTGAGAAGGTTGTTTGGTTTGACGTAGAAAAACAAAACCCCCGGTGCGACAACACCGAGGGCTTTGCTTGGCAAGGTAGAGCGGCAATTGGGGGGCGTTCCCTATTGTTCGCTCGACGGCGACCACCTGCGCGCCATCACCCCGCGCCGGTTCAAACTGATCGCGCACGACCGCGACCACTAGGAGCCTGTCGGATTTAGGATGCTCCTACTGCGCCGGTGGGAAGAACGGCCCAGAATTGTTTTAAACATCGGCCCCGATTTTTCGTTGCGTAGGCCAACTCAGCGCCTCAAAATCGTGAAAATTTGTTCTCGTTCTCCCACCTTGCTCGCTACGGGCACCTAAACCCGACAGGCTCCTAGGGCCGTACCGTCGCCGAACTCATCGACCCGGCCAGCGGCCTTGGGGTATCGGCATCCATGACGGACTGATGCCTTTTTTATAGAAAAAATTTCTATATACTTAAAGCCATGACGAGCAAGCAGCGCTTCCGCACAAAGTACCGGCTGGAGTTGCGCGAGCGGGATCATGGCCCCGCCCATGTCCACCTGGTCGGCGGCGAGTTCGACGTCATCATCTACCTGGACAGCTTGCAGAGCGAGGGCCGTTGGCCCAAAGGACTGCGCCAGGAAGTCCTGGACTGGATCAAACAGCACCGGCAGCAACTGATGGAGGACTGGAACCAATGGCACCCATGAAACGCCCCCGCCTCAAGGCCGTGCAAGCCTTGCCGACCCATCGCCTGCGCCTCACCTTTATAGACGACAGCGTGCAGGAACTGGACTTTGCACCGCTCTGGGCGCAATCCCCCGGTCTGGCACCGTTGCAGCACCCCAAGGTCTTTGCCGAGGCTAGCCTGATCGAAGGTGAAGGCTGGGCCGTGGTCTGGCCCAGCGTCGACATCCAGATCGGCGCAGACACCCTCTGGCTGGACGCCCAAGCGCAAAACGCCCCGGACGAAAACGCCCGCATCTTCGCCCAATGGCGTGCACGCAACCACCTCAGCCTGGCCCAAGCCGCCGGTGCCCTAGGGCTCACCCCGCGCACCATCAGCAGCTTTGGCACTGGCGCTCGCCCGGTGCCCCGCTACATCGCCCTAGCCTGCATCGGTTGGGAGGCGGAGCATAAAAGCAAGGCTGCGTGAGGGTGACTGCCTGCCGCGCCCAGGAGCCGAATGCCATGACCATCAAAGAACTGGCGATTGAACAGATCGACACCCTGGCGGAACCGCAGATCCGCGAGGTCCTGGACTTCATTGGCTATCTCAAGCAAAAAAAACGACCGGACCGCGTGGGTCGACTTGATCAATGCCCAGCAGGAATCCCTGGCGTCCGTTTGGAACAATCTCGAGGACGAGGTGTGGAATGATTTGTAGACGCGGCCAACTGGTACTGGCACCCTTTCAAGGAGGCATGGCACCGAATCGGCGATGGGCATGCAAGCGCCTAACCCGCCAACCGAAAGATGTAGTCCGATTGGCCCCTTGTGCTAAACGGGGTACGTCCCCTATTATTTCTCGACCGCGACCGCTACGGCCGCACCGTCGCCGAACTCATCGACCCGGCCAGCGGCCACAACATCAACCGGCAGATGGTCGAACAGGGCCAGGCGGCGGTGTATCGGCGTTATTGCCCGGAGTCCGGTTACCGGCAGGCCGAGCAAGAGGTCAAGCGGCAGGGGCTGGGGGTATGGCGGCAGGCGGGGGATTGGCAGCGGCCATGGGCGTATCGGCAATAGCCCGGTTTGCACTCCGGCTTTGCTTGGGCATAATTGAGCTATCACCGGCAGTAATACCCGGCACCACGTCAGCCCCGGTGCCACCACCCCCTGGCCGGACAAGCCCGACGACCAGGCTGAGGCCGAAGAAGAACTGCTGCAAAGCCTGGTGGACCTCAACGCCCAGCGCGCCTTGGAGGAACAGCGCGGCCTCATCCGCTGGCTGCGCCCCGACTACCAAAACCCCCAGGGCCAAACCGCCAGCCAACAGGCCGCCGAGCTCGACAACCCCGCCGCAGCCGCCAGCGAAACCAGCAAACTGGACTGGCCCAAAACCCTGCCCGAACAGGTCCAAGCCCTGCGCACCGCCCTCGACCAACACCCAGACCCCGCCAGCGCCGACCAACTGGCCCGCACCTTCAAACGCGCCCAGCTCAAGCGCATCGCCGAAATCCTCGAAACACTGGTAGCCATAGGCCAGGCCCGCAAGCTGGAAGGCGAGCTGTATGCGGCGGTGTGATGGTTGGCGGGGCTGCCCCAGGTGGGGGTAGCCAGACAACGCGCGCACCGCTTCAGGCTAGCTTGCGATATATGTATTTAATGCACATAATCGAGGCATGGAGATTCAGTATGACATCGCCAAGAACACCGCCAACATCCGCAAGCACAAGATCAGCTCCGCCGATTGCGAAGGCGTGTTCTATGACCCGATGGCCATCACCATCGAAGACCGCGACCAGGATGAGTTTCGCCAAGTAACCCTCGGCATGGATAGCTTCTCACGGTTGCTGGTGGTGTGCTGGACGGAATGCGGGACGGACTGCATCCGCATCATCTCGGCCCGCAGGGCCGATCCGAGCGAACGTAAAGCCTACGAAGGGTGACCCAATGAAAGACCGATACGATTTCTCCATGGGAACGCGCGGAGCTGTAGCCAAAAGCACAGGGAAATCCCGCATCACCATCATGTTAGACGACGAGATACTGGACGCCTTTCGCGCCAAGGCGGAAGCAAGCGGCAGCGGCTACCAGACAGAAATCAACCGGGCGCTGCGTGAATACCTGCAGCAGGATGCGCCGCCAACGCTGGAGGCCATCCGCCAGGTGATCCACGACGAGCTGAGCGCGATCCGCGAGGGCTGATTGTGCTCTCCGTGCGACCAGCGTCCCTGAAAGCCGACACCGATTTTTCCCAGGGTGAGCGCGGCAAGTTCTTCCGCCCGAAAGCCCGCCACCATTTGCCGGTCTACCTCGATGAGGACGTGGAGCGCTATCTACAGGAACACGCCCGCTCCAAGGGGGTTGAGGTGGCGCAACTGGTCAACTGTCGAGTCCCGGCTGATCATCAGTGCTTTTATTAAACAGTTCCGGTGCCTTTTTCTGCCACTCCTTCAATGCTTGCACAGGCGTTTTGTGCCCCAGTGCCTTCTGAGGGATGTGGTAATTATAGACCATCAGGTAGTGCTCTAGGGCCTCTGCTAGGCTGCGCCTGGAGTCGTAGTGGTGAGTGGCCAGTATCTCGCTGATACGCCCGTTAAAACGCTCTACCATGCCATTGGTTTGTGGGTGCCTCGGCTTGATTAGGCGATGCTCGATCGACTGCTGGGTACACACCTGATCAAACAGGTGTGAGCCGGTGGGTTCTCGCTCTCCATTGGCCACGAAACGATCAGTGAATTCCTTACCGTTATCGGTCAAGATGGTTTTGATGTGAAACGGGGCTTTGTCGATGGCATTCTGCAAAAACCGACTGGCCGTTTCGGCACTCTTGTCGCCATGGATCTCCATGTGTACCCAGCGCGTGGAGCGCTCGATTGCCACATACAGGTAACATCGCCTGGTCTCATCTGCCATGCGGGGCAAGTACTTGAGATCGATGTGCACATAGCCCAAGGGGTAGGTCTTGAAGGCCTTCACGGGCTTGCCAGCCTGCTCCAGACGCCGCTGCTCTGCCTGCAGGTCACGCAAACTGGGCACATCAGTGGCTATTCCCGGCAGAAAGCCTCGCAGAGTCTGCGGACTTTCAACAGGTAAAAACTCAATTCGATGCTCATACGCCAGTACTTGCAGTTTCTGCCCTGCTTCGATGTGCAACTGCTCTCGAACCGCCTGTGGAATCACAACCTGAAATTTGGGAGAAACGGTCACTGCCAGCATGGAAAGCCCCTTGGTAGGTTAATTATCCGATCGATACTGCATCTGTAGCACAGGCATCATATCAATTCAAATTGAATAATGGGGACGTACCCCAAGTGCGCCCCTAATGACAGAAACCCTCGCGTTATGAGTGGGGGTGTGATTTACGGATTTTCTGGCGAAGGAGGGGGAGTCTGGAATCGGTGCTGCGCTTCCGGGTCCCATCTGTGGGCGGACTGCTGGTGATGGCCCGTCGCTATGCACCGATGCACCGTTGCGCCCGCCTGGAGGTCGAACCCGACTGGCAGCGATTGCGGCGGCGGGATCGACCAGCGCGGCGACAGCATTCGCGATTCCCGCTCCTGAGACAGATGCCGGACCCGATGCCGAGCCATCAGCCGCTGCAGGATAGGGGATGATCAGGCCGGCGCAGGGATCAGCACCGTGCCGGAAGCTGCGGCAACCTGCACTGGGGTGGGGCGGCTCCACGGCCCGCCGGATTGGTGCTGAGGTGTTGGTGGGGCCTGTGCCCCGCGCTGGCGCTGATAGCGGCCCCCGAGTTGTTCTGCCCTGGGAAGAGCCCCAGACCCCCGAGGCGGAGCCCCGTCCGGCTGTTTGATCCCCCAGCATCCTTACTGTGAAACTCGCGAAGCGCTCGTTTGCTCCCTCGACAGCTGTTCCTGACGCTATTCTACCTCCTGCATCCCTGCAGTCGCCTCCCTCCGGGAAGGGGTTGGGGGGAGGGAACGATCAGGGGCAAGGCGACTTTTATCTTCTGGGGTGGCCGCCTTGCCCCATGATCGTTGCTCGGGGGCTTTGGCGGGGTGCTGGCCAGCCCGGTGCCGTCCGGGCTTGGGCTCACCAGGGCTGTTTTAATCCCCCAGCATCCCTGCTCGGGGAGTCGGGTCGGTGGGTTCTGCCCAGCCTTCCCTGACTGGGCAAAGCCGGTTGTTCATCCCATCCCATCCCGCTAAGGTGCTGCGCGGCTGTTTCTACTTGGGGGCATGCCCCCAAACCCCCAGGCCGCTCGCCTTGCTTCGCGGTGTCGCTGCGCTCCATAAGGTGGGCTTGCGCCCCAAAAAAAGTAAGGGCAATAGGGGTACGTCCCCTATTTTGTTCTGTTGTGGTATGTGGCTGTAACCGAACAGCTTTCTGACCACGGCACCGTTTTTTCCATCCGCCAAAGCGTTGTCGTTGGAGTGCCGCGAACGTGACTTGGTGAACTCGATACGCAGCTTCTCCAGCAGACCGGCCTCCCGCTTGTTGATTTGACCCCCGCCAAAGGATCGCTATAATGCGCAATCCCGTTCGGCTCAGTGGCAGAGTGGCTATGCAGCGGATTGCAAATCCGTGTACGTCGGTTCGATTCCGGCCTGAGCCTCCAAACACCCCTCCTAGACACTCCCACCAACCCCCCTAACCAAGCGAAAAGCTGGTTTTTTATCTCCGTGATCTATCATTTATTCCCAGGAACCCCCAGGGGTACCCGCAAAAGTGGGGGTAGATTTGGGGGGATTTTCCAGGGGGTAAAAAATCTACCCCCAATCAGGGGGGAATGACCTCTCTGCGGAATGCCACCAGCTGAAAATACAGCCTGATTGCTCCTGAATTTGGATGCGGCAAAAAAACTCTTACCAGAGTGCAGGTTGCAGCACGGACAAGACCCCTTCTCATGGCCGCCAAGTGCGTGTCATTGCTGGGCTGGTGGATTCTGACCTCAAAAGCGATACCCCCAGGAGGTGAGAAGGTGAAACTGACTGCGCAACAAGTGAAGAACGCCAAGCCCGCCGAGAAGGCTTACAAGCTGGCGGACGGTGAAGGGCTGTTCCTGCATGTCATGCCCAACGGCTCAAGACTTTGGCGGCTGAAGCCTGGAGAAGCTGCTGGCGCTGGGCAAGTACCCGGAGGTATCTCTGGCTGACGCCCGCGAAGCCAAGGCCAAGGCTCGCCAGCAGATACAGGGCGGGACCGACACCTACGCAACGAAAAATCAAGGCCAATGTTTAAAACCATTCTGGGCCGTTCTTCCCACCGGCGCAGTAGGAGCATCCTAAATCCGACAGGCTCCTAGACCCAACTCATTTTCGTTGCTTAGCCGATTAAAGGCCTCTATTCTAGACTTGGCCCCAGTTTCTTCTTGAACTGAAGTGAGAACAAGATGACCAAATCCATTCTACTGATCTCTAGCCTGCTATGGCTGCAGGCCCCGCTGGCGCTGGCCGCTGAAATGCAGATCGACCTGGATACGCTTGCCGTTGAGGACGGCGATACCGTCCTCATCCCCTTCAACGGCAAGGAGATACGCCTGCAGCTGCTGGACATAGACGCCCCCGAGGACAGCAACAACCCCAAGCTGCTGCTCGACCTGCAGACCACCGGGCTGGATCGCAACAGCCTGCTCGCGCTGGGCCAGGCCAGCACGGCGCGGCTGAAGCAGCTCATCGCCAGCCTTGGTCCCTTCCAGGCGCGTTTCGACCCCGACCTGCGCGACCGCTACGGCCGCATCAACGGCGAGGTATTCGATGCCCAGGGCCGCTCCCTGGCCGCCACCCTGGTGGCCGAGGGCTATGCGGTACCCACCAAGCCGGCCGATACCCCCTCCCCGCACAGGGCAAGCACGCTGCAGGCCAAGGTGGAAAACCGCGGCCTCTGGGCCGATGCCACCGCCAAGGCCATGGCCGCCTGGAGCAAATACTGAACCCGAAACAGAAAAGGGGTCAGGTCTAAAACAGAAAAGGGGTCAGGTCTAGATTTTAGAATTCAGGCTCTGTTCTTACCTCCAAAGACGAAAAAAGCTATGATTCTAGACCTGACCCTATTCTGCTCTCTAGACCTGACCCTATTCTGCTCTTGTGTGATTGATTGAATTCAATGCCACCAGCCCCCTCTGCGACTAAGCTAGAGCGCTTTCCTTCCCGACCCTGGAGTGCTCGATGAAACAGCAGTTACTGCAAGAAAAATACCCCGTTTATGTGCTGGAACTGGCCAAGGGCGAGACCCCTTATGCCGACACCGACGCCATACTGGCCTACCTCAAGGACGCCATCGACAAGCACCCAGTGGCCGCCTATATCGCCGAGTTTGATCACTACGCCCACACCAAGGCCCTGCCAGAAGGTGAATTGGCCCCCGGTCTGGTGGCGGCCAAGAATATCGTTTTCTGCTTCGGCACCAAGCTACCCAAACCGGAAATGCTCTCGGTGCGGCCACGCTCCATTGGCGTTGCCGAGTACGCCGATCGCTTTGTCATCTCTTTCCTGGAGGCCCCCATGCCTGTGGCCAACGAGGCCATGGAGCATTGGGTCAAGGCACTGGCGGCCTGATAGACACCCCGAAAAGGGGGTCAGGTCTAGATTTCAGAATTCAGGCTCTGCTCTTACCTCCAAAGACGAAAAAAAGCTATGATTCTAGACCTGACCCTATTCTGGTGACCCTATTCTGGAACGCCCATGAGCCTTGCCCCCATCCCCGTGCGTATTGCCGAAGAACTCAGCTGTCGTCCTGCCCAGGTGGAGGCGGTGATGCAGCTGCTGGCCGAGGGGGCGACCATCCCCTTCATTGCCCGTTACCGCAAGGAGGTGCATGGCGGTCTGGACGATACCCAGCTGCGCCACCTGGAAGAACGTCTGGGCTATCTCACCGAGCTGGAGGAGCGACGCGTCAGCGTGCTTAAGTCCATTGAGGAGCAGGGCAAGCTGACCCCGGAGCTGGCCAGCGCCATCCAGGCGGCGGAGTCCAAGGTGCGCCTGGAAGACCTCTATCTGCCCTACAAGCAGAAGCGCCGCACCAAGGCGGCGATTGCCCGCGAGGCCGGGCTGGAGCCCCTGGCCCTGAGCTTGCTGGATGATCCCACTCAAGACCCGGCGCTGCGGGCGGCGGCCTTTGTGGATGCCGACAAGGGCGTGGCCGATGCCGCAGCGGCGCTCGATGGCGCGCGGCAGATTCTGATGGAGCACTTTGCCGAGGATGCCGAGCTGTTGGGCGATCTGCGCCAGCTGTTGCAGCAGGAGAGCCAGCTGCGCGCCCAACTGGTGGCGGGTAAGGAGACGGAGGGGGCCAAGTTTGCCGATTATTTCGATTACAGCGAGCCCCTGGCCAAGGCGCCCTCGCACCGCGCCCTGGCGCTGTTTCGCGGGCGCAAGGAGGGGGTGCTGAATCTGAACCTGGCGCTGGCCGATGATGAAGGCCTGGGCCATAACGAGCTGGGCCGCTGCGAGCGGCGCATCGCCGCCCACTTTGGCATCAGCGATCAACAGCGCCCGGCGGATGCCTGGCTCAAGGAGACGGTGCGCTGGACTTGGCGCGTCAAGCTGGCCTTTCACCTGGAGACCGACCTGTTCGGCAGCCTGCGCGAGGTGGCGGAGGAAGAAGCGATCCGCGTGTTTGCGCGCAACCTGCAGGACTTGCTGCTGGCCGCCCCGGCCGGACCCCGCGCCACCCTGGGGCTGGACCCCGGCCTGCGCACTGGGGTCAAGGTGGCGGTGGTGGATGCCACTGGTAAGCTGCTGGACGCCGCCACCGTCTATCCCCATGTGCCGCAGCGGCAGTGGGATCAGTCCCTGGCGGTGCTCGGCGCGCTCTGTCAGCGCCACGGCGTACAGCTGATCGCCATCGGCAACGGCACCGCCTCGCGTGAGACCGATCAGCTCGCCGCCGAGCTGGTGAAGCAGTTGCCGCAGCTGCGCCTGCAGAAGATCATGGTCAGCGAGGCCGGGGCCTCGGTCTATTCCGCCTCAGAGCTGGCGGCGCGGGAGTTCCCCGAGCTGGATGTGTCCCTGCGCGGCGCGGTGTCCATCGCCCGCCGCCTGCAGGACCCCCTGGCGGAGCTGGTGAAGATCGATCCCAAGTCCATCGGCGTCGGCCAGTATCAGCACGACCTGTCGCAGACCCGCCTGGCCCGCACCCTGGATGCGGTGGTGGAGGACTGCGTCAACGCCGTCGGTGTCGATCTGAATACCGCCTCGGCACCCCTGCTGGCGCGGGTGGCCGGTCTGTCGGCCAATCTGGCCGCACAGATCGTCGCCCACCGCGATCAGCACGGCACCTTTGCCGGCCGCGAGCAGCTCAAGCAGGTGCCGCGCCTCGGCCCCAAGACCTTCGAGCAGTGCGCCGGCTTTCTGCGCGTGATGAACGGCAGCAACCCACTGGATGCCTCAGCGGTGCATCCTGAGGCCTACCCGCTGGTGCAGCGCATCCTGCAGCAGACCGGCAAGCCCATCGGCGAGCTGATCGGCAACACCGGCCTGATCTCGCGCCTGGCGGCCAATGATTATGTGGATGAGCGCTTCGGCGAGCCGACGGTGCGCGACATCCTCAAGGAGCTGGAAAAGCCCGGTCGCGACCCCCGCCCCGAGTTCAAGACCGCCGAGTTCAAGGAAGGGGTGGAGCAGATCAGCGACCTGCAGCTGGGCATGATCCTGGAAGGGGTGGTGACCAATGTCGCCAACTTCGGTGCCTTCGTCGATGTCGGCGTGCATCAGGATGGCCTGGTGCATATCTCCGCGCTGTCGGACAAGTTCGTCAAGGACCCCCATCAGGTGGTCAAGGCCGGTGATGTGGTCAAGGTCAAGGTGATGGCGCTGGATATTCCGCGCAAGCGTATCGGCCTGTCCATGCGCCTCAACGATGACCCGCGGGATCAGGAAGCACAGGCAGGCGCCAGCGATAAGCGCAGCAGACCGGCTCGGCGTGGGGCGCCGCAAAAGCCCGCCCAGCTACCTGCCAAGCCGGCCCAGCCTACCGCCATGGCCAATGCCTTTGCCAAGCTCAAACGCTGAGGACGGCGCCAGCGTCCTCATCACCGGCTGCTCCAGCGGCATCGGCCTGTGCTGCGCCCTGGGCTTGCAGCAGCGCGGCTACCGGGTGTTCGCCAGCGCGCGCCGCGCTGAGGATGTGGAACGGCTGCGGCAACTGGGTCTAGAGGCCCTGCAGCTGGATCTGGCCTCTAGCCAGAGCATCCAGCAGGCCTTCGCGCAGGTCATGGCGGCGACCCATGGCCAGCTCTACGCCCTGTTCAACAACGGCGCCTACGGCCAGCCCGGCGCGGTGGAAGACCTCAGCCGCGATACCCTGCGCCAGCAGCTGGAGACCAACCTGCTCGGCTGGCATGAACTGAGCTGCTTGGCGCTTGGGCCCATGCTCGCCGCCGGACGCGGCCGCCTGGTGCACAACAGCTCTGTGCTCGGCTTTGTCGCCATGCCCTACCGGGGCGCCTACAACTGCTCCAAATACGCCCTGGAGGGCCTGACCGACACCCTGCGCCTGGAGCTGCGCGGTACTGGGGTGCACGTCAGCCTGATCCAGCCCGGCCCCATCCTCAGCCGCTTCCGCGAGAATGCCTACCGCAGCTTCCAGCGCAACATAGACCCGGCCCACAGCCGCCACCGCGAGCAATATGCGGCCATGGAACGACGCCTGACCCTACAAGGCCCGGCCGCGCCCTTTACCCTGCCGCCGGAGGCGGTGCTCAAGCGGCTGATTCACGCCCTGGAAAGCCCGCGCCCCAAGGCGCGCTACCCGGTGACCTTTCCCACCTATCTGTTCGCTCTGCTCAAGCGCCTGCTGCCCACGGCGCTGCTGGATCGCCTGCTGATCAAGGCCTCGGGGGATGGGGCCAGGTAGCCATCTACTTGGTCAGGGACAAAAACAACTCCGGCAAGCGCTGGGGCAGCTTTTCTACCCGGTCGATAACGGTGTAGTGCTTGCCGAAGATGTCCGCCACATAGGCATCGGCCTGGGGGTCGAGGTTGACGCAGAAGCAGGCGATGCCGTCGCGGCCCAGCTCGCGCACCGCCTGGTGGGCGTCTTCGATCAGCAGGCGTGGATCGGCCTCGTCGATGTCATGGGGCTCGCCGTCGGTGAGAATCAGCATCAGCCGTTTGTCCGCCTGACGCTTGGCCAGGGCACGGCCGGCGTGGCGCATGGCCGCGCCCATGCGGGTGGAGAAGCCGGCCTGGATGGCACCCAGCCGGCCCTTGACCTGCTCATCCCAGTGCTCGCTGTAGCCCTTGATGTGCTGGTAACGCACCTCGTGGCGGCTGTCGGAGTTGAAGCCGGCAATGGCAAATTCATCCCCCAGGTGCTCTATGGCCCAGGCCAGTAGGGCCACCGCCTCCTGCGCCAGCTCCAGGATGCTCTGGCTGGCCCCCGGCGGTACCTGGTTGAGGGATTGGGACAGATCCAGCAGCAGCAGCACGGCGATATCGCGGCCATCGTGGCGCTGGCTCATGTTGATGCGCGGATCGGGCTGGGCACCGCCCTTGAGATCGATCAGGGAGCGGATGGCCAGGTCCAGATCCAGCTCGGCACCGTCTTCCTGATAGCGCAGGCGCACATACTGCTGCGGCTTGAGCAGGTCGAGCAGGCGCTTGAGCTGCTTGGCCAGGGCCTGGTGTTTGTTGAGCAGGGCGTCGATGCGCTCGGCCTGACCGCCGGGGTGCAGGGCCTCGTACAGGCTGACCCAGTCGGGGCGGTAGGTGCGCGCCCGGTAGTCCCATTCCGGATAGTGGCGCGGCGGCAGGCGGTTGCTGTCTTCCTCTTGCTGCGGGCGCCGTTCCTCTTCGTACAGCTCTTCCTCATCGCCGTTTTCGATGTAGCGCCACAGGTGGCGGTTGTCGTCGCGGTAGTCCACCTCGGTATCGGTGAAGTGCACCCGGGCGGACAGGTCGGCCTGACTGCGGGTCCGGGCGATGTAGCTGATGGCCAGATCGGCCATCTGCTGGCTGTTTTGCCCCGGCTGCGCCAGCAGTTGCTCAAATTGGCCGAGAAACTCCAGCAGCACCGGGTTGCTGTAGCCGTGCGCCGGTTGCAGCGCGGCGAAGGAGAACATGGTCAGGCGGTGACGGATGCAGGACTCGCGCTGCGGGTCACAGGCCTGCTCATGCGGGCGCGGGTGCAGGGCCAGCCACAGGCGGCGCAGGCCGGGATAGCGGCGCAGCGCCAGGCGCTCCACCCGGCAGTCCTCGAACACCTCGATGGCCAGACGTTGAAACGGGCTGAAGTTGTCGGCGATCAGCGGGCGGCTCCAGCGCTTGTGGGCGGCGACATGGGCCAGCAGGGCGCGGTAGCGGTCGATGCCGCGCACCCCTGCGCGGTCGTCATAGACATCGGGCACGCGGATGCCGCGATCATCAAAATAGGCCACCGGCTTGCGCAGCTGGTCAAAGGCGTTGGAGAAGGGCACGAACAGCTCATGGCGGCCCCACAGCGCCTGCAGATAGAGATCCAGCTGGCGCTCGTGATCGGCATAGAGGGTGCCGTGGCGCTCGCGCTGTAATACGGCGCGGCTGTCGGCGGATTGCAGGCTGAAGTAGTCGCGCTGGCGCTCCGGGTGGCGCAGATAGTGCTCCAGGCCGTAGTCGATCCAGTTGCGCAGGCCCTGGCAGGACAGCTCGGCGAGCAAGGCGGGCATGCGCTCCAGCAGATCCCCCAGGCTGGGGCTGGCGATGGTGGCGGACTGGTTGCCGTGGATGGAGCTGCTGGTGCGCTCCATGAATTCCAGCACCAGGGCGCAGTAGCGCTCCAGCAACTCCAGGCTGGCCAGGCGGCGGGACACGGCGGCCAGGCTCTGCAGGAAGGGCGGGATGGATTTGCCGTTGGGGCTGCGCGAGATCTTCCATACCGTCTGGGCGACCAGCGACAGGCTGGCCTCGCCCAGGCGCTCGGCCACCTCGGGCATTTCCTCCAGATAGACCAGCACCGGCTCCACGCCGCGGCCGATCATGCAGATCAGCGAGGCGCCGTCCAGGTAGTCCTTGATGCCCTGCGCGCTCAACAGCCGCGCAGCCTCACTGATACAGGCAGGGAACACATGCTCGATGCGCTCGAAGTTGCAGCTCAGCCGCTGGCGGTAGGCCTGGATGTCTTGATCGTTCATGGGGTTAGCCTAACGGGCATGGAGCGGACAGCAGCATCCAGAAACATGAATCAATATCTTGGCGGCTGCGGGACTCGGGGTTCGGGACTCGGGACTCGAAAATTGCCACAGATGTTTCACAGTAAAGCTGCCGGTTGTGGGAGGGCAGCTTTGCTGCGCGAATAGGCTCCTGATGGCGCTGGCCAGTCGCCCAGCAAAGCTGGCCTCCCACCGGCGTTTTTCACAGAAAGAAACTAACCAAACACCGCATCAATGGCGTGGTGCAGGGTGGCGCGGATGTCGGCATCGTCGGTGATGGGATCGACCAGCGCCATGCGGCAGGCGGGAATCGGCACCACGCCGCGCTGGATCAGGCGTGCGGCATACACCAGCAGGCGGGTGGAGATGCCCTCGTCCAGGCCGTGACCCTTGAGGTTGCGCGCCGTCTGGGCGATCTTGACCAGCTGGCTGGCGGTCTCCAGGGGAGAGCGGGTCTCGGTGGCGATGATCTGCGCCTCCAGCTCAGCGCCGGGGTAGTCGAAGGTCAGGGCGGAGAAGCGTTGCTTGGTGGATTGCTTGAGGTCCTTCATCAGCGACTGATAGCCGGGGTTGTAGGAGATCACCAGCTGAAAATCCGCATGGGCCTGCACCAGCTCGCCCTTCTTGTCCAGCGGCAGGGTGCGGCGGTGGTCAGTCAGCGGGTGGATGACCACGGTGGTGTCCTGCCGCGCCTCGACGATCTCATCCAGGTAGCAGATGGCACCGATACGCGCCGCCGTGGTCAGGGGGCCGTCCAGCCAGCGGGTGCCGTTGGCGTCCAGCAGGTAGCGGCCGACCAGGTCGGAGGCGGTCATGTCCTCGTTGCAGGCGACGGTGATCAGGGGGCGGCCCAGCTGCCAAGCCATGAATTCAACAAAACGGGATTTGCCACAGCCGGTGGGGCCCTTGATCATCACCGGCAGGCGTTCGGCATAGGCCGCCTGATACAGCGCCACCTCGTCCGCCTGGGGTTGATAAAAGGGTTCGCGCTGAACGCGGTATTGCTCGCTGTCGGTCATGCGGGTTCCTGTCAATCGTACGGGCAAGGGTCAAGGCCTTTGTAGGCCTTAATTTTTCAGTTAAGCCACAGAGACACAGACGACCCACAGGATGTGGAGAGGTAGAGCAACGCAGGAGCAGTTGCCGAGATCACAGAGTTTTTTCAATAAGTTACATTATTGACCGCATTCACCTGGAAGATGCTAAATATCCCCTCTGTAAACACATTGAATTTCTCTGTGCGCTCGGCTCTGGCTCCAGGCTTCGCCCTACCTCCTCCGTCCATGGAGTCGTCTGTGGCTCCGTGGCTAAAGGCTTTTTTTACTGTGAAACAACATTGAGGTTTGCCACTCATCCTGGGAGCTCCGAGCCCCGGAAATCCGAACTGACGCTCGGAGGTGCAATGGGGCAGGCGTGACCCTGTCTAACGGCAACCCCGGATTCCGCTGCGCTGCATCCGGGCTACTTCCTCCTCATTCTTCTCTGCGTCCTTTGCGCTCCTCGACTCTGGCATCCTGCTTCGTTCTACCTCCTGCTTCCCTGCAGTCGTTTGCGTCCTCTGCGTCCCATTGACCAGGAGATGTTTCATGTTTCGGGGTGTCGCCATTCGCTTCATGGTCGTTAGGACAAAACAAGGGCGGCCCGAGGGCCGCCCTTTTGCCTTACTTGTGCGCCGAGCTGGCACCCAGCTTGTCGCGCCAGCCAGGGAAGATCTGGTCGGCATCGTGCGGGAAGGATTCGAAGGCGCGGGCGAATTCCTTGTGTTCCTTGGCCCACTCGATCGGATCGGCACCGGCCTTCCAGCACTCATAGGCCTGGCGCAGGGAGATGGCGCCGGCCGCCGGGCTGTCGATGTGGCCGTAGGAGCCGCCACCGGAGGTGTTGATGACGTTGCCGTGGCCGAGGTTTTCAAAGAAGCCGGGCAGGCGCAGGGCGTTCATGCCGCCGGAGATGATCGGCGTAGTGGGCTTCATGCCGTACCACTTCTGGAAGTACACCGGGCCCTGGCACTCGTCGCGCTCGATCATGTAAGCGATGATCTTGTCATCGGCATCGCCTTCCATCTTACCGTAGCCCATGGTGCCGACGTGGATACCCGAGGCACCCTGCAGACGGCTCATCTTGGCCAGCACAAAGGCGGTGTAGCCGCGCTTGGCCGAGGGAGAGGTCACGGCACCATGACCGGCACGGTGGTAGTGCAGGTACTGGCCGGGGTATTGACGGCGGGCGGTGGTGACCATGCCCGGACCACCCACATAGCCGTCCACCAGGAAGGCGACCTTGTCCGCATCCGGGCCAAAGGCCTCCAGGATGTAGTCGGCGCGGGCGCACATTTCGTAGTGGTCATCGGCGGTGATGTTGGCGGAGAACAGCTTGGCCTGGCCGGTCTCGTCCTGGGCGCGGCGCAGGGCATCGACGATCAGCGGGATGACCTTCTTGGTCGGGCAGAACACCTGGTTGCCCTGGGGTTCGTCGTTCTTGATGAAGTCGCCACCCAGCCAGAACTGGTAGGCGGCATGGGCAAAGGGCTCGGGGCGCAGGCCCAGCTTGGGCTTGATGATGGTGCCGGCGATGTAGCCGCCATCCTTGATCGGACGACCCAGGATGCGCCACATGTCGCTGATGTCGCGGGCCGGGCCGTCAAACAGCTGGATGGCGCGCTCAGGCATGTAGAAGTCGATCATCTTGGCGTGTTCGATGTCGCCCATGCCCTGATTGTTGCCGATGGTCAGGGTGAGGAAGGACACCAGCATCATGCGGCCGTCGGTCATGTTGCGATCGAACAGGTCGATGGGATAGGCAATGCGCATATCCTCGGTGGCCTCGTCGATGTGATAGACCAGCGCATCCACGCCCTTGGTGAAGTCGTCGGTGGTGCAGACCTCGACATTGGTGCCGGTGGAGGATTCGGCGGCAAAGTGGGCGGCGGCCTCCAGGTAGCCGTAGCCACCCTTCGGCTTCATCTTGTAGGCGACCAGGATGTGCTTGCCATCGGCAATCAGGTCTTCTTCTTTCAGGGAGAGATCGGAGTAGCGACTGGATTGGTCGAGAGCCATGGTGTTTCCTCTTAAATCTTGGGTGTGGATGCTACCTGCGCCGCCCGGGCAGATCCCGGGAAAAACCCCAGCACTTGCAGGTAAAAAAGAGCGCGCAGTCTATAAGGTAAATAGCGGAATGACGCCCAGAAAAAATATATGGCAAAGGTCAATTTCCTTATAACGCACTGCACAAAACCCTTAGCCCACTGTATTGCGTGATATTCCTGTCGGCAGAGCCGACGGCGGGCAACCGCCAGGCCGCTCTAGGTGCTATGCTAGGGGCCTGTTTTCCAGCCTGCCGATGAGACCTGTGCACCTGACCCTAAGACAACTCAGCCTGTTCGAGGCGGTAGCGCGCAATCTCAGCTACACCCGCGCCGCCGAGGAGTTGCATCTGACTCAGCCGGCGGTATCCATGCAACTTAAGCAGCTGGAGGCCAGTATTGGCACGCCCCTGTTCGAGCAGGTCGGCAAGAAGCTCTACTTGACCACGGCCGGTGAAGAGATGCTCAAGGCCAGTCGTGACGTGCTGGGCCGACTGACGGAGCTGGAAAACACATTGGAGGATCACCACCGGCAGGTACGCGGGCCGTTGAGCGTCTCCGTGGTCACCACCGCGAAATACTTCATGCCCCACCTGCTCGGCCCCTTCGTGCGCGAACACCCGGAGGTGGAGCCGCGCCTGAATGTCACCAACCGGGCCAAGGTGCTGGCGCGGCTGAAGGACAATATGGACGACCTGGTGATCATGGGCCAGGTGCCCGAGGGCATGGAGCTGAACTATCGGCCCTTCATCAACAACAGCCTGGTGGTGGTGGCCGCCCCCAGCCACCCGCTGGCGCAAGAGGCCCGCCCCATCCCCCTGGAGCGCATGATCCAGGAGCGTTTTCTGATCCGCGAGGAAGGCTCGGGCACACGCTCGGCGGTGGACCGGCTGTTTGCCGCCCAGGGCCTGCGTATCAGCCCCTACATGGAGCTGGGTAGCGAGGAGGCGATCAAGCAGGGGGCCATGGCCGGTCTGGGGGTGTCGGTAATCTCCAGCCTCAGCTTCCGACTGGAGCAGAGCGCCGGCCTGCTGGCGGTGCTCAACGTCGAGGGTTTTCCCCTGATTCGCCCCTGGCACTGCGTCTATCCCAAGGGCAAAAGGCTGTCCTACACCGCCCAGGTGTTTCAGGAATTTCTGCTCAGTCAGGGCAGTGAACTGCTCGGCGCGGCCGATTTCGGCCCCTGAGCCTGTATGGCCATGTGGCTTGAAAACCGACTTTGCCGTGCGACATAGGGCGGGCCGCGCCCGCCACCAAGCCACAGCCATGAAGCCTGCTCCGAGTGGTTGCGCGGCGGCCGCAGGCCGCCCTATTCGATTGGCTGAGATTTGCGGCTAATCGGGAAAATGTTTTAGGACAATGGCTCGGGCAGGGTGAAATCCGCGTCGAACTGGCCGTCCACCAGGTGCAGCACGCGGCCCATCTTGCGTGCCAGTTCGATATCGTGGGTGACTATGATGAAGCTGGTACCCAGGGATTGGTTCAGCTCCATCATCAGGGCATAGACGCTGGCGGCGGTGTGGCCGTCCAGGTTGCCGGTGGGCTCATCGGCCAGCACGCAGCGGGGTTGGGTGACCAGGGCGCGGGCTATGGCGGCGCGCTGGCGCTCGCCGCCGGACAGTTCGGCCGGTTTGTGCGCCACCCGCTGGCCCAGGCCGACCCGTTGCAGCATGGCCAGCGCCCGCTCCCGCGCCTCGTCCACCTCGGCACCGCCGATGAGCAGGGGCATGGCCACGTTCTCCAGGGCGCTGAATTCCTGCAGCAGGTGGTGGAATTGATAGACAAAGCCGAGCAGGCGGTTGCGCAACAGGCCCATCTCGGTCTCGTTGAGGCTGAACAGGTCGGTGCCATCCAACAGCACCTGACCGGAATCGGGTCGATCCAGCCCGCCCAGACAGTGCAGCAGGGTGCTCTTGCCCGAGCCGGAGGCACCCAGGATGGCGATGCTCTCCCCCTCGAACACCTGTAGCGAGGCGCCGTTGAGCACGTCCACCCTGACCAGGCCCTCGTCATAGCTCTTGGTCAGCTGGCTGCCGCTGAGGATCGGCCTACTCATATCCCTTACTCATAACCCTTACTCATAACGAAGCGCCTCCGCCGGCCGGGTGGCCGCTGCCCGCCGCGCCGGGTAGATGGTAGCCAGCAGGGTCAGGGCGAAGGCGCTGCTGGCGATCATGCCAACGTCGTTCCAATGCAAGTCCGAGGGCATGCTGCTGATGTAATACACCGTCGGGTCCAGGATCTTGAAGCCAAACAGGCCCTCCAGACCACCGACTATGCCCTCCAAGTTGAAGGCTATGACCACCCCCAGCAGGGTGCCGACCAGGGTGCCCACCAGGCCCAGAGTGGCACCCTGAATGATGAAGATGTGCATGATCTGCCGGGGCGACATACCCAGGGTGCGCAGAATGGCGATGTCGCTGCGCTTGTCGGTCACCACCATCACCAGGGTGGAGACGATATTGAAGGCGGCAACGCCAACGATGAGAAACAGGATCAGGCCCATCATGCGCTTCTCGGTGCGCAGGGCGCTGAAGAAATTGCGGTGCTGCATGGTCCAGTCCGCCACGCGGAACCAGCCCTCCTGGGCGCGGGCCAGCTCCACCGAGACCTCGGGGGCCTTGTACATATCCCTGAGCTTGAGGCGAATACCGGTGACCCCATCGCCCAGGCGCAGCAGCCGCGCGGCGTCGTTCAGATGCACCAGGGCCACGCCGCTGTCGTACTTGCCCATATCGACGCGGAAGATGCCCGAGACGGTGAAGCGTTTCATACGCGGCATGTTGCCGGTAGGGGTCATCATCACCTCGGGGGCGAGCAGGGTGACCTTGTCGCCCACCATCACCCCCAGGCTGGCGGCCAGCTCCTTGCCCAGGATGATGTTGTAGCTGCGATCGGCCAGGTCACTGAGCAGGCCCTGATCCATGTGCTCGCCCACCTGGGACACCTTGGGCTCCTCCTCCGGCAGTATGCCGCGCACCTCCACGCCGCTGACCTGGTCGGCATTGATCAGCATGCCCTTCATCTCGATGAAGGGGGCCTGGCCGATTACCTCCGGGTGGTCCTGGGCGATGCGCAGCCCGGCGCGCCAGTCGTCGATCTTGCCCTCGGCACCGACAATGATGGCGTGGGAGGCCATGCCCAGAATGCGCTCGCGCACCTCTTTGTGAAAGCCGTTCATCACCGACAGGACGATGATCAGCGCCGCCACGCCCAGCATCACCCCCAGCATGGAGCTGATGGAGATGAAGTCGATGAAGTGGTTGCGCCGCTTGGAGCGGGTGTAGCGCAGACCTATATACAGGGGCAGGGGCTTGAACATGGGCTGCATTTAACCACAAGCCCGGTTTCAGGTCATTGCTCTACTAGGCGGTAACGCACTCGGGGGTTTCATCAGTGCGGGGGTTTTGTGGCATGATTCGTCCCTTTCCAGCCAACAGACCCAGGTTTGCCATGAAAACCAGCGCAGAGATTCGTCAGGCCTTTCTCGACTACTTCGCCGAACAGGGCCATCAGGTGGTCCCCAGCAGCCCCCTGGTGCCGGGTAACGACCCCACGCTGCTGTTCACCAACGCCGGCATGGTGCAGTTTAAGGACCTGTTCCTGGGCCGTGAGCAGCGCGACTATGTGCGCGCCGCCACCAGCCAGCGCTGCGTGCGCGCCGGCGGCAAGCACAACGACCTGGAAAATGTCGGCTACACCGCCCGTCACCACACCTTTTTCGAGATGCTGGGCAACTTCAGCTTTGGCGACTACTTCAAGCGCGAAGCCATCCACTTCGCCTGGGAATTCCTCACCCAGCGCCTGGGCCTGTCGGCGGAAAAGCTCTGGGTCACCGTGTATGACGAGGACGAGGAGGCCGCCGCCATCTGGCTCAACGAGATTGGCGTGGATGAGCAGCGCTTCAGCCGCATCGGCGACAAGCCCGGCGGCAAGCGCTACGAGAGCGACAACTTCTGGTCCATGGGCGACACCGGTCCCTGCGGCCCCTGCTCGGAGATCTTCTACGACCACGGCGCGGAAATCTGGGGCGGCCCGCCGGGCAGTGCCGAGGAAGACGGCGACCGCTACATCGAGATCTGGAACCTGGTGTTCATGCAGTACAACCGCGATGCCGACGGCAGCATGAGTCTGCTGCCGCGCCCCTCGGTGGATACCGGCATGGGCCTGGAGCGCCTGGCCGCCGTGCTGCAGCAGGTACACAGCAACTACGAGATCGACCTGTTCCAGCAGCTGATCCGCGCCGCTGCCCAGCTCACCGGGGCGGCCGATCTGGACAACAAATCCCTGCGCGTGATTGCCGACCACATCCGCTCCTGCGCCTTCCTGGTGCTCGACGGCGTACTGCCCTCCAACGAGGGACGCGGCTATGTGCTGCGCCGCATCATCCGCCGCGCCATCCGCCACGGCTATCAGCTGGGCCAGACTCAGCCCTTCTTTCACGCCATGGTCGCCCCCCTGGTGGCGGCCATGGGCAGCGCCTACCCCGAGCTGGCCCAGCAGCAGAGTGGCATCGAACGGGTATTGCGCAAGGAGGAGGAGCGCTTCGCCGAGACCCTGGAGCAGGGCATGCGCATCCTGGAGGCCGAGCTGGCCGGGCTGAGCGGCAAGACCATCCCCGGCGAGCTGGTGTTCCGCCTCTACGACACCTACGGCTTCCCCGCCGACCTGACCGCCGACATCGCCCGCGAGCGCGGTCTGGGCATAGACCACGCCGGCTTCGAGGTACAGATGGCCGAGCAGCGCCGCCGCGCCCGCGCCGCCAGTCAGTTTGGCGCCAGCGATGGCGATGGGCTGAAGATCGACGCCCAGACCCGTTTCAACGGCTATCAGCAGCTGCAGGAAAGCGCCCAGGTCCTTGGTCTGTATCGCGGCCAGCAGCCGGTCAACAGCCTCAGCGAGGGCGAAGAGGGCCTGCTGCTGCTGGATCAGACCCCCTTCTATGCCGAATCCGGCGGCCAGGTGGGCGACACCGGCGAGCTGATCGGCGAGCAGGGCCGCGCTCTGGTGCTGGACACGCGCAAAAAGGGCGAGGCGGTGCTGCACCGCATCCGCGTGGAGAGCGGCGAGCTGAGCCTGCATGAAACCCTGCGCGCCCAGGTGGATGCCGAGCGCCGCCGCGCCATAGTGCTCAACCACTCCGCCACCCACCTGATGCACGCCGCCCTGCGTCAGGTGCTGGGCGAGCACGTACAGCAAAAGGGCTCCCTGGTGCAGCCGGAGCGCCTGCGCTTCGACTTCGCCCACTTCGAACCCATGACCCCGCAGCAGATCGCCGAGGTGGAGCGCCGGGTCAACGCCGAGATCCGAGCCAACGCCGAGGCCAGCGAACGACAAATGAGCAAGGAGGCGGCCATAGCCGCCGGGGCCATGGCCCTGTTTGGCGAAAAATACGGCGATCAGGTGCGGGTGATCAGCCTTGGCGACTTCTCCACCGAGCTGTGCGGCGGCTGTCATGTGCAGCGCGCCGGTGACATCGGCCTGTTCAAGATCCTCAGCGAGGGCGGCGTCGCCGCCGGGGTGCGCCGCATCGAGGCGGTCACCGGGCAGAACGCCCTGGACTATGTCGAAATCAGCCAGCAGCGCCTGGACCGCCTGGCGCAGCTGCTCAAAAGCAGCCGCGACGAGGTGGACGCCAAGCTGGCGCAGATGCTGGAGCGCAGCCGCAAGCAGGAAAAGGAACTGGAACAGCTCAAGGCCAAGCTGGCCAGCAGCGCCGGCGATGACCTGCTCAACCAGGCCATCGGCCTGGATGGCTTCAAGCTACTCGCCGCCAACCTGGAGGGCGCCGATCCCAAGGGCCTGCGCGATACCCTGGACCAGCTGAAGAACAAACTCGGCAGCGCCGTCATCCTGCTGGCCACGGTCAGCGAGGGCAAGGTCAGCCTGGCGGCCGGCGTTACCCAGGACCTCACCGGCCGCTTCAAGGCCGGCGACCTGATCAAGGACATCGCCGCCCAGGTCGGCGGCAAGGGCGGTGGCCGCCCGGATATGGCCCAGGCCGGCGGCAGTGACCCCAGCGCCCTGCCCGCCGCCCTGGCCTCGGTGGAGTCCTGGGTGCGGGCCAGGCTCTGAGCGCCTGGCTTGCGCTCCTTTGGCGCTGCGACCTGTTGTGGCCAAACAGGGTGCGGGCGCAGGGGCTCACTGCCTGTTTTGCAAGCGCCAGGGTAAGTTTTTTCCGGGGCGGGTCGCCCCATGATTTCGAGCAGGGGGTAGGCGATGAACAGGGTGCAGGATCTGGATCAGGCAAGCATCGACAGGCTGCTGACCGGTATTCATATCCCCCCTCGGCCTAGGGTGCTGGTGGAAATTCTGCAACAGAAGCAGGCCAGTGAGCCGGACATGGCCAAGATCAGTGAGGCCATCAGTACCGATGTCGCCCTCTCGGCCAGCATCCTCAAGACCGTCAACTCCTCGCTCTACGGCCTGCGTAACCCGGTCAATTCCATACCCCACGGGGTTAGCCTGCTGGGCTACAAGAACGTCATCAGTCTGGTCACCGGTCTGTCCTTGCGCCAGGCGATGAACGGCACGCCCAGGGTCAGCTTCGACCGCTTCTGGGATGCCGCCTCCAATACGGCCATGGCGGCCCGCGCCCTGAGTTGGCAATTTTCGGTTGGTGACCCTGCCGATGCCTATCTGATCGGGCTGTTTCATGACTGCGGCATCCCCTTGATGATGATGCGCTTTCATGGCTATGTGCCGGTCATCAAGCAGGCCAGCGCCGACCCCGGCAACGATGTCAACCGGATCGAGGAGCAGGCCTTCGCCCTCAGTCATTCCATCTTGGGCTATCTGGTGGCGCAAAGCTGGAACCTGCCCGAGCTGGTCTGCGAGGTGATCCGGCTGCATCACGAACCCATAGGGTTAGAGGGTGAGCACGCCAAACTGACCCCCTTGGTTTACCTGCTCGCCTTTGCCGAACACCTAGGCAACCGCGTCAGCAGCCTCTCCCTGGATGTCTCCTGGAGGCGATCCAAGACAGACATCCTGAACTTCTTCGAGCTGGATGA
Organism: gamma proteobacterium SS-5; assembly: GCA_009497875.2. Lineage (NCBI taxonomy): Bacteria > Pseudomonadati > Pseudomonadota > Gammaproteobacteria > Chromatiales > Sedimenticolaceae > Magnetovirga > Magnetovirga frankeli. Next base: position 1,487,257 of record CP032508.2, on the reverse strand, counting down.
GCGAGATTACCAATGGCTGTCTCGTGATATCGAAGACCAACTGCTGGCACACTGAAGCCACGCCGGGCCAAGGTCGATGAAATTTACTCAAGGGCTCATCCCTGGCCGTCTGTTGCGCCGCTACAAGCGCTTTCTTGCCGATGTGGAGCTGGCCGATGGCAGCCTGGTCACTGCCCACACCCCCAACACCGGCTCCATGCTGGGCTGTGCCGAGCCGGGCAGCCGGGTCTGGCTGCGCGACTCCGGCAACCCCAAGCGCAAGTACCCCCTGTCCTGGGAGCTGGTGGAAACCAATGCCGGGGTGATGGTGGGGATCAATACCGGGCTGGCCAATCACCTGCTGCGCGAGGCCATAGAGACCGGCCAGGTGAGCGAGCTGGGCGGCTATGAGCGCATCCGCAGCGAGGTAAAATACGGCAGCGAGAACAGCCGTATCGATCTGCTGCTTGCAGCCCAGGGGCGGCCCGATTGCTATGTGGAGGTGAAGAACCTCACCCTGGTGGAAGGGGGCACTGGCTATTTTCCCGATGCCGTCAGCGCCCGTGGCAGCAAGCATCTGCGTGAACTTTCGACAGTGGCGCGGGCAGGCCAGCGGGCGGTAATCTTCTTTTGCGTTCAGCGTAATGATGCCTGCCGGGTCAGTCCGGCCGACGCCATTGATCCGGTCTATGGCCAGACCCTCAGGCAGGCGCTGGAGCAGGGGGTGGAGGCCCTGGCCTACGCGGCCAGCCCCAGCCCCGAGGGCATCAGTCTGGAGCGGGCGCTGCAGGTGGTCGTTTGAGCCGGTATCAGGGCTGTTCCGGAAAGCGCTCCTTGCAGTAGGCCTTGGAGCGCATATCCGCCGCCGTGGGGTCCATGCCCTGTTGCTCAAGGCTTGCGCGCTTCTTCGCCCGGCAGTCCATGTAGTTGAAAAAGGGTGAATCAACGTCTTGGCCGCATCCGACCAGGCCAAACAGGCCGGTCAGACCAAGGAGCAACAACAGGGGCGATAGGCGTAGAGACATTCAATCTCGCAGCAGTTGATGGATCAAATCAGCGGGAAACCCACGCTGGGCCAGAAAACGACCACGGCGGGCCATCTGCTTGCGGTCGGCAGGGGGGTCTGCGCCAAACTTACGCTCAGACAGACCGCGCATCTGCGCCAGCCAGTCCGGATCCAGGGCATCCAGGGCAGAGGCGATAAGCGCGGCATCCACCCCGCGCTGCTTCAGTTCCGCCCGGATCGCCAGGGGGCCATAGCCCCTGCTCTGGCGCATGGCGGCATAGGCCTCGGCAAATCGCCGGTCGCTTTGCAGACCGCGTTCCGCCAGGTCATCCAGCACCGGCTCCAGCTCCGTGGAGGCAAAGCGGCCGGACAGCTTGCGCCTCAGCTCCGCCCGGCTGTGTTCACGCCCGGCCAGCAGCCGAACCACGGCTGCCTCAACGGTCTGGTCAGGGCTCAAGGGGCCCTCAGTTGGCCAGGCCCAGCTGCTCTGGAACGGCCGACTCGTCCCCTACGGCGGGCTCGGCATCGACTGCGGCGGCCTTTTCCTTGGAGGGCATCAGAATGGCGCGAATCTTACCCTCGATCTCGTCCGCCATGGCGGGGTTGTCCTTCAGATACTGGCGCACATTCTCCTTGCCCTGGCCGATGCGCTCCTTGCCGTAGCTGTACCAGGCACCGGCCTTGTCGATGATCTTCTCCTGCACCCCCAGGTCGATCAACTCACCCATCTTGGAGATGCCCTCGCCGTACATGATCTCAAACTGGGCCTGCCGGAACGGCGGTGCCACCTTGTTCTTCACCACCTTCACCTTGGTCTCGTTGCCGGTGACCTCATCCCCCTTCTTGATGCTGCCGATGCGGCGGATATCCAGCCGCACCGAGGCGTAGAACTTGAGGGCGTTACCGCCGGTGGTGGTCTCTGGCGAGCCGAACATGACGCCGATCTTCATCCGGATCTGGTTGATGAAGATGACGATGGTGTTGGTGCGCTTGATATTGGCGGTGAGCTTGCGCAGGGCCTGGGACATCAGCCGCGCCTGCAGGCCGACGTGGGAATCGCCCATCTCGCCCTCGATCTCCGCCTTGGGGGTAAGCGCTGCCACCGAATCCACCACCACCATGTCCACCGCGCCGGAACGCACCAGCATATCGGTGATCTCCAGGGCCTGTTCCCCGGTATCGGGCTGGGATACCAGCAATTCATCGATATTGACGCCAAGCTTCTCGGCATAGATGGGGTCCAGGGCGTGCTCGGCATCGACAAAGGCGGCGGTGCCGCCCTGTTTCTGGATCTCCGCCACCGCATGCAGGGTCAGGGTGGTCTTGCCGGAGGATTCCGGGCCATAGATCTCGACCACCCGGCCCTTGGGCAGGCCGCCCACGCCCAGGGCAATATCCAGCCCCAGAGAACCGGTGGATACGGTCTCGACATTGACCCGGCCGGTATCACCCATGCGCATTACCGAGCCCTTGCCGAACTGCTTTTCGATCTGGCCCAGCGCCGCTGCCAATGCCTTTTTGCGATTCTCGTCCACGTATATCCCCTCGATTTTGGTTGGCGGAAACAGGGCGGAATTATGGCACAGACCGAGCGGCTTTGTAGAGAGAAGGAGAGGCCCTTGAGGCCAAAATCGCCGAAGACCAGGCCCCGAGTTTCAGGGTAAACTGAGCGGGTTTTCAGCCCATCTGAGGAGCCCCCGTGGATTACAGCATCACCCGCCAACCCCTATCCGAACTCAAGGCCGACTGCCTGATCAGCGGCGTATTCGCCAACCACAAACTGACTTCCGCCAGTCAGCGCCTGGATCAGGCCAGCAATGGAGCCTTGGCCGATTTGCTGAAAACGGCCCACCTGGACAAGCCGGGGGATAGCCTGCTGCTGCACCAGGTGTCCGGGGTCGGAGCCAAAAAGCTGCTGCTGGTCTGTCTGGGGCCAAAGAAGGAGTACAAGGCCGCCGCCTGGCGCACCGCCCTGGCCAGCGCCATCGGCCAACTCAATGCGGACAAGAGCCGCCGCCTGGCCACCAGCCTGCTGGATGACCCCTGGCCGGGGGCGGATGGCCTGCGCCTGGCCCGTGAGGCGGTACTGATCAGCGAGGAGGCGCTGTACCGCGCCGATAGCTGCAAGAGCGCCAAAAACCGCGACAAGGCCAGCCCCAAATACCCCCTGCAGGGGCTGCAATTCTGGACCCCGGACCCGACCGATGGCAGCGCCCTGGAATCCGCCATCGAGCAGGGCCAGGCCATTGCTCAGGGGGTCAACCTGGCCAAGGACTTGGCCAATCTGCCGGGCAACATCTGCACCCCCAGCTACCTGGCCGAACAGGCGAAAAAGATCGGCAAGCAGCACAAGGCGCTCAAGGTCTCGGTACTGGATGAAGACGACATGGAGCAGCTCGGCATGGGTGCCCTGCTCTCGGTCTCCCATGGCAGCCGCCAACCAGCCAAGCTCATCATCATGGAATACGCCGGTGGCAAGGCCAGCGCCAAGCCCATCGCCCTGGTGGGCAAGGGCCTGACCTTCGACGCTGGCGGCATCTCGCTCAAGCCCGGCGCGGGGATGGACGAGATGAAATACGACATGTGCGGCGGCGCCAGCGTCATCGCCTGCCTGCAGGCCGTAGCCGAGCTAAAACTGCCGCTGAATCTGGTGGGCCTGGTGCCGGCCAGCGAGAATCTGCCCGATGGTGCCGCCAACAAGCCCGGCGACATAGTCACCAGCCTGTCCGGCCAGACCATCGAAATCCTCAACACCGATGCCGAGGGCCGCCTGATCCTGTGCGATACCCTGACCTATGCCGAGCGCTTCGAGCCGACGGCGGTGATCGACATCGCCACCCTCACCGGTGCCTGTATCGTCGCCCTGGGGGATCAGGCCAGCGGCCTGCTGGCCAATGATCAGGCGCTGGCGGATGAGCTGCTCGCCGCCGGTCAGGCCAGCAACGACCGCGCCTGGCAGCTGCCGCTGTGGGAGGAATACCAGAAGCAGCTGGACAGCCCCTTTGCCGACATGGCCAACATCGGCGGCAAGGGCGCCGGCAGCATCACCGCCGCCTGCTTCCTGTCCCGCTTTGCCGAGAAATTCCACTGGGCGCACCTGGATATCGCCGGCACGGCCTGGAAATCCGGCGACAAAAAGGGTGCCACCGGTCGCCCCGTGCCCCTGCTGATGCAATTCCTGCTGCAACGCGCTGGCGATAAATGACCGAGATCGACTTCTACATCCTGCGCCCGCAAAGCCGCAGCGACCGCTTCGGCCTGGCCTGTCGCCTGATCGAAAAGGCCTATGGCCAGGGGCGGCGGGTGTTGACCTACACCGCCTCGTCCGAGGACAGCCAGCGGCTGGACCGGCTGCTGTGGGAATTTCGTGATCAAAGCTTCATCCCCCACGGCCTGCTGCGCCAGACCGATGCAAGGCTCAACCCGGTACTCATCGGCCACCAGGACGACCCGGCCGGCGAGTGCGACGTTCTGGTCAATCTGACCGCCCGCCAACCGCCCTTCTATCAGGGCTTCCAGCGCCTGGCGGAGCTGATCGACCAGGACCCCCGGATCATCAGCGCCGGTCGCCAGCGCTACCGCCAATACCAGCAAAGCGGCCACCCGGTGCGGCATCATGATATCAATTGACCCCGCCAAAGGACTCAGTCCCTGTGGCCCGGATGGAGTGCAACCAAATCCGGGGTTGCCACAAGCAGCGCCTACACCCAGCTGGCAGCCGAAAAAGTTAGAAGCTTGAAGGGTGAAGTTTGAAGGAATGAGCCCTTCGCGCGTTTTTTAGAATCGCGGGCAAGCCCGCTCCCACTGGGCCTAGCCTATTGATGCGGTAAAAAAATGACCCGTCTGCCCCCTTTGTAAAGGAGGGAATTTGACCCTTTCTTTAAGAGTTGAGAGTGGGCAAGCAGTTACTCTTTAAAATTTAAGAGGAAGCTCAGCCCAGGGGCGTATCAGACAGGAGATTGTGAGTGGCGGCCTCGACCTCTTCGCCGTGCCTTCTGACCTTCAACTGGGCGCGGCGGCGGTCTTCGGGGCGATTGAGCCCCTGGCAGCGGAGATTGACGCGGCGATCTCCGGGGGAGCGATAGACATATTCCCGCACCCGCACCGGCCTCCCGAGTAGCTTGCGCCCGTTCAGGCGCTGAATGGCCGCGTTGGCCTGCTGAAAGTTGGGGATATTCACCAGCCCGTGCAGCTCCCGGTCCCCCGTGGTCGGGTCCAGTATCTCCAGGATCTCGCAACCGCTGACCTCCACGGACCTCTTCAGCGGGTTCCAGGATTTGGAATACTTTTCAATAAATTGACGCAAGTCATCCAGGGAGGAGACGGAGGGGATGTTGCAGAGTATCAGGATCATTTTTCGGGCGTCCATGTGGCTTTGTCTTATGATCCGCATTTAACCCCTGTCTTTCTGGGCTTGTCCAGTGCAAGGGGGGAAACTGTGAACTGGGTCACAAAACGGGAATTCCGGCCATCCGCCCGGTTATTTGCCCTACCGCATAGGGCGGGCCACGCCCGCCGCCAGGTCATAGACCCCTGGTGAGGGCACGGCGGCCATGGGCCGCCCTATGCACCGGGCCACAAATGAAAACATGCCAAAAAAGGGGTTTACCCTAAGCCCTCAAGGCTGTCTATAATGGGCCCTGTTTTGATTCAACCCATCCATTTGGAGCACTAAATCATGCTGAAAACCCTGACCCTGTCTGTCCTGCTTTCCGCCCTGATCTTTGCCATGCCTGCCTTGGCTGCGGAAAACCCTTTTGCCCTGAAGGATATGGGCAATCTGCCGCAGATCGCCGATAATCACGGCGGCAAGTGCGGTGAAGGCAAATGCGGTGGCGCGGCCAAGGCCCCTGCCGCTGACAAGTGCGGTGGTGCCGAGAAGGCCCCGGAAGGCAAGTGCGGTGGTGCCGACAAGGCCCCCACGGCCGGTAAGTGCGGTGAGGGCAAGTGCGGCGGCGCTAAGGCCCAGCCTGCCATGCAGTGCGGCGGCGGCAAGTGTGGCGGTTCCAAATAGCCCGCGCCAAGCCCATCTGCAGAACGCTTGAATGAGCCCCATGCAGATCACCCGCTGGCAGGGACGCCTGGCCTTGGGCCTGGCCCTGTGGTTGTTGCTGATCCCCTTGGCGCAACTCTGGGCCATGCCCCACTGCCCTGCTGTATCCGACCAAGACCCCGGCATGGGGCAGTCCCTTGCCCCCTGTCATGCCCAGAACTCCAACCCTGAACCCGCCCCCTGCCCGCACTGTGATCAAACCGGCATGGCCCTGGACTGCGACTGCTGCCAGAGCGCCCTGAGTCCCAGCCTGCCAACGAACATCTCTCTGGCCCAGAACGGTTTGACCCCGGCCATCAGCCCCCTCCCTCTGCACATCCCCACACACCCAACCCCCAGCCAAAGCCCCCTCTACCGCCCACCCATTGCCTAGCTTAGCCAAGCCACAAGCAAAACCGGATCGCAAAGAACGCAAAGGAAACGCAAAGGACGCTAAGTGCTGGAAAGTTGCAAGCCTGTACCCGGGATCAGCTCGTCGATGAAGTAAAGCGAAACCCCGGACTAGACGGATCAGAGAAAACACAAACTCCGCGTGCTCTGCGCTACTCCGCGTGCTCTGCGTCCTGTAGTTAATTGGCGTGCATTTGCGGACTTTTCTAACCCATGACAAAACCGGACAACTCGCTATGAATATGCCTATCTCTGTAGTCTTGCTCATGCTTTCCCTGCTGCTGGTTGGCTGCGGTGATGGCGGGCCTGCGCCTTCTGAATCCAGGCTCAGCGCGGCGCTGGATTCCACCGAGGAACACGCACGCAAGCACCTGGACCCCAAGTACGTCTGCCCCATGCACCCGCAGATCGTGCGCGACGAACCGGGCAACTGCCCCATCTGCGGCATGGACCTGGTGCCCAAGCAGCCCGATCAGGATCAGCAGCAGGACAAGTACCCGGCGGTGACCGTCGGCAGCGCCGTGGTGCAGAACATGGGCCTGCGCACCGCCGAGGTCAGGCGCGGCCGCCTGTGGAAATACATCGAAAGCCTGGGCCGGGTGGAATACGACGAGACCCGTATCAGCCACCTGCACCCCCGCGTCAGCGGCTGGCTGGAGCGCCTGCACCTGCGCAGCGAGGGCGACCCGGTCAAAAAGGGCCAGCTGCTGGCGGAGCTGTACTCACCGGAGATCCTGTCCGCCGAGGTGGATTTTCGCGTGGCTTTGGGGCCCAACATCCCTACCGAACGGCTGGAAAAGGCCCGCAACCGCCTGCGCCTGCTGGGGGTGGATGAGGCCACCATCGGTGCCCTGGAGCAGGGCTCGGCCAATCTCAACCGGGTGCCCATTCAGGCCACCCAGGACGGCATAGTAGCCAGGCTGGGGGTGCGCGAGGGCATGTATGTGCAGCCCAGCGTCGAGATGATGAGCCTGGTGGACACCTCCAGCATCTGGGTGCAGGTGGATGTGTTCGAGCAGCAACTGGCCTGGGTCAGGCCCGGCCTGAGCGCCGAGATCCGCGTACCGGCCTACCCCGACCGGGTCTGGCAGGGCCAGGTGGATTATCTCTACCCCGAGTTGGACCCCAAGACCCGCACCCTCAGGGTACGTCTGCGCTTTGACAACCCCGAGGGCCTGCTCAAGGCCAAGATGTTCGCCGAGGCGGTGATCTACGGCGGCCCCGAGGACGATCTGCTGCTGCTACCCGCCGAGGCGGTAATCAGCACCGGCAAGCGCACCAGCGTGATCAAACAGCTGGAAGACGGCCGCTTTCAGCCAGTCGATGTGGTGCTGGGGATGCAGGCCAAGGGCCAGGTGGCGGTCCTTGAGGGTCTGAGCGAGGGCGACCGCGTGGTCACCTCAGGCCAGTTCCTGATCGACTCGGAATCCAACCTGCAGGCCAGCTTCAGCCGCCTCGGCGGCGAACCGCCAAGCCATCATGGCGGTCATTGAGATGGGACGCGGAGAACACGCGGATACTCTAGCCCGGATGGAGTGCGGATTTTTCAGTCTGTTTTCTAGGCACGCCCTCTGCGAGCTCTGCGCTTCTCTGCGCCCTCTACGTCCTTAGGACGCACTACTTGAGAGATGTAAACCATGCTCGAACGTCTAATCGCCTGGTCGGTACACAACCGCCTACTGGTATTGCTGGCCACCCTGGTGCTCAGTGGCTGGGGCTGGGTGTCGCTGCAGAACACGCCGCTGGATGCCATCCCCGACCTGTCCGATGTGCAGGTCATAGTCCGCACCGCCTTCCCCGGCCAGTCGCCGCAGGTGGTGGAAGACCAGGTCACCTACCCCATCACCAGCAGCCTGCTGTCGGTGCCCGGGGCCCAGGTGGTGCGCGGCTATTCCTTCTTCGGTGACTCCTATGTCTATGTCATCTTCGCGGACGGGGTTGACATCTACTGGGCGCGGGCGCGGGTGCTGGAGTACCTCAATCAGGCCGCCGCCAAGCTACCTGAGGGGGTGCAGCCACAGCTGGGACCGGACGCCACCGGCGTCGGCTGGGTGTATAGCTACGCCTTGGTGGACCGCGCCGGCCAGCACGATCTGGCGCAGCTGCGCAGCCTGCAGGATTGGTTCCTCAAGTTCGAGCTGCAGACGGTGCCCGGGGTTTCCGAGGTGGCCACGGTGGGCGGCATGGTGCGCCAGTACCAAGTGGTGGTCGATCCGGAAAAACTGCGCGCCTACGGCATCCCCCTGAACCGGGTACAGAGCGCGATCCAGCGTGGCAACCAGGAGATCGGCGGCTCGGTGATCGAGCTGGCCGAGGCCGAATACATGGTGCGCAGCCGTGGCTTTATCCAGGGGCTTGCCGATCTGGAGCAGATCCCCATCGAGGTCGGCGAGCAGGGCACGCCGGTGCTGCTGCGCGACATCGCCCGAATTCAGCTCGGCCCAGAGATGCGCCGGGTGGTGGCGGACCTGGATGGCCAGGGCGAAATCACCGGCGGCATCGTCGTCATGCGCTTCGGCGAGAACGCCCTGGCCACCATCCAAGGGGTCAAGCAGAAACTGGACGAACTCCGGCAGGGGCTGCCGCCGGGGGTGGAGATCATCGAAACCTACGACCGCTCCGGCCTGATCCAGCGCGCGGTGGATAACCTGCAGGAGAAGCTGATCGAGGAACTGGTGGTCGTCGCCCTGGTCTGCCTGCTGTTTCTGTTCCACCTGCGCTCGGCGCTGGTGGCGGTGATCAGCCTGCCGCTGGGGGTGCTGATCAGCTTCATCGTCATGCAGCAGCAGGGGATCAACGCCAACATCATGTCCCTGGGCGGCATCGCCATCGCCATCGGTGCCATGGTGGATGCCGCCATCGTTCTGGTGGAGAACCTGCACAAACACCTGGAGCGCCATCTGCAACGGCACGGCAGCCCGCCCCAGGGCGCAGCGCACTGGGCGCTGGTGATCAAGGCCAGCAACGAGGTCGGCCCGGCGCTGTTTTTCTCCCTGCTGATCATCACCCTCAGCTTCCTGCCGGTATTCGCCCTGGAGGCCCAGGAGGGCCGCCTGTTCAGCCCCCTGGCCTACACCAAGACCTACGCCATGGCCGCCGCGGCCGGTCTGGCGGTAACCCTGGTGCCGGTGCTCATGGGCTACTTCATCCGCGGCCGCATTCCCAGCGAGGACAAAAATCCCCTGAGCCGCCTGCTGATCTGGCTCTACCGCCCCGCCCTGCTCTGGGTGCTGCGCTGGCCGCGGGCCACCCTGCTCACCGCCGCCGTGCTGGTGGTCAGCCTGCTCATCCCCCTGGCCGGGCTGCCCGGCCTGCTGGCGCCGCTGAAATGGCCGCTGCAGCTGATAGAACAGCTCAGCGGCGAGCCGCCTGCCGCCCTGGCGGTGCTGGAAGCCAGCCAGCAGGACTGGGCCAAGGCCTGGCGGGCGCGTTTTGCCGACCAGCCGGACATCGCCCGTCTGGCCTCCGGCCTGGGCGCGGAATTCATGCCCGAGCTGGATGAAGGCGATCTGATGTACATGCCCACCACCCTGCCCGGTATCTCCATCGGCAAGGCCCAGGAGTTGCTGCAGCAGACCGACCGGCTGATCGCCAGCATACCCGAGGTGAAGCGGGTATTCGGCAAGGCCGGTCGCGCCGATACTGCCACCGATCCGGCACCCCTGACCATGATCGAAACGGTCATCCAGCTCAAGCCGCGGGAGCAGTGGCGGCCTGGCATGACCACCGCCAAGCTGATCGAGGAGTTGGAGGCAACGGTGAAATTCCCCGGCCTGACCAACGCCTGGGTGATGCCGATCAAGACCCGCATCGACATGCTCGCCACCGGCATCAAGACACCGGTGGGGGTCAAGGTGGCCGGTGCCGATCTGGCGCAGATTCAGCAAATCGGCGAGCAAATCGAGCAGGTGCTGCTGCAGCTGCCCGGCACCGCCTCGGCCTACTCCGAGCGGGTGGCCGGCGGTCGCTATATCGAGGTCATCCCCGACCGCCAGCGCGCCGCCCGCTACGGCTTGAGCATCGAAGACATCAACCAGCTGGTGGCCAGCGCGGTGGGCGGGGTCAACATCGGCCAGACCCTGGAAGGGCGCGAGCGCTACCCGATCAATCTGCGCTTCCCCCGCGAGCAGCGCGACAGCCTGGAGGACCTGCGCCAGCTGCCGCTGATCAGCCCCAGCGGCGCCCAGCTGGCCCTGGCCCAGGTGGCCGAGGTGCGCATCAGCGATGGCCCGCCCATGCTCAAGAGCGAGAACGCGCGACTCAACGGCTGGACCTTCGTCGATATCCGCGACCAGGACCTGGGCAGCTACGTCGCCCAGGCGCAGCAGGCGGTGCGCGAGCAGGTGCAACTGCCGCCGGGCTACTCCATCAGCTGGGCCGGCCAGTACGAATACATGCAGCGCGCCAACCAGCGTCTGAGCCAAGTGGTGCCCCTGACCCTGGTGATCATCTTCTTGCTGCTCTATCTCAGCTTCCGCCACGCCGGCCAGGCCCTGCTGGTGATGGCCTCCCTGCCCTTCGCCCTGGTGGGCGGCTTCTGGCTGATCTACCTGCTCGGCTACAACCTGTCGGTGGCGGTGGGGGTCGGCTTCATCGCCCTCGCTGGGGTAGCTGCCGAGTTCGGCGTGATCATGCTGATCTACCTGGACAACGCCCTGCGCGAACGCCAGGCCCAAGGCCCGCTGGACCAGGCCGGCCTGCTGGCGGCGATCATCGAAGGCGCGGTGCAGCGGGTGCGGCCCAAGGCCATGACCGTGGCCACCATCATCGCCGGTCTGATCCCCATCTTCATCGGCACCGGCACCGGCTCCGAGGTCATGAGCCGCATCGCCGCACCCATGATCGGCGGCATGATCACCGCGCCGCTGCTGTCCCTGTTCGTCCTGCCAGCGGTGTATCTGCTGTGGAAGCGGCGGGAATTACGGTGACACCTTACCATTTACACTAATGTCTCGTTCCCACGCGCCGCGTGGGAACCACGATGCTCCGCGCTGTGGAGCGTTGCATTGGTATCCGTTCGCGATTTCGCTATAGAAAAAGGGCCTGGCCCCATTTTCAAGAAATCCCCCTGCCCCCCTTTGTAAAGGGGGGAATTTGAGCCCTCTCTTTGAAGGCGAGAGAGAGCCAGTAGTTACCTGCAATCTTTGACTTTTTGTGCCGCCTTTCATGGCCATCAGCCCCATTCGGCGATGGGCAGGCCTGTGCTCTCGGCCAGGGCCTGGACCTGGCGCTGGTGCAGCTGCAACTCCTCGGCGCTGGGTGGGATCACCGGCAGGGGTGGACGCTGGCTTGGCAGACGGCGGATGCGGGTTGATTGCTGCTCCCCTTCGCTGTCTTCTTGCTGTAGCTGTAGGCTTTTCTGCCCGCCAGTCATGGCCAGATAGACCTGGGCCAGGATCTCTGCATCCAGCAAGGCCCCGTGCAGGTCGCGGTGGCTGTTGTTCACCTCGTAGCGCTTGCACAGGGCATCCAGGCTGTTGCGCTGGCCGGGGTGTTTTTTGCGCGCCAGGACCAGGGAGTCGGTTACCTGACAGTGGTCCTCGACGCGCCCCTGGTCCGCGCCCAGCTGGGCCAGTTCGTGATTGAGAAAACCCACATCGAAGGCGGCATTGTGGATGATCAGCTCGGCACCGCGCAGATAGTCCAGCAGGCTGGCGGCCACCTCGGCAAAGCGCGGCTTGTCGGCCAGGAACTCATTGCTGATGCCGTGTACCTCGATGGCCCCGGCGTCGATCTCTCGGTCCGGTTGCAGGTACTGGTGAAAGTTGTTGCCGGTCAGCCGCCGGTTGATCATCTCCACGCAGCCGATCTCGATGATGCGGTGCCCCTCGCTGGGCTCCAGGCCTGTGGTCTCCGTATCCAGTACGATCTGTCGGCTCATCTGCGCAGCTCCGCTATACCCTGATTGGCCAGCTGGTCGGCCAGTTCGTTCTGTGGATGGCCGCTGTGGCCCTTGACCCAGGCCCACGCCACCTGATGCCGGGCCACCTGGCGTTCCAGCTCCTGCCAGAGATCGATGTTCTTTACCGGCTGCTTGCTGGCGGTGCGCCAGCCGTTGCGCTTCCAGGTCTTGATCCAACCGGTGATGCCGTTCTTCACGTACTGGGAGTCCGTGGTCAGGCGTACCCGGCAGGGCCGGGTAAGGGCCTCCAGGGCCTTGATTACCGCTGTCAGCTCCATGCGGTTGTTGGTGGTGGCCGCCTCGCCGCCGTGCAGGCGTTTCTCCGCGCCCTTGAATTGCAGCACGGCACCCCAGCCCCCAGGGCCGGGGTTGCCCTTGCACGCGCCATCGGTAAATATCTCAACGTATTCAGTAGGTTCAGCCATGGTGATCGGTTCGCGTGGTGGGTTCGGCAATGCCGCCTTGGGGCACAAAGCCGCGTTTTTTCTTCCAGCTGGGGCGCAGTAGGCTCAGGGGTGCCTCGGTCTTTACCGCCAGCACCAGGAAGGCCGCGCCCATCTGCGGCCACAGCCTGGGGCCAAGGCGCTCCAGCAGGGAGAAGCGGTCGTGCAGCAGCTGATTGGACAGGGGCGGTTTGTAGCCCAAATGCTCGATCATCTCCACCTGAAAACCCAGCAGGTTCAGCCAATCCAGCAGCCGATGACGGCCGATGAAACGACCAGACCAGGGGTAATCGCGCCCCAGCAGACGCGCCAGGCCGTACAGGCCAAAGGGGTTGAAACAGCTGAGCAACAGGCGTCCGCCGGGGATCAGGGTCCGATCCACTTCGCGCAGCAGGGCATGGGGGTCATCGCTGAACTCCAGTACATGGGCCAGGTAGAATACGTTTACAGAAGAGCTGGCGATAGGCAACTGCCTGGGCAGGGCGCGCAGATCGCCAGTGCCCTGGGCCTGCGGCTGGATGACAAACTGCTTGCGCACCCCGCTGAAACAGGGCATGGGGCAGCCCGTCTGCTGTCCGCCCAGCTGCAACATGAAACGGCCAAAGAGCCGCTCATCGAGCTTCTGCAGCAGCTTATTTTCCTGTCGAATCAGGTCCCTGGCACAGGCCGAGCCCTGCCAGAAGGCCGCCTCGTCCGATGCTGGGGGGTATATGTCAGGTTTTTGTTGTGGCATTTGGCCTTGGCTTACCGTATATTCGATCGCCCATTCTGTCACCCATTACCCAACCCATTGCGTAGCCCATTATGTAACACTTTGCCCAATTGATGCCATGACCGACACCACGACCGACCCTGATACACAAGGCGCACCCGGCCCGGCGGCAGGATTCAGGTTTGCCCTGGCAGGCCTGATGCTTATGGCGTTATGGCTCTGTGGCTGCACCCCAGGCCAGCTGTCCCTGCAGCAACGGCCCTTGGATGCAGCCGCCACGGCCGTCCCGGCCGAGGCACCGCCGACGGACCTGGCGCAAGGCACGCCCCCGACGTCCGTCTGGCAACGCCTGACCGCCAACTTCAGCCTACCCCAGGCCGATCACCCACAGGTCGCCCAGCAACGCGCACTGCTACTCAAACACCCCAACCACCTGAGCCGCACCCAGGAGCAGGCGGAGCCTTACATCGGCTTTATCCTTGACGAAATCGAACGCCGTGACATGCCCGGTGAACTGGCCCTGCTGCCCATGATCGAGAGCGGTTACCGGCCCCAGGCCCTGTCCCCCAGCCGTGCCGCCGGGCTTTGGCAGTTCATCCCCGCCACCGGCAGGGCCTTTGGCCTGTCCAGCAATCATTGGTACGAAGGGCGCCAGGATGTGGCGGCATCGACCAAGGCGGCGCTGGACTATCTGAGCCGCATCCATGCTGATTTCGACCACGACTGGGCCCTGACCCTGGCCGCCTACAACGCCGGTGAGCCGGCGCTGCGGCGTGCCATCCGCAACAACCGCAAGCGCGGTCGGCCGACGGATTTCTGGTCCCTGGATCTGCCCCGCGAGACCCGCGCCTATGTGCCCAAGCTGCTGGCCCTGAAGGAGATCTTTGAGTCCCCCGAACGCTACGGCATTGAACTGAAGAGCGGACAAGGGCAGGGGCCTTTGCAGCTTGTGGATCTGGACAGCCCGATGGATTTGGGCCTGGTGGCCCGTCTGGCGGAGATCGGCATGGAAAGGCTGCGCCAGCTCAACCCCGGTTTCAAGAGTTGGTTCACCGGCCCCAGCGGCCCGCATCGCCTGCTGCTACCCGCCGAGAAGGCCGAGCAATTCAGCCAACGCCTGGCCCAGGTGCCCCTGGCGGAACGCCTGCGGCTACGCAAGCACCGGGTCAGCAAGGGCGATACCCTGGCCAAGCTGGCCGCCCATTACAACTGCGACGTAGCCCTGATCAAGAGCACCAACAACCTGAAAAGCGACCGCCTCAAGGTGGCCAGCACCCTGCTTATCCCGACCCCCTACCCCATAGAAACCGCCACCAAGCAAGCGGCCAATCGACCCGCCAGCAGACCGCAACCGGCCAGCTGAGGGCGTCCCTTGTGCCATCGGCAAATCAGGGATGGACTATGTACCAGCTATCCCTTACCCGGTGATGGGTCTCGGTCTGCGCCGTGGCCGCGTGGGCACGGCTGGATTCGGTGCGTACCCCATCCATATCCGCCTGGGTGATGGAATTGGTGTTGCGGGCGTTATCGCAGGCAGAAAGCGGCAGGCAGGCAACTGCCATCAATAAGGCTGTGCGGACGTTCATGACCGTCTCCATGGGCTAGTTAGTGTGAGAATCGTGCGGCGCTTTATTCCTGCCCTTCCGGGCACGGGCTGGGAAGAAGCGGGACTCGGGGCTTGCGCCGCGTCACAGAGCGCCAGGTATTGTTGATCTCGGTGAAACCTGGGTCGAGCAGTAAGATTCTACTTCAGATTTCAATATTACGTCATTGAAATAAATTATAAAACCCCTTGAGTGTCAAATCTGGTAGGCCCTAGTGCAGCGGCCTGCCGTGCTGACTGCGTTCGTCCTGCTCCCGTTGTTCACGCTTGTCCATTTCCTGCCGCTCGCGTACCTGGTGGCGTTCCACCACCTTACCCAGGGCCTTGCTGCGGCTTTGCTTCTCCATCCACTGGTCCTTGGCGCGATGACTGGTTTCGCGGGCATAGCCGAGCATCTTCTCCTGCTCACCGATGGCCTCGTCCAGCTTGGCGATGAAGGCCTGATAGTCCAGCACCCGGCGGGCTTGGATGCCTTGCCGGGCCACGCTATGAAAGCGCTCCATATACTCGCGGCGGTAGTGGCGCAGCTGCTCCAGTTTATCGCTCTCGCTTTGCAGTTTTTGCTGGCTCTCACCGAAGGCGCGGGCAGCGTCCTGCTCTTTGCGCTCGGCAAAGCCATGTACGGGTTTGAGTCGTGCGGATGATGTCATCATGGTCCTCTACCTCCAAATATAACCCTAAAAAGCGTATTTAGCCACGGAGCACGCAGGCAGGAATCCCAACCCCTCAGACCTCAGCCGGTAAGATCCATCAGGCCGAGGATGCTGTCTTCCAGCTGAACCGCCTCTTCCAGACTTTGTTGCAGGAATCGCTCCAACTCGGGCATGGCGCGGATGGCCAGGTCGATATCCGGGTCGGCCCCCGCCTCGTAGGCACCCACGCTGATCAGGTCGCGGTTGCGTTGATACAGGGAGTAGATGCGCTTGAAGTTATTCGCCGCATTGCGGTGATCGATCGAGACGATGTCGTTCATGGCGCGGCTGATGGAGGCCTCGATATCTATGGCCGGATAATGCCCGGCCTCGGCCAGACGCCGGGACAGCACGATGTGGCCATCGAGGATGGCGCGGGCGGCATCGGCGATGGGGTCCTGCTGGTCATCGCCCTCGGTAAGCACGGTGTAGAAGGCGGTGATGGAGCCGCCGCCGGGGGGGCCGTTGCCGGCCCGCTCCACCAGCTGCGGCAGCTTGGCGAATACCGATGGCGGGTAGCCCTTGGTGGCCGGCGGTTCGTGGATGGCCAGGCCGATCTCGCGCTGGGCCTGACAGAAGCGGGTCAGGGAGTCCATCAGCAGCAGCACGTCCTGACCCTGATCGCGGAAGTGTTCGGCGATGCTGGTACAGAGCATGGCGCCATGCATCCGGCGCAGTGGCGGATGGTCGGCGGGCACCGCCACCACAACGGCGCGACTGAGGCCCTCGGGGCCGAGGATGTTTTCGATGAAGTCCTTGACCTCGCGGCCGCGCTCGCCGATCAGGCCGACCACCACGATGTCGGCGGTGGTGTAGCGGGTCATCATGCCCAGCAGCACGGACTTGCCCACGCCGGAACCGGCGAACAGGCCCAGGCGCTGGCCCTGACCGACGGTGAGCAGGGCGTTGATGGCGCGTATGCCCACGTCCATCTGCTTGTGGATCGGCTGGCGCTCCAGGGGATTGATCACCTTGCCGGTCAGTGGTCGCTTGTGGCGCACCCGCAGCGGGCCTTTGCCATCCAGCGGCTCGCCGGCACCGTCGATCACCCGACCGAGCAGCTCGTCGCCCACATGGGCCTCGCCCACCTTGCCGGTGGGGATGACCCGGGCATCCTGCTCCAGGCCCTGCAAGTCGCCGGTGGGCATGAGAAACAGGGTCTCGCCGCCGAAGCCGACCACCTCGGCCCCCATGCGCTGGCCGGAGGCATTGACCACGTCGCACTGGGCACCGATGGCGGCGCGTACGCCGGTGGCCTCCAGGGTCAGGCCGACCATGCGGCTGAGGCTGCCCTCCACCACCAGGCCCGGATCCTGCTCCAGATGCCCCAGGCGCTCGCGTAGCGCCCCGGCCCAGCGTTTCTGGTGCTGGCGCAGCAGTTCACTGGCCATGGCTCTTGTCCGGTTCGTCGCGCTCTGCTCCTTCGGCCTCGACCTCTGCCTTACCGGAGTCCCTGATCTCAGGCGCATCCGGGTCCGGCTGGGGTTCGGATGCCGTCTCAAACCCTGCCTCAGACCCTGTCTCAGATCCGGCTTCCGGTTCAAATTCGGCCTTGGACTCGGACTCAGATCCAGACTCGGCCTCAGATTCCGGCTCAAATTCAGCCTCAGCCTCAGCCTCAGCCTCAGCCTCAGTCTCAGTCTCAGTCTCGGCATGGGCCTGGCTTGCCTGCCTGTCCTCCTCCAGCCACTCCGGCTCGGCGGCGAAGGCCTGCATCTGCTCGGCATGGCGCTCTTCATTCAGCAGGGGGGCGATGACGCTGGCGAAGCGCCGCTCCAGACTGGCGTCGATGCGCGAGGTCTGGCTCGTCACCAGACAGCCGCCGGGGGACAGGCTGGGGTCCTGCTCAATGCGCCATTCGTGCTCGCTGCCCATCTGTTGATAGGCCTCTTCCACCAGCTTGGCGTCTTCCGGATGCAGGTGGATGCGGACCTTGCGGGAATTTGCCGGCAGTGCCCCCAGGGCCTCGCGCACCACGCCGACGATCTGCGCCGGGTCGGTACGGATCTCGCGGCGGATCAACTGGCGGGCCACGGCCAGGGCCAGGCTGATGAGGGATTCCTCCACCTCCTCGTCGAGCTGATCCAGCGGGGCCTCCAGGTCGGCGGCCAGTTCGTCCAGCCGGGTCAGGCGCCGCTGCATATCCTGACGCGCCTCCTCCAGGCCTTCGCGCTGGCCCTTTTGGTAGCCCTCCTCGTGGCCCTCGGTCTGGCCCTCGGCCTGGCCCTTGGCGAAGCCCTCGGCATAGCCCTCCTCCTGGGCCGATTGGCGGATTGCCTCGATATCCTCGGCGGTGGGCATCTTCAGCTTTTCCTGCTTCAGGTTCACCGCCAGGGGCCTGGGGCGCTTGCTGTCTCCCACATCGGGCGGCAGCCAGGCCTGAAAGCCCTTGCTAGAACCCTTGCCCGGATCAGACAAACTCGTCACCACCTGCCCCGCCCAGAGAGATCTCACCGGCATCGGCCATGCGCTTGGCGATGGAGAGGATCTCCTTCTGCGCTGCCTCCACCTCGCTAAGCTTGACCGGGGCGGCCGCCTCCAGATCGTCGCGCAGCATCTCGGCGGCGCGTTTGGACATATTGTTGAAGATCTTTTCCTTGAGCATTTCGTCGGCGGCGCGCAGGGCCAGCAGCAGTTGGTCGGTGGATACCTCGCGCAGCAGGGTCTGGATACCGCGGTCGTCGATCTCGATCAGGTTCTCGAACACGAACATGTTGTCTTGCAGCTCCTGGGCGAGGTCCTGATCGTTGTCCGAGATGTCTTCCATGATCTTGGCCTCGATGGCACCATCGACAAAGTTAAGGATATTAGCGGCGGTCTTCACCCCGCCCAGGCTGGAGGACTGCACATTGGTGTTGCCGGAGAATTGCTTCTCCAGGATCTCATCCAACTCCTGCAGGGCGGCCGGCTGGATGCCGTCCAGGGTGGCCACGCGCATGATGATGTCGGAACGTTGACGCTCGCTGAAGGTGGAGAGCACCTCGGCAGCCTGGTCGTTCTCCAGAAAGGACAGCACTATGGCGATGATCTGCGGGTGCTCGAAGCGGATCAGCTCGGCGATGGCGCGGCCGTCCATCCACTTCAGCTGCTCCAGGCCCTTGGAGTTCTTGCCCAGCAGGATGCGGTCGATGATGCCCGAGGCCTTGTCCGCGCCCAGGGCACTGGTGAGTACATTACGGATGTAGTCGTCGGAGTCCAGGCCCAGGTTGGTCTGGCCTTGGATCATATCGACGAAGGAGTGCATCACATCGTGCATCTGCGGCGTGGTCACCTTGGTCATGTTGGCCATGGCCACGCCTATGTCCTGCACCTCCTTGGGCCCCATGTGTTTGAGGATCTCGGCGGCGTCCTTCTCCCCCAGGGCGAGCAGGAAGATGGCTGCCCGCTCTATGCCCTTGAGTTGAGCAATATCGGTTTTCTGTGGATCGGCCATCAATCAGCGCCTTCAGCTACCCATGCCTTCATCAGTTGGGCGACCCGCTTGGGGTCTTCCTGGACCATGCCCCGGGCAGCGTCCAGTACCTCTTCATAGGATTCCCGGCCGGTGAGCAGGCGCAGCGGCTGACCATCGGCACCCAGCAGCGCCCTACCCGAATCATGCAGCTTGGCCTGTTTCTCCTCTTCGGTCTCTTCCTCTTCTTCCTTCTCCGGCTCTACCGGCACATGGGTGAGACGGTGAATGGCCGGGCGAATCACGGCGAAGATCAGCACCAGTACCAGCAGGATACCCCCCAATTGCTTGACCAGATCGAGGAACCAGGGCTGCTCCCACAGGGGCAGCTCGGGCACGGCATCCAGCTCTGTGGGCAACTGGAAGGGGGTGTTGATCACCCGCACGCTGTCGCCACGCTGGGCATCGAAGCCTACCGCCTCGCGCACCAGCTGGGTGATGCGCTGGATCTCCTCGGCGCTGCGCTCCTGCGCCATCGGTGCACCATCCGGGCCGGTGATGACGCGGTCATCCACCACCACCGCCACCGACAGCCGACGCAGACGGCCAACGGCGTTTTGCGTGTGGCTGATGGTCTTGTCCACCTCATAGTTGCGCGTGGTGTTCTTGCTGCTCGACTGGGTGCCGCCAGCGCCACCTGCCTCGCCGCCATTGGCCTGTTCCGGGGCCACGCCTGCCGCCGGGGGCTGATTGGTCAGGGCACCGGGTACGCCTTCGGGGGCATTGGCGTTGCTGGCCCGCTCGCTGAGTTGTTCGCTGCGCACCGCCTGGGCATCGGGATTGTAACGCTCTTCGGTCTGCTCTACCCGGGTAAAATCCAGATCGGCGGTGATCTCGGCGCGGACCTTGTCCATGCCGATCATGGGGGCCAGTATATCCTCCACCCGGCTCTTGTAGTGATCCTCCAGCTGACGGGCGTATTCAAACTGACGGGCGCTCATCATCAGGGCGCGGTCATCGTTGCGGCCACTGAGCAGGCGGCCCTGGTGGTCCACCAGGGTGACGTGACTGGCCTCCAGTTCGGGCACGCTGGAGGCCACCAAATGGATGATGGATTCCACCTGGCCGCGATCCAGAATACGCCCAGGGTGCAGCTTGACCGCCACCGAGGCGCTGGTGACCTTGCGCGGCTGCACGAATACCGAGCGCTTGGGCATGGCCAGATGCACCCGTGCGCTCTGTACGCTGTTGATGGTACTGATGGTGCGCGCCAGCTCGCCCTCTATGGCCTTCTGGTAGCGCGCCGCCTCCACCAGACGGCTGGAGCCGAAACCGCGCTCCTGTTGCAGCAGCTCAAAGCCCAGCTCCTCGCTGCGCGGCAGGCCGGCACCGGCCAGCTTGAGCTTGGCCTCGCTGAGCTTGGCGCTGGGTACCATGACCGCGCCGGTGGTCTGATCCAGCTTGAACTCGATCTGCGACTGACGCAGCAGATCGACGATCTCGCTGGCATCGGCCTGGGCCATGTTGGTGACCAGAACAGAGTAATTGGGGGCCTGCGACCAGAGCACCACGGCCACGCCCAGGGCGACGCTAAGCGCAATGCCGACCATCAACCCCAGCTGGCGCAGCAGCGGGTTTTGCATCAGCGATAGATTGGGAATGGCAGTGGCCTCACCGGCCAGCGGGGGATTAGTGGTGGTAGTGGCTAGTTCGGCCATGGTCAGTATCCGTCAAAAATCAATAATCAAATCCAACCCCTCTGGCCAATCATCCCCTATCCCTCGGGGAGGGGCCGAGTGGCCGGGTTCAGGGATCAAAGGGACATCCGCATCACTTCCTTGTACGCCTCCATGAACTTGTTGCGCACCTGCACCGTGGCCTGCATGGCAACGCTGGCCTTTTGCTTGGCGATCATCACCTCGGCCAGGCTGTATTCCTCCGAGCCCAGTTCAAAGGCCTTGGCCATGGCGTTGCCCGTGCCCTGCAACTCGTTTACCTTGTCGATGGAGTTCTTCAGCATCTCGCCAAAGGCGCTGGTCTGGTTGCCTGGGGCCACAGGTTCACTGGCCAGCCCCTGCACGCCACCGGCCTGGGCCGCCATGAGCCGCATCTGCGCGGTCATTTGATCTATGCTGCCTATGCTCATGTCTGCTTGCCTCTACATGATCTGAATCAGGTCCGAACCTCAGCGGGCCTCAACGCGGCAGGTCGATCCCTGCGTCACGCATCCGCGCCAGCTTGTAGCGCAGGGTGCGCGGGCTGATCCCCAGGTGTTGCGCCGTGCGTTTACGGCTGCCCTGCTGCTCTTTGAGCACCTCCAGGATGATCTGCGCCTCCACGTCACGCATACCCTCGTTCAGGTGCCCCTCGGCCGCAGTCTGCTGGGCCATCTCCTCGAATCCCTGCTCCATCTCGAACATCAGGTGCTCCTCACCGATATGGCCATCGTCGGCCAGGATCAGGGCGCGCTGCATCAGGTTCTCCAACTCGCGCACATTGCCCGGCCAGCTGTGGTTGAGCAGGGCGCGACGGGCGGCCCCATCCATCTGCGGGTGCCCCGCCCCGCCATAACGCTTAAGCAAATGGCCTGCCAACGGCAGTATGTCGCCGGGACGATCCTTCAATTGCGGCAGGGTAATGGGGAAGACATTGAGCCGGTAGAACAGGTCCTCGCGGAAGCGTCCGGCCGATACCTCTTCGCGCAGGATGCGGTTACTGGTGGCCAGCACCCGCACGTCCAACTGGATCAGGCGGCGGCCGCCGAGGCGTTCCACCTCACGTTCTTGCAGCACGCGCAACAGCTTGGCCTGCAACTCCAGGCTCATCTCCGAGATCTCATCCAGCAGCAGGGTGCCGCCCTGGGCCTGTTCAAACTTGCCCGGCGCGGCGTTGTAGGCCCCGGTAAAGGCCCCCTTTTCATAGCCGAACAACATGGCTTCGAGCATATTGTCCGGGATGGCCGCGCAATTGAGCGCCACAAAGGGCCCCGCCAGTCGCCGTGAACGGGCATGGATGAAGCGGGCAAATACCTCCTTGCCGGTACCGCTCTTGCCGCCCAGCATTACCGTCACGTCACTGCGGGCGACCCGATCGGCCAGGTTGAGCAGGCGTTGCGTGGCCGGGTCTTCCGCCACCACCGGATGGCTTTCAACCAGCGCGCCGGCCCCATTTAGCCGGGGACGCACCCCGCCCAGAACCTGCCCAGGGAGCCCCTGAGGCAGGTTGTCTTCAACGTAAAACAGGTTTGTGGATTCCATGCTGATCTCCAGAATCAAGTCGTCAGACCTGATTTAGCAATCAGCGTGCCAATGTAATTTATTGTTTATTTACAATGGGTTAAAAACACTAATCATCAAGCCAGGGCAGATACGTCAATATTCCATCATGTCCTGACTGCGCTGCAGCCCGTACTTGCGCAGCTTCTCCACCAGGGTGGTGCGACGCATCCTCAGGCGCTTGGCGGCATGGGCCACCACGCCATCGGCCTCGTCCAGGGCCTGCTTGATCAGGCTCACCTCCAGGCTATTGAGATGGGTCTTGAGATCAAACCCATCCGGCGGCAGACGCACCGGCGGCGACTCTCCCACCGCGCCGTTCTCCACCTTGGCCTGCTTGAGGGTGATCGGCTTGACCTCCCCTTCTGAATGATGACCCGGCTCGGGCTCGGGGGCCTCGTCCAGCGGGATACCCTTGCGGTATTTTTCCGGCAGGTCGCGCACATCCACCAGGCCATAGGGGTAG
This sequence comes from gamma proteobacterium SS-5, assembly GCA_009497875.2. NCBI lineage: Bacteria > Pseudomonadati > Pseudomonadota > Gammaproteobacteria > Chromatiales > Sedimenticolaceae > Magnetovirga > Magnetovirga frankeli. Next base: position 1,464,345 of record CP032508.2, on the reverse strand, counting down.
AGGATCGCCAACCGCTCGATCAGATTGGCCAGCTCACGCACATTGCCCGGCCAGTGGTATTGGGTCAGGGCGGTGATCGCCGCCGGGGTCATGCGCACCGAGCCGCGCTTCTCCCGCTCGATGCGGGTAACCAGGTCATTGACCAGTAGGGGGATATCCTCAACCCGTTCACGCAGGGGCGGCATATCGATGGGAAAGACATTGAGCCGATAGAACAAATCTTCACGAAAACGACCATCCATGATGGCCTCTTCGAGATTGCGGTGGGTGGCGGCAATGATGCGCACATCGCAGTGGATGGTCTTGTTGCTGCCCACCCGCTCAAAGGTGCGCTCCTGCAGCACGCGCAGCAGCTTGACCTGCATGGGCATGCTCATGTCGCCGATCTCATCGAGAAACAGGGTGCCGCCCTCGGCCATCTCAAAGCGCCCCTTGCGGGCGCTGATGGCACCGGTGAAGGCCCCCTTCTCATGACCGAACAGCTCGCTCTCCAGCAGGTCCGCCGGGATGGCACCGCAGTTGACCGGCACAAAGGGCTTGCAGCGGCGCTGGGAATGGTAATGCAGCTTGCGCGCCACCACCTCCTTGCCGGTGCCGGATTCGCCCAGCACCAGCACGGTGGCATCGGTACCCGCCACCTGCTCGATCATCTTATTGATCTTGCGCGTGGCGCGGCCGTTGCCCGAGAGGCTGCGGAACAGCTCCACCGGCCGCTGGAAGGCGGTGTCTGGCCGTTGGCTCTCGTTATAGATTTGCGCCTTGTGAAACAGGCTGTTGAGATTCTCGAACTGGGCCGGGAGGGAGAGGGCATCCAGCACCACGCCGCCCGCCGGACGGGTTGAGGCCGGGGTGATGCCGCGCACCAGTTCAAACACCGGTGGCCGTGGGTCCATGTCGGAGATCGATTCATACAGGGCCAGCAGGCGCTCCTCGCTCAGCCCGGTATCGATGAACAGGGCGAAACAGCCATCGGCCCCACCCTGTTTCGATAGCCTGTCCACCACCTCCTGACCGCCTTCCATGATCTCCAGTTCGTGGCTGACAAAGCTGAAGATGGTGTTCAGATAATTGACGGTTTCCTTGCTGTCACAGACAAGCAGGGATTTTTGACCTGCGGCATTGAGATCGGACATGGCAGAGTACCTGAGAGGAAAGCCTTAATTAACAGGATATTAAAAGGTAGTTAAGCACTCTTGCCTGAAAATGTCAAAAAAACGCCTAAATTAATTTCAATTATTAAAAGATTATTTTATATTATTGTTTTTATTAAATTATTTTCTTACGCAAACTATCGCCAAAAAACCGATAGCGACGGATTTCAGGCAAAAAACGCAGGGTCCGGCACAGATTCAACCGCCACACCCGGCGGTCGAGTCCCGGCGGTTCGCTACACCGGGCAGAGGGCTTGCACCTCCAAACGCTTGCCAGCTTGTCCCGGCGCACTGGCCTGTCCGCTATCACCCCCCCTTGTAGCCAAGTCAGCCAGCCATCAGAAGTCGGCGCTGGCGCGGCGGCGTTATAGACAGTAAAACCCCCGCAGCCATGTGAACAACGGGGGTTTCGGGTTGTTATGCCCCACTGGTTTAAGAGTCAGCCAGGGGACTTGAGACATTAACTCATTCTGACTATTGGTTTGCCAGCGGATTGACATGCACCAATCCGGCAAACCGTTTGAAATCGTTGTCAGCCGAATAAAGCAAGCATCACCACCCACGCCAGAGCACTGACAATGGGCTGGATGGCCCCGCGAGGAAGAACAGGCTCCGGGACCATGAAATCCAGATCCAAGCTGATTCTGTGCCCGAGTTGGAGCGAAAGCGCGGTGCCACCCACCAGAATGAACTGACCGATCTCGCTGATACGGCCCAAATCTTCCAGTAGCGCAGCGGTTTTCTCCGCAAGAACAGAGGGATCAATCATGGGCTTGAGCCTGGATTTGGCTTTCCGCCAACTCGATGCGATACAGGCTTCTCATGATGCGTTCACGCACCTGGCTATCCACATCGCTCAGGGAGTCGGCCACTTGACGGGTGCGGGCAACACCATAGTGAACACAGATTTTCAGCATGTCGTTGAAGCGCCCACGCTGTAGCACAGCCCGAATGAGGGCCTCATCGGCCATGCGACTGTTTGCCCAATCATAGGGAAACTCCAATCCCAATTGTGCTGACTTATACGCGGACATGCGCTTGGATTGCTCAGTTTTACTTATGGATCAATGGGTTTTGATTCTACGCCGGAGACTAAAGGGCAGCAAGCAGCGACAGCGGCGGGAGCTGAGCAAAAGGAGAGGCCGCTGGGATCGCCGAGTTGTACTCGGCCCCCTGCCCAGGCGACACTGCCCGTGCCGAGTACAACTCGGCACTCCCAGGATGCGTGGCTTTGCTTTGCGGCCCTTTGGGCCAAGAATTGCTGCCATGCAGCAAAGGCCATCACCCGCTTGCCCGCGCATTTTTGTGCACTGCACCTATGATTTTTAAGCAAAAATTTTGCTTTTGTCACTGCTGTTTCATCCCCGGCGGAGTAGAATGCCCGCTTTCTTGCCTTGACCGTCTGAAGGAGAATCTGCATGACCCAAGGGGATATGACCCATCAGCCCGAGCTGACCCAGACCCATCTGGGCACGTGCGCCCTGCGCAGCAAAGAGAACAAAACGACTGTTTTATGCTCTCCTTTTGTTCTGGCCCTCCCTAGGGTTAGGAGGAATGATCAGGGGCAAGCAGGCTTTCTTTTTTTGGGGTTGCTCCGCTTGCCCCATGATCGTTGAAAAGCTGGCTTTATTTACAGCACAGTGGCCGCAGCCAGTTCAAAGACGATTCCACTTGCAGAGCCTATTAGCACCAGATCGACAGCGAATGATTGCTCTCCGACTTCTACTTGCGGAATAGATAATACACCCGTAGTTCCCGAGAATGCAGAGTTGGCAATCTCCGCCGTATCTGGCGTCACTGCAAAGTTGCCTAGGTCTAATGCAAACTGCAATGATGTTAATGAGGGTACGAGTGAGAACTGCAGGTTGTAAAGGATGGGTCCAAGACCCAATGGCGTCAACTTAAGACAATCAGTGGCTGCTTAGACCGTTCGCTGAGCGGAGTCGAAGCGAGCGGCGGCTGGCTTCGACTCCGCTCAGCCAGCGTTTTCTCGTTAAGTTGACGACATTGGTCCAAGACCCAGGTCCACAGCCACCTCTGGCACATGCAATATCCCTGTTGAGAAATCAAAGAAGGCTCCTGTGGTTTCTGGTGTTGCGGCTTCAGTAATGGTTAGGTGAATGATCCCTTCACCGCGATGTCCGCTGTGGATCACCTGGGCTCGGCACTCTGCCGCCTGGCGGGTAGAGAGATGACTCCCCCCTACAGCTATGATGGCCAGGGGCAACTGCGGCCGATCATGCCGGTATTCAGCTTTGCCGATGTAGCCGATGCCGCCTGCAACCCAATCCGCCAACAGGCTCGTTGCAGCACCGCAGTGACCCTGCGCCTGCTGGAAACCCTGGCTGTAGTCGTTGACGGGGTGCATCGGTCGGAAGAGCGCGCTGCCCTGTTACGCCACGCCGAAATGATCCGCCACGGAGCCCGCAGCGGCCTGCCGGAATACGCCGATCGTCAGGAGGTGGAAGCCCGTTTTCTATCCATCAAGCACCTTGGGTGAGCGGTTGGATTATTTTTTGCCGTAAAAAGACAGTCGTTTTGTTTGTGCTTGCAGCACATGGGAATAAGAAAATATCCAATTAGACGAGGCGGTTGCGGCGACCTATGGCTGGGCGGTGGACATCCCCGATGAAGAGGTGCTGCGCCGCCTGCTGGCGTTGAACCGGGAGCGGAGCGAATCCTGATCCGTCACCAGGGGGATGCCTTATTGTCGCTGAGTATGAACTGAGCTCGGGCCTCATGCCGCCCGGCTCAGCACCACTTCAAGCCGGATGGCATCGTAGGGCACCACCAGCCCATCTGCGGAATCCTCGACCAGGCCGAGGTCTTTAAGCTGCCGGATATCCCGCGCCAGGTTGCCCGAATCAACGCCCAGCTCGCGTGCGAGTGCGCGCAGTCCCATCGCGCCCTGGCGCTGCAAATGCTCGATGATGGTCCAGCGGTTCGGTGTCAGTGTTTTATGCAGGAGTCTCAAATCAGGGAAGGTCAGCCTGCTTCCTTGAGGCATCCCCTGTGCGGCGGCTTTCACCCGTGCGTTCACATCCTCACGAGTGCCGATGCTGATGATGAGGGTATTCATTGGCTTTTCTCCCAGTGGTCAACTTGGGTCCAGAAGTCCACCAGCAGTTGTTCCACGCTGGTGAATTCGTAGGCCGTTTCTTTGTCGCCGAAGTGGTGGTGGTCGCCTTTGCCGGCTTCGTTGTCGAAGCGCACAACGCATACGCCATCCTCCACATAAGCAAAGCTGTACTTGAACAGGTGCTTGCTGCCGGCCAGAGGGGTGTCGAGGCCCCACAAGAGAATCCGAGCGAAGGCGTTCTCGCCAATCGGGTAGATTTCTTTGATGAGCTGTTCGGCCTTCATGCTGTATATTGTAACAGCAGATTTTATGCTGTCGATAAATACAGCGAGGCAATGACTGATGGACTGGCTGCACCAGCGTCAATACCCCGCGACCTCACTCCGATTAAACAAGGACAGCCGTTTTGTTTGTGCTGAGCAGGCACTCGTATGCTTTGCAGCGCCGCCCCGGATTCCGCTTCGCTGCATCCGGGCTACTTCTTCCTCATTCTTCTCTGCGTTCTTTGCGTCCTCTGCGTCCCACTGATCAGGAGATGTTTCATGTTCTGGGGTGGTGCTGTCCGCTCCATGTGCGTTGGGGTCAAGAATTGCTGCCATGCAGCAAAGGCCATCACCCGCTTGCCCGCGCATTTTTGTGCACTGCACCTATGATTTTTAAGCAAAAATTTTCTTTTTGTCACTGCTGTTTCATCCCCGGCGGAGTAGAATGCCCGCTTTCTTGCCTTGACCGTCTGAAGGAGAATCTGCATGACCCAAGGGGATATGACCCATCAGCCCGAGCTGACCCAGACCCATCTGGGCACGGGCGCTCTGCGCAGCCGCCGCCCGATCTACCAGGATTCCCTGCCGCCGTGCAACGATGCCTGCCCCGCCGGGGAGAACATCCAGGCCTGGCTGGACCTGGCCCAGGCCGGCAAGTTCGAGGCGGCCTGGCAGAAGCTGATCGAGGAAAACCCCCTGCCGGCGGTGCATGGCCGGGTCTGCTACCACCCCTGCGAGTCGGCCTGTAACCGCAACTTCACCGACACCAGCGTATCCATCCACGCGGTAGAGCGCTTTCTCGGCGACATGGCCCTGCAGCAGGGCTGGACCCCGCGCTTCGAGCCCAAGACCGGCGGTCGGCGCGTGCTCATCGTCGGCGCCGGCCCCAGCGGCTTGGCGGCGGCCTACCACCTCACCCGCCTGGGTCACCAGGTCGAGATCCGCGATGCCCGCTCGGTGGCCGGCGGCATGATCAGCGTTGGCATTCCCAGCTACCGCATGCCACGGGCCGAGCTGCAGGCGGAGATCGACCGCATCATCGCCATGGGGGTGAAGATCAGCCTCAATCACCGGGTCGAGGACCTGACCGCGGAGATGGCCGAGGGTGATTTCGCCGCTGCCTTTGTCGCCGTCGGCGCCCATATCAGCAAGAAGATCGACATCCCCAACCGCGATGCCAGCCGCATCGTCGATGCCGTGTCCTATCTGGACAAGGCCAACAGCGACCAGCCCCTGCTGCTGGGGCGCAAGGTCACCGTTTATGGCGGCGGCAACACCGCGATGGATGCGGCGCGTACTGCCAAGCGCCTGGGCGCTAGCGAGGCGGTGGTGGTGTATCGGCGTGATCGCAAGTCCATGCCGGCGCACGATTTCGAGGTGCAGGAAGCGCTGGAGGAAGGCATAGAGTTCAAGTGGCTGCACACCATCACCGAGGTGGGCGAGGGGCAGATGACCATCGAGGTGATGGAGCTGGACGAGCAGGGCCAGCCCAAGCCCACCGGTCGCTTCGAGACCCTGGATTCGGATGCAGTAATCCTCGCCGTCGGCCAGGAGAGCGATACCGACTTCTTGCGCGGCATCGACGGCATCGCCTTCAAGCGTGACGGTACGGTGATTGTCGGCCAGGACATGATGACCGGCCATGAGGGCATCTTCGCCGGCGGCGATACGGTGCCCGGCGATCGCTCGGTGACCATTGCCACCGGCCACGGCAAGCGTGCCGCGCGCTATATCGACGGCTGGCTGCGCGGCGAGCCCTTCAGCTACCCCAAGCGCCACCCGCTGGTGGATCACAACATGATCCACCTCTGGTACCGCACCGACGCGCCCCAGGTGGAACAGCAGCATCTGGAGGGCGAAGAACGCTCCCACAGCTTTGAGGAAATCGTCCAGGGTATCAGCGCCGAACAGGCCCTGTTTGAGGCGCGGCGCTGTTTCTCCTGCGGCAACTGCTTTGAGTGCGATGGCTGCTACGGCTCCTGTCCGGAGGACGCCATCATCAAGCTTGGCCGCGGCAAGCGCTACCGCTTTGACTTCGAACGCTGCACCGGCTGCGCCGTCTGCTTCGAGCAATGCCCCTGCCACGCGATTGAAATGATCCCCGAGCCCGACGCCAGCGCGGCTTCCCTGAGCGGAGAACAGACCCATGCCTAAGACACCCCAGGTCGCCACCATCGACGGCAACGAGGCCGTGGCCCATGTGGCCTATCGCGTCAGCCAGGTCTGTTCCATCTACCCGATCACGCCCTCCTCGACCATGGCCGAGCTGGCCGACCTCTGGGCCTCCAAGGGCATCCGCAACATCTGGGGCCAGATCCCCGATGTGATGGAAATGCAGAGCGAGGCCGGCGCCGCCGGCACCCTCCACGGCGCCCTGCAGACCGGCGCCCTGAGCACCACCTTCACCGCCTCCCAGGGGCTGATGCTGATGCTGCCGAACATGTACAAGATCGCCGGCGAGCTGACCCCGGCGGTGTTCCATGTGGCCGCCCGCGCCCTGGCGGCGCAGGGGCTATCCATCTTCGGCGACCATCAGGACGTGATGGCGGCGCGCGGCACCGGCTTCGCCCAACTCGCCTCCAGCTCGGTGCAGGAGGCCCACGACCTGGCCCTGATCGCCCATGCCGCCACCCTGGAGGCGCGGATTCCGTTCATTCACTTCTTCGATGGCTTCCGCACCAGCCATGAGGTGAACAAGCTGGAGCTGATCCGCGATGACCAGATTCGCACCCTGATCAAGGAAGATCTGGTGCTGGCCCACCGCGAGCGCGCGCTCAACCCCAACAAACCCTTCATCCGCGGCACGGCGCAGAACCCGGATGTGTATTTCCAGGGCCGCGAGAGCGTCAACCCCTTCTATGCCGCCACCCCGGGCATAGTGCAGCACAGCATGGACGAGTTCGCCGGCCTTACCGGGCGCCAGTATCATCTGTTTGAATACGCCGGTGTGGCCGATGCCGAGCGGGTGCTGATCATCATGGGCTCGGGCTTTGAAACCGTCGCCACCACCCTGGAGGCGCTCAACGCCCAGGGCGCCAAGCTTGGCGCGATCAATGTCCACCTGTTCCGCCCCTTCTCCACCGAGCATCTCCTCGCCGCGCTGCCGGCTACGGTCAAGGCGATTGCGGTACTGGATCGCACCAAGGAGCCCGGCGCCAGCGGCGAGCCCCTGTATCAGGATGTCTCCACCAGCCTGTTTGCCGCCTACAACAGCGGCCAGTTGGCGCAGCTGCCCAAGGTCATCGGCGGCCGCTATGGTCTGTCATCCAAGGAATTCACCCCCGGCATGGTCAAGGCGGTGTTCGATGAGCTGGTCAAGGCCCAGCCGAAGAACGGCTTTACCATCGGTATAAATGATGATGTCAGCCACAGCAGCTTGGCGTTCGATGCCGATTTCAACATCGAATCCCCCCAGGTCACCCGCGCCCTGTTCTACGGCCTCGGAGCCGATGGCACCGTTGGCGCCAACAAGAACAGCATCAAGATCATCGGCGAGAACACGCCCCTGTTCGCTCAGGGCTATTTTGTCTATGACTCGAAGAAATCCGGTTCCCAGACCGTGTCCCACCTGCGCTTTGGCCCCAAGCCGATCCAGGCGCCCTACCTGATCCAGCAGGCCGGCTTCATCGCCTGCCATCAATTCAACTTCATCTACCAGCGCAACCTGCTCAAGGAGGCCATGGACGGCGCGGTGTTCCTGCTCAACAGTCCCTTTGGCCCGGATCAGGTGTGGGACCAGCTGCCGCGACCGCTGCAGCAGAGCCTGATCGAGCGCAAGATTCGCTTCTATGTGATCGACGCCGATACCGTCGCTCAGGGCGCTGGCATGGGCCGGCGCATCAACACCATCATGCAGACCTGCTTCTTCGCCCTCTCCGGGGTGCTGCCGCGGGATGAGGCCATAGCCGCGATCAAGCACGCCATCGAAAAGACCTATTACCGCAAGGGCGCCGAGGTGGTGCAGAAGAACTTCGCCGCAGTGGATGCGGCGCTGGATCACCTGCATCAGGTGCCCCTGCCGGAACGGACCAACAGCCTGCGCGAGTTCAACATCGTCGTCCCCAGCCAGGCGCCGGGCTTCGTCCAGGAGGTGACGGCGATGATGATGGCCGGCCGCGGCGACGAGCTGCCGGTGAGCAAGCTGCCCAACGACGGCACCTACCCCAGCGGCACCACCCGCTGGGAGAAGCGCAACATCTCCGACAGCGTGCCCGAGTGGCGGCCGGAGCTGTGCATCCAGTGCGGCAACTGCAGCTTTGTCTGCCCGCACAGCGTCATCCGCGCCCGCTTCTACAACGAAAGCGAGCTGGCCCATGCCCCGGCGGAATTCCCCTCGGCGCCGATGAGCGCCCGCGGCTTCCCCGAGACCCGCTACACCCTGCAGATCTACCTGGAAGACTGCACCGGCTGCACCCTCTGCGTCGAGGCCTGCCCGGCCCATGACCCCCAGGATGCCAGCACCAAGGCGATCAACATGGTGGCCAAGGCGCCGATTCTGGAGCAGGGGCAGGAGAACGTGCGCTTCTTCGAATCCCTCAAGCACATCCCTCGCGCTCGGGTGGATTTCTCCTCGGTGCGCGGTGCCCAGTTCCTCACCCCGCTGTTCGAGTTCTCCGGCGCCTGCGCCGGCTGCGGCGAGACGCCTTACGTTAAGCTCCTCAGCCAGCTGTTCGGCCCGCGCCTGCTGGTGGCCAACGCCACCGGCTGCTCGTCGATCTACGGCGGCAACCTGCCCACCACCCCCTGGACGGTGAACGAAGAGGGCCACGGCCCGGCCTGGTCCAACAGCCTGTTCGAGGACAACGCCGAATTTGGCCTGGGCATGCGCATCGCCGCCGACCATCACACCCTGATGGCGCGGGAATACCTCAAGGAACTGGAGCGTCACTTCGCCCCCGAGTTCGTCAAGGCGATTCTCGACTCCAAGCAGCTGCTGGGTTCGGACATCCGCGCCCAGCGCCTGCGGGTGGATGAGCTGCGCCAGCGCCTGGCAGAGATTCACAACGGCGATCAGGTGCGCGCCCAGGAACTGCTCGCCATCGCCGACTATCTGGTGCGCCGCAGCGTCTGGCTGGTGGGCGGTGACGGCTGGGCCTACGACATCGGCTCCGGCGGGCTGGACCACGTGCTCGCCTCTGGCCGCAACGTCAACGTCCTGGTGCTGGACACCGAGGTCTATTCCAACACCGGCGGGCAGATGTCCAAGGCCACGCCGCTGGGTGCCTCGGCCAAGTTCGCCGCCGCCGGCAAGCGCGTCGGCAACAAGGACATGGTGATGCAGGCCATCTCCTACGGCAACGTCTATGTCGCCCGCGTCGCCATGGGCGCCAACCCGCAGCAGACCCTGCAGGCCATGCGCGAGGCGGAGGAATATCCTGGCCCGTCGCTGATTCTGGCCTACAGCCACTGCATCGCCCACGGCTTCGACCTAAGCAAGGGTCTGGAACAGCAAAAGCTCGCCGTAGCCAGCGGCTACTGGCCGCTGATCCGCTACAACCCGGAACTGCGCAAGGTGGGCGAGCGCCCCTTCATCCTCGATTCTCCCCGGCCAACGGTGAAGCTCAAGGACTACGCCTACAACGAAATGCGCTACAAGATCCTCACCAAAACCAACCCGGACGAGGCCGAGCATCTGATGAAGGTCGCCCAGGAACTGGTGGATTTGCGCTGGGAGAACTACGAATACCTCTCCCGCCAGCAGTCGTCCAAGTTCCAGCCAGCGGCCTAGGGCGGGCCGCGCCCGTCGTCAGGCCCGCGCTGCGGGCTACCTGGATTAAGGGCGTGGCGGCCAGGGGCCGCCCTATGTGCCCGAGTGCCGAGGGGTTTGGCGCCGCTGGCGAAAGAATGCCCGCAGCATCTGGCCGGCCTCTTCGCCCAGCACCCCCCCTTCGCACCAGGTGTGGTGATTGAACCTCTGGTCTGAGGGGAGCAGATCGAAGCGGGAGCCGGCCGCGCCCGCCCTGGGATCGCTGGCGGCATAGACCACCCGCTCCACCCGGGCATGGATGATGGCCCCGGCGCACATTACGCAGGGCTCCAGGGTGACATAGAGGGCGCTGGCCGGAAGGCGATAGTTTTTCTGCCGGGCCCCGGCCTGGCGCAGGGCCATGATCTCGGCGTGGGCGCTGGGGTCGTGGGCGGCGATGGGCCGGTTCCAGCCCTGACCTATGACCTGGCCATGCAGCACCAGCAGGGCACCCACGGGCACCTCCCCCTCGGCCTCGGCGCGCCGGGCCAGCTCCAGGGCCCTGCGCATGTAGTCCTCATCCCTGTCCCCGCCTGGCCCCTGATTCAAGGCTCGCGCACCAGTCGAAAACCGATGATGTCGTAGCGCACCGTGGGCCGACAATGCATGTGCCGCTTGCTGCAGCGGGCGAAGTGGGGCGCGTGGGACCAGGCACCGCCGCGCACCACGCGGCTGGGGCCTTGCTGGCTGTACAGGGGGTTGTCCCGGCTGTGCTTGCTGTAGGCATCGGCGGCGTAGATATCCGCCACCCATTCCCAGAGATTGCCCGACATGCCCTGAATGCCCAGGGCGTTGGCGGCCAACTCATCCACCGGGGCGGTCTCCGGCCAGGGGTCGTCCTCGGCATCTGTGTTGACCCCGCTGGGGCTGAAGTGGCCATCGATGGTGGCGAACCTATGCCCTTGCCCGGCGCTGCGGCAGGCGTATTCCCACTCCGCCTCGCTGGGCAGGCGGAAGGTGCCCTGCCCCAGCTGGTTGAGACGGCGGATAAATTCCTCGATCTCATCCAGACGTACCTGTTCCACCGGATAGCGCTGGCCGGGATAGGCGGAGGGGTTGTCCCCCATCAGTGCCTGCCATTGGCCCTGGGTGACCTCGTGCCGACCGATCCAGAATGTATCCAGGCAGACCTCATGCAGCGGCCGCTCGTTGTGCTCGCCATCACCAAAGCCATCACCCATGGAAAAACAGCCGGCCGGCAGCCGGACCAGCTCCATGCCGGTGGTGGGCTCGCGCCACAGCTCCGCTGCCAGGCCGTTACCGACCCCTGCCAGCAGCAGGGGGAGCAGCAGCCAAGGGATGGGGCGCGGGGTTTTACCTGACATCAGGGCAGGTCCTTGAGGCCCCTGATCAGGGCCATGGTGGCAGTGAAAAAGTCGTCATTGGGTCGCTCCTGACAGTGGATGCGGTTGCGCCTGAGCACGCCGGGGATGCCGACCCCGCGCAGCTGATCATCGCCGGTGGCGTAGTTCAGGCCAGAGATAAAACCGGCCAGCCAATCCTGATAGTGAAAATACTCCATCACGGCCTTGGGCTGGTCCTGCTCCCAGCCCTGGTAGGTGCGCAGATAGTCCTCGCAGGGGCGTACCCCGTAGCCGAGCAGTTCGCCGGCAGCCGCGCCAAGGGGAAAGAGCATCAATAGGGTACAGAGCAAGCGACGCATGGGGCCTCCTACATGGCCAGAAATATCTCGGCATTGCGCGCCATATCCTGGGCCGGCAACAGGTCCTCCCGGCGCACGGCGACCAGGGCGGCAACCCGGGCACCGCGACCGGCGATTTCGATCTCGCTCAGCCGCAGGGGCTCAAGCAGCCGGTCCACATCGGCGGCCTCCTGCATCACCCCCATGCGATCCAGCCTTAGCTCCAGCTGGCGCAGACGGACAAAGCGCTGCGGCTGCCGCAGGCCCTCCACTACCCGCTGCAGGCGCTGGCGCAGGGGCATGGCCCTGACCGGGGCGCGGAAGGCGATAGCGCTGGGACTGGCCCCGCCGTTGTCCCCACCGCCGCCACCAAAGTTGGCCGCCCGGTCATCCGACCCGGTCACCAGGCCGGTCTTGATGTAGTCCAGCAGGTTATTGAAAATGCAGCACTTAAGCGCCTTGCGTGCCGCTGCCAGGTCCTCGCCGGGGGAGAGCAGCTGATGTTTGCCGAAGCTGACCACCTGCTGCGCCAGATCGCGCACCAGGGTATCACCCAGCAGGCCCATGCCCAGCCGACGCTGTTGCCGACGGCGCATACACAGCAGCCCCCAGGCCTGCTCCAGGGCCGCATCGGCCTGAAACAGGTCGCGCAACTCACGGCTGGCGCTGAATACCTCACTGAGGTGGTCCGGGCTGACAAAGAAGGCATTGACCCGGCGATCCTGCAGATAGTTCCGACGGCTACAGACGAAGCCCTCGGGAACGGCCTCGACAATGCCGTCGATATGCTCCAGGGCCAGCTCCACCGCCGGCCGCAGCCGCGCCTGATAATCACCCAGGGCGCACAGGCCGGGATCGATCCGCTGCACCAGGTGGTCCACCGCCTGGTGCAGCAGCGCATCCTGCTCTGCCGCCCCGGCCGGATGACCGGGGGCGAAGACGCGCTCGAAGATCTTTTGCAGCAGCTGGGTCATCTCCATGCCTTGCATATTACCTGAATAAGGGGCCTGGAACCCATGCCAGGGTCGGCCACAGCGGTCTCCTTTCAGCCTTTTTGCCTGCCTTCTTCCTCCCCCGCAAGCGGTGTATGGCTATCCAGCAGGCCATTGCGATGCAGTGCCCGCTGGATCCTGCGCGCACTTTTGGCCAATCGGGAAAGCTCGGCAAGACCCGGCCGCTCACCCTGCGCCAGACGCAACTCCCAGCTGTCCAGCTCCGCCTCCAGGTACTCCAGCAGCTTCAGGGAACAAGACGCGCAGGGTCCGGCGCAAATACGCGCCTGGGGCGCGTCAAAGGGTATCGCCTGGCGGATCTGGGCGATCAGTAGGCGCATAGCGGTAGGCGTGTCTGGCTTGGTCATTCAACTGTAGGTCGGGTTAGCGCAGTAAGGTTGTCGGGTTACGCTGCGCTAACCCGACCTACGATCTATTTTTCCGCGTCTCTCACTCAATTGCACCTGATTATTGAGTGTGACCATTATTGCCTTATTTAAAATGCATCTTATTAGCCATCATGATCTTACAGGTACACCTATTGGTACACCTTTTCCTGTGGCTAATGCTGGTTGTCTGTAGGCGGCTTTGGAATCAAGTTGCTTCTTGGGAATTCAGACTCACGGAATGAGTTACATCAAGAAGTACCTTGGAATTGAGCTAAGTGTCAAGCTGGATGATGGCTCGGCCATGGGTTACAACCTGGTCGGCCGCGGCTACGGCACGCGCACAGAAATGTCCAAAGGCCTGCGCGATGCCCTGCGCCAGTTTGAGCGCGACCTGGACAGCACCGCCGCCTACAGCCAGGCGGAGAACTACCGCAAAAACCTGCAGCGCGCCCAGTCCGATTTGTCGGTATTTGAAGATCAGGCCAAAGAGCCCTTCAAGAGCGAGCAGGAGCTGGGCGAAAAGCTGACCCGACTGGCCGAGGTGGAGCGGATACTTAAAGAGCGCGCCGACGAAAAGGCCGGCAATGGCAAAGCGGCAGCGGATGAGGTAGAGGCCGACGACGCACCCCAGACCTCACGCCGCCAAGGCCGGGCAGCCGGCACCACCTTGAGCGCCATTCGCCAGGTGTTTGCCGAGCGCTTCGGCAATCTGTCGCGGTCGCTGGACAAGATGATTGCGCGTGGAGAGAAGGGCTTGCGCGGGGGGCTGGTGTTTGTACAGGCCGAGGCGGACCTGGCCAGGGCCTTTGCGGAGAAGACCGGGAGGACGCTGGAGCAGGCGCGGGCGGCGCTGCAGTTGAGCAAGCGGGGAGAAGATTGGTATCGCTCGAACGCAGAGCTTGAAAAAGTGTACCGGGAGGTTATGCTTGAGAGAGGAACCCCAGAGGATCAGATCAGTGAATCAGAAGTCAAAGCCCTCGCAGATGCCGCGTCTGTTTTCCTATCCGCTCAGTCAGAGGGCGCCTTTAGGTACGATCCCACGTCCCCCTCGGCCCGTGCAATTTATAATCGGTCCAGACAGTCCGCCGCTAACCCCAGAAGAGGAAGCGGAAGAATTCGCGCTTATGAGGAGCCTCTTGGGCCTTTCTCCGGATACTCCGTCAAGCAGCGAGAACAAGATGGCGTCCTGATCCTGGAGTTCTTCGGCAAGGAACAGCTCGCCGAAGGACTGAATGACAGCCCATTCCTGTTTGTCGGCATTACGCCAACCGGCGAGCTGGCCATCAACGGACCCATATCATCCAGCAAAACCTACGACTATTACGCAGCGCTTGGCTGGGCAGAGTCGGCGAAGGATAAGGACGGCAACCTTGTCCCCATGCCCTTCGACAGAACCACCTACTACACGCGATTCAAGGGCGAGCAAGACAGCCTTGGGCGCCGGGATATATTCAAGATTCTCGGCGAGGCTCATGCGCGAGCCAAGGAGCATAGTGGAGAGGCGTATGTCGGCATTCACTGGAAGCGTGACACTGGCGCAACCGGCGGACCCATGGGCCGCGAGGGCGCTATCTTCTTCTCCCAGAACGGTCAAATCCAAGGCCTGTTCGATCCCCAATCCGGCCTGACCTTCCTGGTCGGCGATAACCTGGACGCCGACACGGCGCCCGGCGTGGTGCTGCACGAAGTCACTCACGGCGCCCAGCGCGAGGCGGTGAATCAGGCGGCGGCCAATATCCTCAACAATCCCCAGCGGCTACCCCAGCGGGCGCGCGGCGTTATTGCCACGGTGCGCGGGCGGATGCAGTCGGCCGGCGCCATGGATGCGGACGGCAACATCATCGACATCGATGAGGCGCCGACCTACCTGGTGGAGGTGGTGGCCAACCATGGGCGCGAGAATGGCTTTAGCGCCATCGATGGCGCTTTCATGGATTGGGTGGACCGCACCTTCGGCCAGAAGATCGGCAACCTGATGCGTGATTTCGTCGCCATGGTCCGCGCCGGCCTGCGCCGCCTGCGCGTGCCGGTGCAGTTGACGGTCGATGACATCATGGCCATGGCTCGGTACGACATGAAGCGCGCCGCCGATGGGCGCGTGCGCGAGGATGGCGAGGTGGTGAGTGGTTCCTTCGCTGGCCGTAACGCCAGGACCGCGAATGCGGACAGGCTGGCCAGGGCTGAGCAGATGGAGACTGATGGCGCGGATGCGCGGACGATTTGGCGCGAGACGGGCTGGTACAAGGATGTGGATGGCAAGTGGCGGTTCTGGATTAACGATAATGCGGCGTCAATAAAGGAAATAGGCAGATCGACAGGAGTTGTTTCTGATTTCCTAGACCATCCAGCATTATTTGACGCCTACCCGGAAATTCGAGACATTCCAATAGTGCTTTATATCGACCCCTCAGAGAAGACCGCATCTGGAGAATATCAGCCGTTTGTTGATCGTAGCGATGAGGGGCTGTTTGACTTGAGTGAGCAGATAACCGTAACAGCGCCGAGTGCAGATCGGGCGCTATCTGTCTTGCTGCATGAGGTGCAGCATGTAATTCAAGCGATCGAGGGTTTCGCTATTGGTGGTAGTCCGGCAGAAATGCGGCTGACATCTGACATAGAAGAATTGATAGGTGGAGATAAAAGGAATCGGTCAAGATACGAGAGGCTTCTAGCGAATATAGCGCAAGCGGTCGAGCGTGGTGATACGCGCAGAGCTAACCGGTACCAGGAGGATGTAAACCGACTTGTGCGCGGTTTAGCCTATTCCGCTTACAAGCGTCTCGCGGGTGAAGCCGAAGCCAGAAACACTGAAGCCCGCTTTGGCATGGATTCCGCAGCATTCCCTGACGACACCAACGATACACCGAGAGAGCAGCGCATTGTGCGGTTTGATGGTGGTGTGGCGGCGATGACGGGGAGCGTAGATAGCAATAAGGGTGAACTGAAACGCCTCATCGATCAGTTCATCGCGGAGATTGATGGCCGCGATCTAACCAGTGAGCAGGCTGGCATTGCTGCCGTTATGTCGGGAGAAAAGAGCAGTGCGGCTGTTAGAAAGTCTGACCTAGCCTCCGTGCGTGATTTCGTGGTCCTCAACACGGGCGGGAGAAAGGCGGGAGCGATACACATTCTCCTCAAGCACTTCAGCGGAAAGCAAGGACGGGTGACCGCGCAAGAAATACTAGACCTTGGGATAGTGATCAGGCGGGGTGAGCTAACCACAGATGGAAGCAAGAGAATCTACACGTTAAATAAGGACGGGGTGAGATTCCGGGCCGTGGTCGGCAAGAATGGAAAGAAAGAGACACTGATTACCTTTTACTCGGACCGGCGCAGTCAGGGCAGAAGTCATAGTGCTTCAACGGGGATTTCACCCATCCCTGACCGGCCAGCCGATACCAATAGCATAGGCCAACCCACCACCGAAGACAAGCGCCCTGATTGGCTCAAGCGCGAACAAGCCGGCGACAAGCCCAAGTTCTCCCGCGCCGCCCCAGCGCAAAGTCCCGACCCCAACGACGATTCCCGCCTGTTCGACAACCTCAACGAGGCGCGTGAATCGACCGTCAAATCCCTCAAGGAGTCGCTGAAAAGCGCTTGGGATAAGACCTACGGCGCCAGGCTGGGGGCGCTGACCTTGCGCCAGTTGGCGGAGGTGTCGGAGGGCCGTGTGCCGCAGATCAAGGGCATGGTCAAGGCGGTGCAGACCATGCAGACCGAGCGTAACAAGATGGCGGACGCGGCGGCCAAGCTGGCCGAGCGCTGGCAGAAGCTGGGCAAGCAGGCATCGGACAAACTGGCGGAGATGATGCACGCGGCCACGGCAGCCGGGGTGGATCCCGATAAGCCCTACAAGGCCATCATCGATGTGGTGCAGGCGCAGGGGCGCATCGAGCAGATTCAGCGCCTCATGGCTGGGGCGCCAGGCACGGCGGGCAAGCAGCGCGAGGCCTGGAATGTGGAAATCAAGGAGCTGAAGATTAAGATCGGCCAGGAGATGAACCGCAAGAAGGCGCACAAGGAGCTGATGCCGCAGTGGGGCGCACTGCCGGATGAGGCAAAGGAAATCTACCGCGAGGCGCGCGACAGCTATGTGGAGATGAGCAAGCGCACCGAGCAGGCGATTATCGACCGGATTGAGCAGGCCGAGCTGGCGGAGCGCTATCCGGCGGCAGGCCATATCGATCAACGCCATGTCACCCTGCCCCCAATCTGTGGCATAGTCAGCCTCCAAGCGACACAGACGGAATTCAATCGTGCCCAGAAACTCCAACGAGGCCTTTTCCCGGGCCAAAATTGATGCGCAACTCAAGGATATCGGCTGGACACTGACCGATGGCGTTAGCGTGCATTTCGAATACCTGCTGCCGGATGGCACCAAGGCCGATTATCTGCTCTGTGACCGACATGGACGCGCCCTTGCGGTGGTCGAGGCTAAACGCGCCAGTATCAATCCGGTCGAGGCGGAGGGGCAGGCCCTGCACTATGCCAAGCTCGCTGAGGTGCCTTTTATCTTCCTCAGCAATGGCGAAGAAATCTGGTTCTGGGACCACGCCAGCGAAGCCCATCCGCACCCGGTGCAAACCTTTTTTGCCCAGGCAGACCTGGAGCGACGTGTGGCCAGCCGCACCCTGCGCCGCGACCCCATGGACATTCCCATCGACAACAAGATCGCCGGGCGGGATTACCAAAAGGACTGCATCAATGCCATCTGCCAGGCCATCAACCAGGGTCAGCGCAAGATGCTGGTGGAAATGGCCACCGGCACCGGCAAGACCCGCACCGCCGCCGCCCTGATCAAGCGCCTGTTTGAAGCCAACCGGGTTACCCGCGTGCTGTTTCTGGTGGATCGCATCACGCTGGCCAACCAGGCTGTGGACGAGGCCTTTACTGACTACCTCAGCGAGTACCCGGCCTATGTGCTGAAGAGAGGCCGCTTTCAGGACCAAAAGCGCATTACCGTTACCACCCTGCAAAGCATGATCAACATCTACCGGGACTACTCGGCGGGCTATTTCGACCTCATCATCACCGACGAATGCCACCGCAGCATCTACGGCAAATGGTCCGGTGTGCTCAAGTATTTCGATGGTATCCAGGTAGGACTTACCGCCACCCCCTGTAAAGTCCCGCAGCGGGTGCTGGACAAACTGGCCGACCAGGAAGACGCCGCCTTTGTGCGCGACACCCTGCGTTTTTTCGAGCTGGACGAACCCACCTTTCGCTACACCCTCAAGCAGGCCATTAGCGAGGGTCATCTGGTCCCCTACCATATCTACCACGCGCAAACGGTCAAGACCGCCTCCACGGATGGCTTTGAGGTCAAGCGGGAGGAACTGCCCTGGGACACCATGGCCGAGGAGGAGCGGGTCGAATGGGAAGCGCTCTTTGCCGGCCGGAACAGCATCACCGTCGATCCCAACGCCCTGGAGCGGAAATTCACCATCCCCGAGCGTAACCGCGCCATGGTAAGGGAGTTTCGCAAGATCATTGACGAGGGCTACCAAGGCCCCGATGGTCGCCACCGCTATGCCCTGGACGGCAAGACCATTGTCTTTGCCGTCACCAAGCGCCATGCCGAAACCCTGGCGCAGATGCTTGACCAGGAATTTGCCGACCGCAAACCGGACCCCGCCGTGCGCTATGCCGACTTTGTCGTCTCCGGGCTCAGCGGCGAGGACGACACCAGCGACGCCGGCACCCGCATCAAGCGCTTCAAGAAAGAGAAATTCCCTCAGATCATGGTCTCGGTGAACATGCTGGATACCGGCTTTGACTACCCGGACGTGGTCAATTTGGTCATGGCCCGCTTCACCAAATCCGCCATCCTCTACCAGCAGATGCGCGGCCGAGGGGCCAGAAAAGGCGTCACCGTCACCAAGCCGGTGTTTACCCTGTTCGACTTTGTTGGCGTCACCGCCTTTCACGGTGATGCCGAAGATGACTATGCCGAGGGCGGCTTTGTCATCCAGAGCCAGCCGCCGAAAGGCCCCAGCACCCCGCGCAAGCTGCTGGTGCTGGACGTGGATGACCACATCGACCCCATGACCCGGGGCTGGATCACCCTGGATGAAGACGGCAACGAAATCCGCACCGATGCCGGCGAGGCCCGCACCCTGGAGCTGGGCGCACGCTTTGAGGCCTGGCTGCAAGCCCATCACTTCAACAGCGACCAACTGCGCCTGTTACGCATGCTGGGCGAGCAGATCAAGGCCAATGCCCTTAGCCAGGACCGTTTTGAACTCTACTACTTCACCGAACCACCCTTCAGCCACAATGGCGGTATCGAACGCGCCTTTGCCCTCTTTGGTGACGATGCCCAGCTGCAGGCCTTGATTGATGACCTCAATCAGGCCCTCTATGGCACGCCAGATAGGGGCGATGGCGCAGACGCAGCACCCCGCGCCATATCATCCGCACCATCGTGGAAATCATCGACCCCGAGATCGGCGAAACCATCCTCGACCCGGCCGCTGGCACCGCCGGCTTTCTGGTCGCCGCCTACAACCACATCCGCCTCGCCCACTCTTCTCCGGACGCCATCGAAACCCTGGACCAGGACGGCAAGCAGCAATGGCGCGGCTCCGGCGACCGCCTCAGCCGGGAACAGGTCACCAAGCTGCACAACGAAACCTTCTTCGGCAACGACGTGGACATCAAGATGGTCCGCCTGGCCACCATGAACCTCACCCTGCGCGGTCTGGCCAATGTGCGCATCCTGCGCCGCAATGTGCTGACCACCAGCCTTGACCCGGCCCGTCAGGCGGAACTGGGTCTGCCCCTCAACGGCTACAACGTCATCCTCGCCAATCCGCCCTTCTCCGGCCGCCTGGATGCTGACCGCATCATCGATGAAGTGCGCATTGGCAGCACCACCGCCACGGAAATCCTCTTTCTCAAATACATGATGGACAACCTCGTCCCCGGCGGCCGCTGTGGCGTGGTCATCCCCGAGGGCGTCCTGTTCGGCTCCACCGGAGCGCACAAGGAGCTGCGCCGACAACTGCTGGAAAACCACGCTGTCGAAGCCGTGCTCTCCCTGCCCGGTGGCGTCTTTCAGCCCTATTCCGGGGTCAAGACCTCCGTGCTCTTCTTCCGCAAGCCCGAGCCCCATGAGCCGCCCGGCACCCAGCGCGTCCTCTTTCTCCACGCCGACAACGACGGCTACAAGCTCGACGCCAACCACGACACCCCCATCGCCGCCGACGACCTGCCCGGCCTGGTCCAGGCCTATCGTGAACGGGAAGCCAGCTGGCAAAGATGGCAAAGATGGCAACAATACAATTCCCCTCTCCCTGAGGGAGAGGGGCCAGGGGTGAGGGAAGAATGGACGGAAAACTGGTGGTTCGCCGATCTGGAGACCCTGCGCGCCAACGACCTCAACCTCTCTGCCGGTCGCTACCGGCCCCTCTCGCGCAACCAGATCGAGCATCGGCCCGTGGCGGAACTGGTGGATGAACTCAAGGCCATCGAGCTAGAGATACTCAACGAGGTGGACGCCCTGGCGGAAAAGCTGGCGGCGGAACGCACCAGCGGGCCAGCCGAGGCCAACCCAGCGCCATGACAGGACTCAGCTGGAACCTGGCCGACCTGCGCCACTGTCTCGACAGCGGCCGCATCCAATGGCGCAAGCACGCCCTGGAGCGCATGCTGGAGCGCGGCATCAGCCGCGCCGAGGTGCTGGCCAGCCTGCGCCAGGGCGAGATTATCGCCAGCTATCCCGAGGACCGGCCAATCCCCAGCGCCCTGCTCCATGCCAACCAGGAACCGCCCCTGCATGTGGTCGCTGCTCTCGACAAGGCCAGCGCCACCTGCTATGTCATCACCTGCTACCGCCCCGATGCCGAGCACTTCGGCCCGGACCTGAAGACGAGGATCAAACCATGAACGCACCCTGCCCCCTCTGCGGCGGCGAATGCGCCCCCGGCGAAACCACCTTCACCACTGACCTGGGCTTTGGCGTGGTGGTCATCCGCCATGTGCCCGCCCTGGTCTGTCAATGCTGCGGCGAAGACTGGCTGGAAGACGCCACTGCTGAACAACTGGAGACCATGGTAGCCGAGGCCCGGCGCAAGCACAGCACCGTGGAAATCGCCGAATGGCGCGAGCGGATTGCGGCTTGATGGTCGCCTGCACCCGTAGCGGTCTCAGCTTGTTGCGTCGGCGCATTGCTGGCTATAGCTGCCGATCTAGATCAGGAAGGGCTGTGTAATGAGTGACTGGACAAAGACCACCCTGGGAGAAATCGCAAATTTCCAAAACGGCTTTGCCTTTAAGCCTGAAGATTGGGGCCAAGAGGGTCTGCCAATTATCCGAATTCAAAATCTCACCGGCACATCTGAGGCCCTGAACAAAACTAACCGAGTCGTTCCTGAGCAATATCATGTAGATTGCGGTGACCTTCTGTTCTCGTGGAGTGCCAGCCTTGGCGTTTTTATTTGGGACAGAGGAGAGGCGCTATTAAATCAGCACATTTTTAAAGTCACTCCCTCAAATAGAGTGGAGCGAGATTTTCTCTTTTTTCTACTTAAAAGCCAGATCGTAAAGTTGCTGCAAAAGACTCACGGCTCTACGATGCGCCACGTTACCAAGCGAGACTTTGAGCGAACCGTTATCTCGCTCCCGCCCCTCCCCGAACAACGCCGGATTGTGGACATCCTCAACCACGCCGACAGCATCTGCCGCCTGCGTCGCCAGGCCGAGCAAAAGGCTAGCGAGATCATCCCCGCTCTGTTCATCGAAATGTTCGGCGACCCGGTAGAGAATCCGCGGGGGTGGGAGTTGCGCCCCCTTGGCGAAGTTCTGACACGCATTGATGGAGGCTGGAGCCCGAAATGTGGAAATAGGCCGGCGAAGGAAGAGGAATGGGGTGTTTTGAAGCTCAGTGCAGTCACTTATGGCAATTACAGGCCGAGCGAAAACAAAATACTTCCTGATACGTTATCCCCCAGGGCGGAGATCAAAGTCCATGTGGGTGATGTTCTCTTTACACGAAAAAACACGAGGGAACTGGTTGGAGCGGTTGCCTATGTCGAGGAAGCGCCGGGCAATCTGATGCTGGCGGATACGATTTTCCGCCTCGTCCCCAACGAAACCATCAAGATGACGCCCCGTTACCTCTGGGCAGTTCTTGGCTCCAGCCCCATGCGCCCAACTATTCAAGCGCTCGCAACCGGTGCTGCGAACTCGATGCCCAACATTTCCAAAGCTCGACTCAAGACGATCCCGATTCCTTTGCCGCCGGTCGAGATGCAGCGCCTGTTTGCGGAACGAGTCGAAGCTATCCGAGCGACCCAGGCTCAACAAACCCGCATGGCCGAAACCGCCGAGGCCACCCTGCAAGCGCTGATGGCCCGCTATTTCGACGCACCGCCGGAGTTAGCCGCCGCATAAAATTTCCTGATTACCCATAAACCTCAGCCATCTTCAGGAGCTGGTACGGCATCGGTGGCGTTCGTGCAGCGGCCCAGCCCAGCCGGGGCAGGAGCGTCTCCAGAGCAAAGCGTCGGTTGAAGCGGTAGCAGTATTCAGCCAGATAGCGTGGCAGGTGCTTATGCTGCATGGCATGGTAAACACCCGTGACGGCATTCTTGACGTTGCCGATCATCGTGTTGACCCAGGTGAATTCCTCATGCTTTACGCTATCGGGACCGCCGCCGGTGACAATCGGGATGTGCTGACAATCCGCGGCCGTGACGGCGCGAAAGCAGGCCAGACCATCGCTGTAGACGGTGCTGCCGGGTGCCAACTGGTTGCGAGACCACTTCAGGATCTCGGCAGAGCGGAATCCCTTGACTACCTGCAGGTTCATGTACAGCGGATGGCCCGCGTCAGTGGTGGAAACCGCCGCCACAAAGGGGGTCTTGTTGGGTGAGCCGCGACCCACCTTGCCACCCCGATGCTCTCCACCCCAGTAAACATCATCCAGCTGGATGGTCCCGGATAGGGTATAGCCGTCATCCCGTTCTTTCATCACCTGCATCAGCTTGTGCTTCATGCTCCAAGCAGTGTTGTAGGAGACGCCCAGTTGCCGGTGCAGTGCCAAGGCGGACAGCCCCGTCTTCGCCTGCGTCAGCAGGTGCATGGCCAGAAACCAGGTCGTCAGCGGTAGCTTGCTGGAGTCAAAGATCGTGCGACTGGTCAATGAATGCTGGTGATGGCAATGATTGCACTGAAACAGTCCACCCCGGGATGGCAGGGTGCAGTACTTCCGGCCACCACACTCGGGACATACATAGCCCTCTGGCCAGCGCCATCGAAACAGGGCCTGGCGACACTGTTCCTCCGTGCCGTAGTCACGCAGAAATTCAGTTAGACTGTAGCCTTTCTGGAATTGCACTCGGTTTTTCATGGCGTTATACCTCCTGCACCAAGTATAGCTCCCTGTGTGAACGAGGCTGATCTTTGTGGGTAATCAGGTAAAATTTTGGTCGATTAGCCGCGCTGATTGCGCTATCCAACCGCCGAAAACTTGATTAAACTTGATCGCCCTCCATTCCTGCCCTATGTTCTCTGTATGCAAAAGCTCCTCAACAAAGCGGCGGTCGCCGAGGCCCTGACCCTAAACGGGCTGACCCAGAAAGAACTGGCGGAACGCCTGGATGTCTCCCCCCAAGCCATCACCAACTGGATGAAGGGCAAGGACTTCCCCCGGCCTGCGGCCCTGCTGAAGCTGGCCGCGGCGCTGAGGCTGACCTTCGACCAGCTGACCGTTTCGCAGAACGAAGGGCGGCCGATTGTCGCCTTTCGCAAAAAGGGCAACGCGAAGACCACGGCAGCCCATATCGCCAAGGCCGAGGCCATCGGCCTGCTGCTACGGCCCTTGGTGCCCTATCTATCCGAGATCCAGGCACTGCGGCCGCTGATCACCTCGCCAGGTACCGACTACCAGCGGTTGCAGACGATTGTTGCCCAAACCCGCAAGCACCTGGGCCTGGGGGAGTCGGCGGTGCTGCGCTACGAACACCTGATTGGCGAATTCAACCGGGCGGGGGCGATCTTGGTGCCGGTCCTCTGGGGTGACAAGCAGCGCCATGAGAACGCTCTGCATATCCGCCTGCCCCAGGAGGATGTAACCTTCATCTTCCTCAACCTCGATACCCGCATCGAGGACTTCAAGTTCTGGATGGCCCACGAGCTCGCGCATGTTTACACCCCGGATTGGACCGGGCAGGACAAGGGCGAAGATTTTGCCGACGCCTTTGCCGGCGCGCTCCTGTTCCCCGAGGCCTGCGCCGCGCCACTCTATGACGAGGCCAAGGGCCAACCCCAGCGGGATGCGCTCCATCGGCTCCAGGCGCAGGCGCACCACCACAGCATTTCCCTGAACACCGTATTCCAGCAGGTTCAGCACTACGCCCAGGCGAAGGGTTACGCCCCGCTACCCCTGCGTGACAAGGATATCCATGTCGTCCGCACTAGCCGCTCAGGGCCTTTGATTACTGAGGCGCTGTTTGAGCCGGCACCGCCCGCGCCCGATCGTTACCTGGCGGCCTGTGAGCACAGCTTCCAGTCCGATTTCTTCAACGGCCTACGGCGCATGATTCACGAACAAGGCACGGGGGCCGGCTATCTCCAGCAGGTCTTGGACATTGCCCCTCTGGATGCGAAGGCGCTGTACGAGGAACTGGCGCGTTAATGTGGGTGTTGTTGGACACCAACGCCTACCTGCGCCTGGCCAAACGCATCAAGCCCCTGCTCGGGATTCCCTTTGGCCAGAAGCAATACACCCTGACCATCCTCAAGCTCGTTGAGGATGAGGTACACCGCAGTCCGCGCTTGCGGTTCCAGTACCCCTGGTTCGACCAGGCGGAACTTTCAACAGAGCGGTTGGCAAAAGGGGTGCGGCTGAGCGCCAGGGAAAAGGCCGAAATCGAGGCGATGGTCAGCGTACTGCGCGCCCATGTGCTGGAGAACGCGGCCAGCTACAGCATCCACGGCCGTTCACCACCATCCCCTGCTGACTGCTATTGCCTGGCCTTTGGTCAGGTGCGCCCCGGGATCGTCGCCACCGATGACCTGGGCATGCACCACCTGGGTGCCGAGTTCGAGATCCCCGTTTGGCATGGCCATGAACTGCTCAAGAAAATGCACTCAGCGAAAATGATCAGCAATGAGCAGGTGCGCGAGATCTTCGCCGCGCTGGAAAACAACGATGATCTTCCACCGTCATGGCGTGAGGCCCGGAAAGGCGCATTCAAGAAGGTGTTTGGGAGGCGTTGACCCGAAAGATTCCGGCAGCAAACAGGTAGCCAACACTCCGACGCCCCATCCCAACAAGCAGCAGCGTGATTTTCTGACCGACGCCGCTCGCCAAGGAACTCATCGAAGCCGTCCCCATTCCGACCGCCGGCCCGCCAAACATCCAGAAGGGTCTGCTACTGAAACGGATCTCGGTGTTGGTTATGGAGGGGGAGGACTAAGCCAACAAGCCAAAAGGTTGCCACTGAGTTCACTTCGCTTTCTTTCGTTTCAGCTTTTTTTTCTTGGGGTCTTCAAATGTATTGTGCGCGGTCAGGCCAAGTACCTCCTCTACTCTGCCAGCTGCTCTCATGACTTGATACATATCCAGATTATTGATGGTTATGTTTGTCTTGACATAGGTCGCCAAGTAACTGTCTGATTTTGTCTCCACGCCGTTTCTTTTGCAAAGCAGGTAAGCAACAGATTCTGCCTCAAGTTCTTCCTGATGATGTGACAACTTACTCCTGTCTGGAATGTTCAATTCGTTGTCTTTGTCCAAGTGCCCTAGAAAAAGATGACCTAGCTCATGAGCAAGTGTTGCGAATTGAGTTGGCGCACAGTGATTCTTATTGATTTTCAGACTGTAGCTGTACGAATTTGGTTTTACTTTAGCTCCTGGCTTTTTTGGCAATAGTTTTCCTTCACGCTGAATAGAGCCTGCTTTGCTATCTCCTGCGTCAATCATGGTGCAAATAATATTCTTCTTTTTCGCAAGATCGATAAATCGCGCTATTGCAGCTTCATCCACTGGGCCACTGGCGTAAAAACAGTAAACGCCATCGGGTAGGTCTTTTCCTTCTGTATCCTGCACATCATAGACAAAGGCAACCGGGCCAAAGGGCCAAAGGATTACCAATGGCCTCGCATCTTTCTTGGGGTGACGTTCAAATTTTACCCTCCAATCATAGGCTGAGGCGGCATAGGTCAGGCCAGGCTTCTGAATATTGAGCAGCATGGCATTGAAGGGGGCGAAATTGCGCAGGCGGGATGCAAAATCCAGCAGATCGATGTAGCGCTGGCTTTTCCTGTACAGCCGCGAATCATCGAGCAACTGATCCAGGATCGACCGGACTTCGTCAACTTCAAACAGATCCAATTGATGTGGCTTGCCTTCATCGTTCTGGGTCGGCATCGGCTTTCTTCCTGCTGAGAGAAATGAATTGACGTCAAAGGTCATTCTAATTGACGTGACACGCTTTTCGCGACAGGTCAATGCCCCTAACCATACTGCCGATGCAGATCGGCACCATCATTCGTGAAATTCGGGAAGCGCAGAAGGCGACGCTGGAGGAGATTGCGCTCGCTGCCGGCACCAATCCCAGCAATTTGTCCCGGATCGAGCGCGGCGTTCAGGGCTATTCCGCTGATACTCTGGCAAAAATTGCCAACGCCCTCGGCGTTACGGTCTCGCAGCTGCACCAGCGCGCCGAATCCACTGAGCTTGATCCCGCAACCGAAATCCATCGGATCAGCCATCGCCTGGCTGCCCTGACCCCGGAAAACCGCGAACTGGTGGATGACTTCATCACCCTCTTGTTGCGGCGCCAGGGTACTTGAGGCGCGGCTACGGCCTTTTTAGCCGGCCTAGCCAAATTAGCCGGGGTAGTCCTGTGGGCGCAAAACGGGCCAATGGCGGAGATTCTGCGGCTAATTTGGCTAGAGTGGCTATTTTCATTTAATAAAGAATAACTATTCATTTGAAATACCTCATAGCCAATTCCTATAAATCACCCAATTTCACCCTTGCGTATTTGCTTTAACCTGCTGAAATTCAGCGAGTTACGCGCCAACTGCAAGGAGAATGAAGCCACCAGATCTCAAGCTCCCGCGCCGCCGCCCTTCGGGTGCCAATCATGATGGCGCTGCAGGTAGTCCAGCACGATCCAGCGCAGCCGCTGATAGGGTAACTCGGCAAAGTCGGCGAAGTCCTTGGCGTACCAAGCCAGCAAATCCTGCGCCGGCCAGTCAAAATCCCGCGCCAGCTGGCGGATCACGCGCTTGGCCCTGGCCTGGGTGGCCCTGTCCAGGCCGCTGTCCTGGCGGGCCTGGCCGGCATCGGGGTCACTAGCCAAACTAGCCAACTTAGCCAGTGAACTGTGCGCATTCTCGGATTTTGCCGGCGCGGGCGCACCCTGGCTAGTTTGGCTAATCCGGCTAGATTCAGGCGTCATGCACATGGGGATTCACCCGGTACACCGGCTTGCGCTTGCTCAGCGCCGGGTCTTCCAGCAGATAGCCGTGGTCGGCCAGCAGCTCCAGAATCTCCCCGGCCTCTCTGCCACTGGGTCGCGGCCGAGGGCCGTACTGCTGCAGATCAATACCCTTGACCGTCACCATGCGTTCGCGCCTGAGCCAATCCAGGGTCCGGCGCGCACCATCCAGCAAGGGGTTTTCCCCGGCAACACGCTGGGCGCGGACCGCCTCAGCCAAATGCCAGCTGCCAATGGACTCAGCCCGCCGCCAGCAATCTTCGTCAATCACTGAGGTTTCCTGCTCCAGAAGCTCCGGCGCATCCGCCAGATGCAGGATCAGCGCCAGTTTGCAGATGTTCGATACCGCCTTGCTGGCGATGTCGCGCACATCCACCAGATCGCCGCCAGCGCCCATGCGCGCTTCGATCTGGTTGTGCAGCAACCGCCGCAACTCCGCCGCTTCAGCGCTCAAGGAGGCCAGATGAGGCTGCTCCAGCCGAGGGCTACCCTGCTCCCGGAAGCGCAGCAGTGTGGTCAGCAGGCGCCGGAAAGGCCCCATCAGTTCATCCTGCAAGCCGACCTCGCCGACATCCTCCAGGCGCTCACCTACCAGTGAGAGCAGCCATGCCGGCCAGATGCGCGCCAATGCCCCAGAGGCACGCAGGGCGGGGTGGCTGGCGAGTTCGATGTACTTGTCCGCTTGGCACATGCCGCATACGGTCAAAACTGGACGCCAGACAACACGCTCCTCTGCCCGTCCCTCTGAGCCCACTCGATCCCGCGTAATGGTGTCGCCCGAAGTGGCCGCTAAATAAATGGCGTCTCCGGTCCGGCCTCCACTGCTATAACGCCCCATGATGTTGTCCAATATTGGCCGCGCTTCAGCCGAAAGGACGGCAAACTCACCACCACGCTCGTGCAATTTTTGAAACAAACGTTCTTCAGTCACATCAGCGCTAAAGAGCATCGGCTTGACAGGCGGTTCTGGCCTCTGGCGTTCAAGTTCGGCGAGTTGCTCTTCGAGCAGCGAAAGATCAGACATCTTTCGGCCAGCGCTCTTCAGACCACTGATGGCGGTATCGATGGCTGTAGTCTTTGCGCGAAATCCCGCCATGGCTTCGGCAAAGGCTGCTTCTTGACGGATCGACCAACTTTCAAGCGGTGCTGCCATGTGCTTAAAAACAGGTGATTTCCTTTCGCCGGAACTGGCGATTACCAGCCAAAACAAGCTGGGAAAATGCCGATGGCCGGAACGCTCCTCAATTTCCGCCAATTTGCCTATGGCAACACCAGTCACAGCCAGCCCGACCACTGCAGGTGATTGCGCTGGAACCTTACAAAACCTCGAAACCTCAGCCGTGCGTATTCCGCCCCATCGTGACCGCCCATTCCGTTTGAACGTGACCGCCGATTCCGGCGCAACGTGACCGGTGATTCCGATTGATCGTGACCGATTCCGGGTCTGTTTCCGGAATCCGCGGTCACGTGTCTGGAATCACCGGTCACGATCCCGGAATGCCCATCCAACCCACTGGAATTCTTCGACTTTAACCGGCATAACCGCGTCCTTTTGCTTACCCGGAGGACGCCATGCCTGCAACGAGGATTCCCATGAAGAAAATCATCGACGTCTTACGCTTCAAGTACGAGGCTCAACTCAGCCACGAGAAGATCGGTCGCGCCTGCGGCCTGTCCAAGGGGGCCGTCAGCAAGTACGTCAGCCTGGCCCAGGCCAAAGGGATCAGTTGGCCGCTGCCTGACGGGGTGGACGAAGCGCGCCTGGAGGCCCTGCTGTACCCGCCCCGTGAGGCGCCTGCCTCGCGTGCCGAGCCGGATTACTTCCAGATCCACCAGGAGCTCAAGCGCAAGGGCGTGACCCTGCAACTGCTGTGGGCCGAGTATGCCGCTGTGCATGAGGATCGGGCCTACGGCTACAGCCAATACTGCCACCGCTACCGCCAATGGCGAGACCGGCAGAAGTGCAGCATGCGCCAACTGCACCGAGCCGGCGAGAAGGCCTTCATCGACTACTGCGGCCCGACGGTGGATATCGTCGACCGCCACAGCGGTGAGGTCCGTTCGGCGCAGATCTTCGTCGGCGTGCTCGGGGCGTCCAGCTATACCTACGCCGAGGCGACCTACACCCAGTCCCTGCCGGACTGGATCGCGTCCCACCAGCGCATGCTGCGGTTCTTCGGTGGCGTGCCCGACCTGCTGGTGCCCGACAACCTCAAGGCGGCGGTGACCCAGGCCTGTCGCTATACGCCGACGATCAACGCCACCTACGCCGAGATGGCCGCCCACTATCGGACCGCCGTCTTGCCGGCACGGCCCTATAAGCCGAAAGACAAGGCCAAGGCCGAGGTGGCGGTGCAGGTGGTGGAACGCTGGATTCTGGCGCGCCTGCGCCATCACACCTTCTTCTCCCTGGCCGAGCTGAATCAGGCCATCGCCGAGTTGCTGCCCCCGCTCAACGAACGGCCGTTCCAGGGCCGTGAGGAGAGCCGCCGGGACCTGTTCGAGGCGATCGACCGGCCGGCGCTCAAACCGCTGCCCCAGGACGATTACGTCTATGCCGAGTGGCGCAAGGCCAAGCCGGGCATCGACTACCACGTCGAAGTGGACAAGCGCCTCTACAGCGTCCGGTTGGTCAGACCCTGGACCTGCGCCTGACCGCCACCACGCTGGAGGTGCTGCACAAGGGCCGGCGGGTCGCCGCTCACCCACGTCACGGCCGAGGCCGCTACAGCACGCTCACCGAGCACATGCCCAAGTCCCATCAGGCCCATCGGGACTGGTCGCCGGGACGGTTCTTGAACTGGGCCCGTGACATCGGCCCCTGCACGGCGCAGGTGATCCAGCAGCAACTGGAGGGCCGCCCTCATCCCGAGCACGGCTACCGCGCCTGCCTCGGGCTGTTGCTCCTGGGGCGACGCTACGACCGGACGCGGCTGGAGCAGGCCTGTGAGCGCGCCCTGGCGATCCGCTCGGTCACCTATCCGAGCGTGGCATCCATTCTCAAGCAAGGCCTGGATCGGCAACCCCAGGAGGCCGATGAGCCTGAGGCTGAGCTACCCGAACACGCCAATCTGCGCGGCGCCGATTACTACCACTGAGGAGTCTTTCATGTTGAACCAACAGACCACCGAACACCTGCGCGCCCTCAAGCTGACCGGCATGCTGGATGCCCTGGAACAGCAACGGGAGCAACCCGAAACCCACGATCTGGCCTTCGAGGAGCGCCTGGCGCTCTTGGTGGAGCGGGAGGTGCTGCACCGGGAGAACCGGCGTCTGGGGCGCCTGCTCAAGGCCGCCAAGTTGCGTATCCACGCCTGTGTCGAGGACATCGACTACCGCCATCCCCGCGGCTTGGAGAAGGCCCGCCTGGCGGCGCTGGCGAGCTGTGACTGGGTCCGCCAGGCCCATAACCTCTGCATCACCGGTCCCACCGGCTGTGGCAAGACCTGGCTGGCCTGTGCCTTGGGCAATCAGGCGTGTCGGCACGGCTTGGCGGTGCGCTACCTGCGCCTGCCCACGCTGTTCGAACAGCTACGCATCGCCCACGGCGACGGCTCCTACCCGCGTCTGATGAACCAGCTGCTGAAGATGGATCTGCTGATCCTGGATGACTGGGGCATCCAGAAGGTGACGGCCGCCCAACGGCACGACCTGATGGAGGTGATCGAGGACCGCCACGGCCGACGCTCCACGTTGATCGCCAGTCAGCTACCCGTCGAACACTGGCATGATCTCATCGGCGAGGCGACGCTGGCAGACGCCATTCTCGACCGCCTTTTGCACGGTGCCCATCGGCTCCCACTGCGCGGCGAGTCGATGCGGAAAATGACGCCGAGTTGACGGATCGTGACCGGTCAGCGTAAAAAACCCACACCAGTGCGGGACCGATGAGCCAGTCGGTCACGATCACCGGAATCAACGGTCATCTTCGGCGGAATGCGCAAGCCGCAGCTAAACCAATGGCTTCAGGGACGTCGTGATGCGGATAGGGTTCTGCTGTTGAAACATCGCCGGGGCTTGGCAATGGCCTGATCGGTGGCCATTGCGGTCCATCGCCTTCAATGACTCGCAGGTCGCGGCGAGGTTGTTCTGGCTGCTGATCGAGCCAACCACTGGGATCATCTTCATTCATCGCTAGTCGCTCATTCATATCTTTTGCTCATGGCTTTGCGCAGGCGGCGTACCGCCAGCAATTCACGATCCGACGGCTCATCGGGCAGGGGTGCCCACTCGGGGCGCTGCTCACGGAAGGTTCGATTACCTTCCAGCTCCCGGCTGGCATTGCGGCCACCCACCAGGTTCTGCAGCACATGCGCCTCGTGAAAAATCGCCTTGTCGAGCTTGAGAAACTCCGATTTGCGCCGCTGCAGATCCAGTTCCCGCCTTTGCGTTGGCGTCAGCGGCCGCTCAGTAAGACCCAGCCAATCCGCAACACCTTTGAAGGCCTCGCCCTGGCTCCGGCCGCAATGCACCAGCAGGTCAAAGCCATCCCCGCCCGTCGGTGCGCCACCCTGGCCGCAAATCCAGCGGCCATCGCGGTCATCGGGCTGAAAACGAAAGCGGTCCCTTCCGCCACAACCGGGACAGGGACCATGTTTACCGGACAGGGCTTCGGCAGGCAGCCCCAGCCCGACCAGAATGTCGCGCCAGCGGCCTGTTGCTACCTGTTTGATTTCATGGATCGGTACCGCCATGGTCAGGCCCAATCCATGCAGCCGGCCGCGACGCGCTGGTGGTAGCGGCGGTAGGTCTTGATGCTGGGGAACAAAATCCCATCGGCTGATCGATAGGGTTGCAGCCAGGGGCCTCGGATGACCTTGCAGTTGGGGCGGCGACGGACAGGTTGGTACTGTTTCATTGCCCGCACTCCTTGTCCCGACTTGCTGCAATTCGGCCCTCAACCCATTGGAGAACCTCCCCTTCAACCCAACCAACCGCTTTTGGACCAAGCTGGACGGGGCGTGGAAAGTCGGGGTCGAAATCGCTGGGGCGATTTGGGTTGGGCTTTAACCGGGCGTAAATGGATGAGCGGGAAAGGCCGGTCAGTCGCTCAACCTCACGCCGACGGATCAGACGTGTTCTGTACTGGGATTCATTTTGCATTTGGTTCTCCTAGGCAACGTCTGGAACTGTCCAGACCACGCGGTTAGGAGAACAGGGAGGGGTGGGCGACTGTCATCGACCTAGGGCGACTTTGGGGCGACCGTCGGGCCAAGGGTCGCCCTCAGGAAATACGAAAGATTTTCTGCTCTTCCCAGAACTTACGATTGAACGTCTCAAAAGTTATGGGATTGCCTTTGGTTTGGAAAATCGGTAAATGCTGGACTTCCTCGTAAAGTGATTGAACTGTGAAATCCCATTCACTGAGAGACTGCCAATCTTTGTCAGGAACCCCCTGTGAGCGCATGTGTTCTTTCACTGCATCAATGCGTCGACTTAGGAGGGATGCGCTAGACGGCTCTTTTTCATGGGCTTTAGCTGGCTGCTCATCGAGCAATCCCATCAGCGCCGGAGGGATCGACAACCCCTTATCAGCAGCCCAGCGCACAATTTCCCCCGGCGGAAACGAAACCGGCTGTGTGGGGATGCGCGTGAATCGGCCTGCCGCCACTGCTGGCCGGAGTAGCGCCAGCCAGTGGTCAAACTGCTGCTGATCGGGCATTGCTTTGCGTCGCTGGAACTCGCGGGGCTCGCCGGGGAAATCGAACTTGCTGATGTCAGTGCATTGGTCCGGCCGATTGCCGGCGAGGATATTGGCCGCCTGCTCCAGGGTCCAGCCATCCAGCTTGAGCCACCAGGCCTCTTCTGCTGATTCACGGCTACTGGACTTCAGCGCCTCGGCTTCAGCCTGGGCTTGCTCAAGCCAGGCCTCCCGCTCCGCCACGCCATCCGCCCACTGGCGTAGCTGGTTCAGCCAGCCCTCCGCCGTGGTGGGCGTGAAGGGATCAAGCTGGGCGGGATGGTCCCGGCGCCACTGATCGAACTCCGGCCACCATTCGCCAAAGTTGAGCCTAGTTGCCTCAATGGCCCTGAGCCAATCCTTGGTGCTGTGACCTGAGCTGAGTTGATCCGCTGGCGGTCGGCGATAGGGTCTCTTCGGGTCGGGCGTTACCGCCCTTAGCAACCGAAGGTGGCCCTCCAGGTCCTTCGGCAAGGGCGGCAGGCTCAGCCACCAGTCCAGGCTTTTTTCTGCGGGTTCCGGTTCGGTTGGGTCACCCTCCCGGCTGATCCAGCCCCGTTCGCGCAGGGTTCTCCAGGCCTGGAAACGATTTTTCGCACGAATCAGTTGCCGCTTTAGCTCAGCCTGCTTATCGTCATGGGTCATAGGTTCTTTCCAGGTCTTGGCCGGGCAAGGATCAACCGGCCTTGCGCAGCAGGCCCTCGCCAATCGGCACCACGTTGGCACTATTTTCCAGGCTGCTGAGCAGGTCGGCCCAACGCTGCAGCGCTACTTTGCGCTCTTCGAAATAATCGTGGCGGTTATAGACGCCGACAATTCCCTTGATCTTGTGGTTCAGGCAGCGCTCACAGATGTGCGGGGCCACGCTCAGCGCCTCCAGGTGGGTGCGGGCGGTACGGCGAAAATCATGGGGACTGAAGGGTTCGCAGTCAGGTCCCATCAGCGGGCGAATGCTCTTGGCCATGGCGGCGTTGACCGTGTTCAGGTCGATATGCGGAATCATCCGGCTCTGCATTTTGCGGGCCGGCAACAGCCATTGGCTGCGGCCCGCAAGACGCACCAATTCACGCAGCAGTTCGACCGCCTGCCGGGGTAGGGGGATGTCAACGGCCGCTTCGGTTTTGGTGCGCTCGGCGGGTAAGTGCCAGACCGCATTGTCCAAATCAAATTCCTCAATGCGGGCGGCGATCAGCTCCTGCTTGCGCACAGCCAGCATCAACAGCAGCTTGACCGTGATGCCGTTTTCCACCGACCAGCCGGGTGCGTCTTTCATCACTTGCAACAACCTGGCCAGCTCGTCACGGGTCAGCCAGCGCGTCCGTGCCTTTTCGGTGCCACCGGCGTCGGAAGGATCGAAAACCGCAAAGGGGTTCTTGTCCACCAGTTCGCGCTTGATGGCATAGTCGAACATCCGCTTGCCCCAGCGCATCACATCGGTGGCGATGCTGGGCGCACCTCGGGCAACGATACCCTTGAGCAGCGCGTCCACATGGCTGGGGCGGACCTCGTTCAAGGCCAGCTTGCCGATGGCGGGCTTGATGTCTTTCTCAATGCGGGAGCGTACGATGTTTGGGTGCTTCCAGCGCCCCAGAATCCGGGCCTCAAAAAATTCGTCGGCCAGCGCGGCCACGGTGTATATGCGCTTTGCCGCCTCGATTTTCTCCAGGGCCTCCTGCTTGCGCTCGCGCTTCTCCATGGCCACGTCATAGCCCAAGGCAACCCGCGCCTTCATTTCCTTGGCTACCTTGCGCGCCTCAGCCAAGCTCAGGGTCCGGTAACTGCCCAGCTCCACCCAGCGCGGTTTGCCAGAGAATTTATAGCGGAAGCGCCACATGGGGGTCGCGTAATCGGGGCGAAAGCGCAGATAGAGGCCACCTCCATCGGACCGCCCCTCAAAACGCTCGCCGTTCTTGATCCAGGCCTTGATCTGCAAGTCTGTGAGTTTGCCCATGTTTTCCGCCTCGCCTAAGTGGTGTACCCGCCAGAATCAGCTAAGTGTACCTGCGGGTACACTTACCGGTACACAAAATATAGCGGCTTAGCGTGGAACATACAAGAACAAATAGGACAATATTTCCCATAAAAACAGAAAGATGATATTTATCGGCAGAACACACCAGAACCCCGTGGAACTCACTCAATGTTCTGCACCTGCTCGCGCATCTGTTCGATCAGCACCTTCATCTCCATGCCGCATTGGGTGATGCTCAGGTCGTTGGATTTTGAGCCCAGGGTATTGGCCTCGCGGTTGAGTTCCTGCATCAGAAAGTCAAGGCGGCGGCCGACCGGCTCCTGGCGTTGCATGACCGCCTCCACCTCGCTGATGTGGGTGAGCAGCCGGTCCATTTCCTCATCCACGTCCAGGCGTTGGCTGAGGATGACCATCTCCTGCTCCAGGCGGCCTGGCTCCAGCTCGCCGCTGAGTTCGTCGAGACGTTCACGCAGGCGCTTGCGGACCCCGGCGATGACCCTGGGCATCTGTTCCTGCACCTGTTCCACCTGCTGTCGCATGGCGCTACAGCGTTGCTGGATCAGCTCGGCCAGGCGCGCGCCCTCGCGCTGGCGGTTGGCGATCAGCTGTTCCATGGCCTGATCCAGCAGGACCAGGGCCTGTTCGATCACCGGGCTCAGGTCGGGTCGCCGCTGCTCCACCACGCCGGGCCATTGCAGCAGATCCATCAGGCTGGGCAGCTGCATCTGGCGGCCGATCTTGTGGCTTAAGTGCTCGGCGGCAGAGAATACCTGCTGGGCAATGGCGTCGTTCAGCTGGATATCACCACGGCTGCTGGCGGCGGGCTGAAAGCGCAGGCTGGCGTCGATCTTGCCCCGGCTCAGGCGCGCCCCCAGGCGCTCTCGCACCGCGCCCTCCATCTGCCGCAGCTCTTCCGGCAGGCGCAGGCCGGGCTCCAGGTAACGGTGGTTGACCGAGCGCAGCTCCCAGATCAGCTCGCCCAGTTCGGTACGCTGCTCGCTGCGGGCAAATGCGGTCATGCTGTGGATCATGGGAATTCCTCCGGGTGGCTAAAGACTTTCGCTGCTTCCTTGCTATCATACCCGAATGAACGCAAACCCCAGTGCCTGGTACCCCCGTGGCAGATGAACGCAACCCCCTGGCCGAGGGTAGCCAGATCGATTGCTATGAGATCATCAAGCCCATCGCCGGTGGCGGCTTCAGCCTGATCTATCTGGCCAAGGATCTGGATGACCAGTCGCGGGTGGTGATCAAGGAATACCTGCCGAAGAAGCTGTCCCAGCGTAATCAGGACTCCGCCCTGGTGCAGATTGTCAGCGAGGACAAGCGCCACTCCTTCAATCAGGGGCGCAAGCTGTTCTACAAGGAGGCCAAGGTGCTCAGCCAACTGAAGCACCCGAACATCGTCAATGTGCGCAACTTCTTTCTCGCCAATGACACCGCCTACATGGTGATGGACTACGAAGAGGGCAAAAACCTCGGCGGCTATATCCGCAAGCGCGGCGGCAGCCTGAGCACCCGTTTCATGATGACGGTATTCCCGCCGATCCTGGATGCCCTGGCCCTGATCCACGAAAAAAACCACCTGCATCTGGACATCAAGCCGAGCAACATCCACCTACGCTCCGGCGGCAACCCCCTGCTGCTGGATTTTGGTGCCGCCCATGAGTTTCTGGAGCAGACCCAGGTCCGCTCCGGGCGGGTGGTCACCCCCGGCTATTCGCCGATGGAGCAGTATTATTCCACCGGTGCCCTGGGCCCCTGGAGCGATGTCTATGCCATAGGGGCCAGTATGCGCACCTGTCTGGATGGCAAGTCGCCGCCCACCGCCATCGAGCGCCACGCCAAGGACAACCTGAAACCGGCGCTGGAGGAATACGGCCAACGCTACCCCAAGGCCATGCTGGAGGCGATTGACTGGGCCATGGCGATAGACGCGCCGGACCGGCCGCAGGATGCGCGGGAGCTGTTGCAGGCCCTGCTGGCGGTGGAATGACAGGCCCACCGCCTACGGCCCTATGCCGGAATAACCCAAACCCCTAACCGAAGTGAAGTGAGCCCAGGCCCATGACAGATGCCGTGTTCGAGACCAGCCAGATCAGCCTGTTGGGTGATCGCCGCAACAACCAGGATCGCGGTGCCCTGTTCACCAGTGCCGGGGTGGCCCTGCTGGTGGTGGCCGATGGCATGGGCGGACATCCCAAGGGTGAGGAAGCGGCGCAGATGGTGGTGGACTGCTGCCACGAGGCCTTCATGCGGGTAAAGAAGCCGGTGCCGGACCCGGCTGGCCTGTTGGAGTACATCAGCCTGCAGGCCCATGAGCGCATCGTGGACTATGGCGAGGCGCAGGACCCGCCGATCGACCCGCGCACCACCCTGGCCCTGTGTCTGGTGCAGGAGGGCCGCGCCTGGTGGGGCCATGTGGGCGACAGCCGCCTGTATCATTTTCGCCGGGGCGAGTTGCTCGGCCGCACGGTGGATCACTCCTATGTGGAGCGCTTGCGCCGGGATGGCCTGATCGAGGCCGAGGAGATGGACCAGCACCCGTTCAAGAACTTTGTCACCCGCTGCCTGGGTGGCCTGGGCGCGTCCCCCGAGCCGACCCTGGGGCCGGAGGCCGTGGTGTTGGAGCCGGGCGATGTGCTGCTGCTGTGCAGCGATGGTCTGTGGGGGCCCATGGGGGACGAGCGCCTGGCGCTGGCCATGGATGCCGCCGACGTGCCGCTGGACTCCCTGCTCCACCAGACCGCCAACATGGCCCAGTACGAGGCCTCGCCGGGCAGCGACAACGTCACCGGCGTGGCCCTGCGCTGGCTGGCCCCGGCACGCCGTCCCCTAAAGGATGATGGTGACCGGATCGACTCCGCCGTGCAGCGTCTGCGCTCGGCCCTGGACAACTTTGAAACCCCGACATAAACCCGGCCTGACCGGACAGGAGAGCACCATGAGACCGAGCGGACGCCGCCCCGATCAACTGCGCCCGGTGCGTATGCAACGCCACTACACCAAGCACGCCGAGGGCTCGGTACTGGTGGCCTTTGGCGATACCCAGGTGCTCTGCACCGCCAGTGTTGAAGAACGCGTACCGCGTTGGATGAACGACGGCCAGGGCGGCTGGATCACCGCCGAATACGGCATGTTGCCGCGCTCCACCAGCAGCCGCATGGGGCGCGAGGCCAGCACCGGCAGGCAGGGTGGCCGCACCCTGGAGATCCAGCGCCTGATCGGCCGCTCCCTGCGCGCCGCGGTGGACCTCAAGGCCCTGGGCCGACGCTGCATCACCCTCGACTGCGACGTCATCCAGGCCGATGGCGGCACCCGCACCGCCGCCATCAGTGGGGCCTTCGTCGCCCTGCAAGACGCCCTCAATGGCCTGGTTGCCAACGGCAAGCTGAGCCACAACCCCACGCGGCACTGGGTTGCGGCGGTCTCCGTGGGTATTTATCAGGGGGTTCCGGTGCTGGATCTGGATTATGCCGAGGACTCGGCGGCAGAGACCGACATGAACCTGGTGATGGCCGAGGATGGCCGCTTCATCGAACTGCAAGGCACCGCCGAGGGCCACCCCTACAGCCGTGATGAACTGCTCTGCCTGCTCGATCTGGGCCAGGCGGGGATAAGCCAATTGTTTCAAGCCCAACGTCAGGCCCTGGAGACACAAGCATGAACCCGCAGCACGCCACAGATTCGCAAGCCGATGCCAAACAACGCATAGTGCTGGCCAGTAACAATACACACAAGGTCCGTGAATTCAGTGAATTGCTGGCTGATTTCCCTGTCCAGGTGGTGCCTCAAGGGCTGTTTACCGATGTGCCCGAGGCGGATGAGATCGGCCTGACCTTTGTCGAGAACGCCCTGATCAAGGCACGCAACGCCGCCCTGCACACCGGGCTTGCCGCCCTTGCCGACGACTCAGGGATAGAGGTGGATGCCCTGCGCGGTGCCCCCGGCATCTACTCCGCCCGCTATGCCGGAGTCGGTGCCGGGGATGAGGCCAACAACCGCAAACTGCTACAGGCGCTGCACGGCCTGCCCGAGCAGGAGCGCGGCGCCCGCTATCAATGCCTGCTGGTCTATATGCGTCACGCCGAAGACCCCACCCCGCTGATCTGCCAGGGCAGCTGGGAGGGCCGCATCCTCACCGCGCCCCAGGGCGAAAACGGCTTTGGTTACGACCCCATCTTCTACGTCCCCGAGCACGATTGCAGCGCCGCGCAACTACCTGCCGAGGTAAAAAACGCCATGAGTCACAGGGGCAAGGCCCTGCAACAGCTGCTGCGGGCCTTTACCTAAACAGAGGACTGAGGACAGAGGACAGAAGACAGCGTTTGGCGTCGCTACGCGACAGATCGAGTGACCTGGCGCGAAGCGCCACAACTATCTGTCATCTGTCCTCTGTTTAGGAAGCCAGAATCCGCTCGACATCGTCCTTGCTTCTGACCATGGCCTCCAGATCAAAGGGCGACTTGCCCTCGCGGAAGGACTCCACCAGCACCGCTGTACGGGCGCGGGCATTGCTGATTGCCTCGGAGAAACGATGACTCATCTCCTCCCTGCCTTGCAGGGCATGGTCCTTCAGGGTCAGTTTATCCTCGCCTTCGGCAAGAGGGTCTTGCGCCCTGCCCAGGGGATTGCCCTGACTCGGGTTGACCGGATTGACCGGGTTGGCCAGTTGATTCACGACAAAGCTGTTCAGCTCTACGGTATTAGTGATGTTGTTCATAACGCCACCTGCATAAAAACACTTTCCTTGCACCCTATATCGGCCGAGGCCGGGTTTTGTTGAATCCTGATTGCTCTGGCAACGCCTGGCGGCCATCCCGTTCCGCCCTGTCTGGCTGGCCCTGAAGGCCGCCTTTGTCCGTTGCACTCAGGCTATCGGCCAAGACAGAGAAATATTAAATCCAGGACCCAGCTGCCTTGGCGGCGGGCGCGGCCCGCCCTATGTCGCTGTTCCTTAACCGGCCTGAAACCGGTGCAGGATACGCAGGGCGGCACAGGCGGCACCGTAGCCGTTGTCTATGTTGCAGCTGAGGATGCCGGGGGCGCAGGAGCCCAGGGCGGCGTGCAGGGCCAGCTCGCCATCGGGGCCGACGCCGTAGGAGACCGAGCAGGGCACGGCGATGAGCACCGAGTCGATCAGCCCGCCCAGTACCGAGAAAATAGCCCCCTCCATGCCGGCCACGGCGATGACGATGGGGTATTGGCGTATCTCC
Source organism: gamma proteobacterium SS-5 (assembly GCA_009497875.2). Taxonomy (NCBI): domain Bacteria; kingdom Pseudomonadati; phylum Pseudomonadota; class Gammaproteobacteria; order Chromatiales; family Sedimenticolaceae; genus Magnetovirga; species Magnetovirga frankeli. The sequence continues at coordinate 1,423,762 of CP032508.2, read as the reverse complement.
TCGATGCGCTCCAGCAAACGCCACAGACCGGTCACGCCGACGTCCTGAAACTGTTGGCAGGCCACGCCGTAGAAGGCCAGGGTGCGTGCCACCTCGGCGCAGACCGGGGCATCCGAGGTACCGCCACTGACGATGGCCACGCTGCGGGCGGGATCGGGCCGGATGGCGGGGGGCTGGCCCAGGATGGCGCTGGCGGAGAGGGGGTCATAATCCAGCTGCCGTTGCCAGGCCGGGGACAGTTGCTGGAACTTGGTCGATTCCAACCGGGTCAGCAGGCAAGCCTGACCCCGCTGCTGGAACTGCTCCAGGATGGCGCTGATCTGCGCCGGGCTCTTGCGGATGCAGAACACCGCCTCGTCCAGGCCGGTGCGTGCGGCGCGGTCAAAATCCAATCTGATTTGGGCCTTGCTGTTGGCTTCGATCACGGGGCCGATTCCCCCTCGGCAACGAAGGCGCTGCCCATGCGGTAGGGGTCAAAGCGCACCGGCCCTGGCAGCTGCAAGGGCGCGGCCAGCCCCTGTACCTGGGCACGCCAGTGCTCCTTGGCGGCATCCAGGCGTTGCAGGCTCTCCGGGTCAAGCTGAATACTGATGGCATCGTTGAAGATGCGGCAGCGCACCACCCTGGGCCGCAGCGCCTCTGTCAGTGCCCGCTCCACCTGGTGAACAAAGCCCAGGTGCTCGGCGCGGATCGGCAGGCCGGTCTGCACCCGGCTGGCCAGACAGGGCGAGGCCGGCAGCTCAGCCAGCTCGGCCTGCCCCAGATGGGCGGCGATGCGGCGCACCTCGGCCTTGCCGATGCCGCATTCGACATAGGGATGCCGCACCCGGAAGCGGCGCGCGGCGATCAGGCCGGGGCGGTAGTCGTCCAGGTCATCCCGGTTGGTGCCCGATACCAGGGTAGCGTCTCCGCCCTCGGCGGCGATGCGCTCCAGGGCGGCGTAGAGGTTGCTTTTGCAGTGAAAGCAGCGGTCATAGGGATTGTTCAGGTAATTGGGGTCGGCAAACTCGCCGGCATCCAGCCGTTGCAGCCGCCAGCCGTGGCGCAGGGCCAGCCCCTGCACCCGCGCCGTGGCCTCGGTCGGCACCGCCGGGGAGACGGCATGGCAGATCAGTGCCTGATCGCCCAGGCTGCGGTGGGCCAAAAGGGCCAGGGTCAGGCTATCCACGCCGCCGCTGCAGGCCAGCTTGAGCGGGCCGATCTGGCCCAGCAGCTGGCTCAATTGGTGGATCAGTCGCTCGGTCTGGTGCTGCATGGTGTCTCCTGCCCAGGCTCAATAATGAAAAATTTCGCGTTCAGATGGTACCCTAAGCCGAGCAAAAATGGACAGCGGGCAAGGGGCTGGACAGCCAATGCCGTCAGCTGAGCGGAAAAGCAAAAGCGCTGGCCGAGCGAACGGCTTAACCTGACGTGGGAGGTCGGCTCTGCCAGGCGACCTGACAGGGCATGGCCGATTGCCCAGCAAGCGGCACGCCCACCGGCTGTCCTGGGCCGACCTACCCGATTGGCGGAGGATTGTGGGTAATCAGGTAAAATTGAGCGTTCAATCTGTAAAGAAATCGGCATAATCCGCGATTTGAAGCAACGACTCAGCCGTCATTCCAGCGTGGACCGCCGGAATCCAGTGGCCAGGGAGGGCAGGGCCTGACCGTTGCCAAGCCTGCTGCCATCCTTGGTACGGGATCCCCGCCACTCCCTGGCGGGAATGGCAGTTTAGGATTTGAACACCTTGCCACCCCTAGCACGAGCACTGCCCATGAACGATGAAACCCGCAGCCTAGATACCCCAGAGGTCGAGGGCCTGATCCGCCAGCTTGGCGAGCGCCTGCAGGCCGATCTGCTCCGGCACGGCGTCAGCGATCCCCTCATGGTCGGCATCCACACCGGCGGTGTCTGGGTGGCCGATCTGCTGCACCGTCAGCTGGGCCTGAGCGAGCCCCTGGGGGTGTTGGACATCAGCTTCTACCGGGACGACTTCACCCGCATCGGCATGAACCCCGAGGTACGCCCCTCGGACATCCCCTTCGATCTGGAGGGGCGGCATGTACTGTTGGTGGACGACGTCATCCAGACCGGCCGTACCGCCCGCGCCGCCCTCAACGAGCTGTTCGATTACGGCCGACCGGCCTCGGTCAGCCTGCTGGTGCTGGTGCAGCGCAATGGCCGCGAGCTGCCCATCCAGCCCAAGCTATCCGCCCTGCAACTGGATCAGGACGCCCAGGTCACCCTGGCCGGACCGGCCCCGCTGCGGCTGTTCATCGGTCACCCCAAGCAGGTCGCGCGGGCCGCCGGAGAGGCGGCATGAGGCCCAATCTACAGCTCGACGAGCAGGGCCGCCTGCGCCACTTTCTCAGCATCCAGGGGCTGGACCGGCAGATGCTCAACCTGATCCTGGACACCGCCGAATCCTTCGCCGGGGTCAGTAACCGCACGGTGAAAAAGGTGCCCCTGCTGCGCGGCAAGGTCATCGCCAACCTGTTTTTCGAGAACAGCACGCGCACCCGAACCACCTTTGAATTGGCCGCCAAGCGCCTGTCCGCCGACGTGCTCAACCTCAACATCAGCACCTCGGCCACCAGCAAGGGCGAGACCCTGCTCGACACCCTGCGCAACCTGGAGGCCATGCAGGTGGACATGTTCGTGGTCCGCCACGGCGAAAGCGGCGCGGCCCACTTCATCGCCGAGCACTGCGCCCCCCACGTCAGCGTGATCAACGCCGGTGACGGCTGGCACGCGCACCCCACCCAGGCCATGCTGGACATGTTCACCATCCGCCGCCACAAGCCCGACTTTGGCCGCTTGCGGATAGCCATAGTGGGCGATCTGCGCCACTCGCGGGTGGCCCGCTCACAGATCGTCGCCCTCAACACCCTGGGCGCGGCCGAGGTGCGGGTCATCGCGCCGCGCACCCTGATGCCCAACGACATGCGCAGCCTGGGGGTACACCCCTTTCACGACCTGGAGGCAGGCATCCGCGATGCCGATGTGGTCATCATGCTGCGTCTGCAGAAGGAGCGCATGGAGGGGGCCTTCCTGCCCAGCGAACAGGAGTACTACCGCCTGTTCGGCCTCACCGAGGAACGCCTGGACCTGCTCCACCCCGAGGCCATAGTCATGCACCCCGGGCCGATCAACCGGGGCGTGGAGATGGACTCCGAGGTGGCCGACGGGCCGCGCTCGGTGATTCTGGAACAGGTCACCTACGGCATTGCCGTGCGCATGGCGGTGATGTCCCTGTGTATGCAGCAAACCCCTGGGGCCGAGTCATGAACAGTATCAGCATCCTCAATGGCCGCCTGATCGACCCCGCCGCTGAGCGCGATGAGATCATCGACCTGCACCTGGCCGCAGGCCGGATACTGGCCATAGGCCAGCCACCAGCGGGCTTTGTCGCCGAACAGGTGATAGACGCCCGCGAGCGCGTGGTCTGCCCCGGCCTGGTGGACCTGAGCGCCCATCTGCGCGAGCCGGGGCTGGAGGTCAAGGCCAACATCGCCAGCGAGACCGCCGCCGCCGCCGCGGCCGGCATCACCAGCCTGTGCTGCGCCCCGGACACCGATCCGGTGATCGACTCACCGGCGGTGGTAGAGCTGATCCGGCGTCGCGCCAAGCAGAGCGGCAAGGCCATGGTGCTGCCCATAGGGGCCATCACCCAAGGCCTCAGGGGGGACGCCCTGAGCGAGATGGCCGCCCTGCACGAGGCCGGCTGCGTGGCCCTGAGCAACGGCCTGCGCCCGTTCAAGAACACCCAGGTGGAGCGCCGCGCCCTGGAATACGCCGTCACCTTCGGCCTGGTGGTCTTCGTCCGCCCGGAGGACAGGCACCTGCGCGGCAACGGCTGTGTACACGAAGGCCCGGTGGCCACCCGCCTGGGCCTGCCCGGCATCCCCGCCGCCGCCGAGACCGTGGCCGTGGCACGCGACATCGCCCTGGCCGAGCACACCGGTGCCCGGCTGCACTTTCACGGTATCTCCACCGCCACCGCCGTGCGCAAGATCCGCCGCGCCCAGCACGATGGCCTGCCCATCACCGCCGACTGCGCCGTACATCAACTGCACCTGACCGAGCAGGACGTGGACGGCTACAACAGCGACTGCCACCTGATCCCGCCCCTGCGCACCCTGCAAGACCGCGAGGCCCTGCGTCAGGCCCTGGCTGAAGGCGTCATCAGCGCCCTCTGCTCCGACCATCAGCCCCACGAAGAAGACGCCAAGCAGGCCCCCTTCCCCTCCACCGAACCCGGCATCTCCGGCCTGGAGACCCTGTTACCGCTGAGCCTGAAGCTGGTGCGCGATGGCCTGCTCAGCCTGCCCGAGGCCATAGCCCGGCTCACCCTCGGCCCCGCCCAAGTGGTGGACATCCCGGCCGGCCGCCTGAGCCTGGGCAACAGCGCCGATATCTGCATCTTCGACCCCGAGGCAGACTGGGTCCTGGACCGCGAACAGATGCACAGCGCCGGCCACAACACCCCCTTTCACGGCTGGCACCTACCCGGACGGGTGTGCTACACCCTGTTTGAAGGCCGGGTTGTCTATCAATCATAAGCGCCCTTCGCGGCCAAGGCCTCCTACATCGTTGGGCTTGCCGTGGGAGCGGGCTTGCCCGCGATTCTAAAAAACCCCCGAAGGGCACATCCCTTCAAACCTCAAACTCCAAACTTTATTCAAGGCGTCCTCGCCAGCGCCCAGACATCCACCCGCTGCACCCCGGCACCCTTGAGCAGCCGGGCCAGTTCATTGACCGTGCTGCCGGTCGTCACCACGTCATCCAGCAGGGCCAGGTGCCCTACCCCCAGGGGCCGATCCAGAACAAAGGCCCCGCGCAGATTCTTCTGCCGCTGGCGCTTGGGCAACTCGGATTGGGCGCTGGTGGCGCGCTGGCGACGGCAATGGCGGATAGACAGCGGCCTACCCAGCCGCCGGGCCAGGGGACGGGCAATCTCCAGCGCCTGGTTATAGCCCCGCTGGCGCAGCCTTAGCGGATGCAGGGGCACCGGCAGGATCAACTCAGGCCACTCCACCTCCTGCTCCAAACGCTGCCACATCAGCTCTGCCAGCAGCCGGGCATGGGCCAGCCGGTTATGGAATTTAAGCCCGGTGATCAGGCCAGGGACCGGCCCCTGATAGAGCAGCGGACAGATGCAGCGATCAAACAGCGGCGACCGCTGCATACAAGCACCACAGAGGCCCGGCACGGCCAACGGCAGGGCGCAGCGTTGACAACAGGCACCCAGCCGGGGCAGATCGGCCAGGCATTCGGCGCAGATATCCCAATCCCCCACCCCAGCGGCCCCGCAAAGGGAGCAGCAGGGCGGAAACAGCAGGCCCGTCTGCCGATGCAGCCAACGGCCTGCCGCATAGAGTGGACCGTTCAGGGCCTTATGCGGGCGGTCATGGTGACGTGACGCCAAGCCAAGCCGTTCGCCGAGCCGACCAGGGCAGCCGGACAGCTAGTTGCTGGCCTGCTGCACCATGTAATCCACCGTCGCCTTGAGTTCATCATCGCTGCACTCCATGCAGGTGCCACGCGGCGGCATACCCTTAGCGGTGCCATTGAAGGCCGACTGATACAGGGCATCCATCCCCTTGGCGATACGCGGCTCCCAATTGGCCTTGTCCTCCAGCTTGGGCGCGCCGGCCGCCCCGGTCATGTGACAGGCCATGCACTTGGTGTTGTAGATGGACTCACCACTGCTGGCCGTCTTCGCCCCCTCGCTGGCCGCTGCCGCCTGCTTGTCCTCGGCCGGGGCCGCCTGTACCGGCTCTGCCTTGGCCGCAGCCGCCGCAGTCGGCTGCTCGGCCTGTTTTGCCGGGGCGGGCTCGGGCTGGCCGGTAATGGCCACCTGGCCCACGGGCTTGATCCGCTGCAACACCTCGGAACGGTCCTCGGCATGCAGGGAGGAAAAACTCAGCGCCAGGGCAGCGCCCAAGGCCAGGCCAGCAACGGATTGTGCAAACATCTTCATACTCCTAAAAGGGGCAAGTCAAAGGGGGCGGACCGGCCAAGTACAGGGCAGCCCAGCCAAAGGTGGCAGCGGATTATAGCCCCAGCTGCCCTCTTCGGCAAAAAGGGGCAAAACGGACATGGACGAAACGAGCAAATCTCGCTATGCTCTTCGCCCCTCCCCCAGCGCCCTTAGCTCAGTTGGATAGAGCGCAGCCCTCCGAAGGCTGAGGTCAGAGGTTCGAATCCTCTAGGGCGCGCCAATAAATTCAAACAGTTACAGAACTTTCAGCCTTCTCGGTTTGCAGCCAGGTCTCCAGCGGCTCCACCTTCGGCGGTGGCTCTTGACTCTTGGGGAGGGATTGCTCGCTGCCTGCACCCCACGCACATGACGTCTATGCCGATTCGGTGGATGATTTTAGGTTGATGCGGTGGATAGCTCAGGGCTTTTTCGGGTGCGCGGCTCGGCCCTTTTCTTCTCTTTAGTTGTTTCACAAATTATTTCAGCGGCTTAGCGGCCATCCGTTTCAGCGTACGGGAGACCGGATCGACGCCAATACCGGTGCTCTCAAGCGCAACTACACCCAGTAAAGGCTCGCACTCATCCGGCCCAAATATCACCTTGCTGACCGTTTCGGCACCCATAAACGTAACGCGGGCAAATCCATAGGGGTATTCCACGACCTCGCCATTGGCCAGCTCATACACATCACGCCCCTCGGTCACTATTCCGGCGCGCACCAAGGCCGAGGCAGGTGCCAAACAATCGATACCACCCGTATCGACCAGAAATTCCTCTTCATAGCAATCGCCTGTGCCCATCAAGTTACCCAAGGCTACCGTAACCTGTGTTAATCCCATGATTTAGCCCACATCATAATTGTCAGCGAACGGCTTAAGCAGCCAGTAAGTGTCTTAACTTCACACCATTGCCTCCCCCTGGGGGGAATGATTTAGTGCTGCTTGGGCGGCAGCAGTCTAACTCCTTCTGTGCCTTACCAAGACTTTGGTATGAATTGGGTTTCGTTGCGGATTTCCATGGCATCGCCAGATTGCGCCAGCACGAACAGCCCTTTGCGGTAGGCATAGCGGCTCACGTCTTCTGCCAGCACCATGGCGGCCACCCCGCCCAGCAGGGTGTAGGGTTGGTATTGGGGGAAGCAGGTCTTGAAGCCCTGCAGTCGAAGCAGGTGCTCATCCACGTCCTCGCAGCTGAGGCGGGATTTGCACTCCACCGCGATCACGGTGCCCGTATCCACCACCAGCAGATCGATTTCCATGCGGGACTGGCGATCATCACCGTAGGCCACCAGATTCGACAGCACCTGATGCACCGGCAGGTTGCGCCCCTGGAACAGCTTGACCACGGCGGGACGCACCATCTCTTGGACAAACTCGCCCAGGCGGTTGCCGTGCTCGCCTAGCTGCTTGGCCAGTGCTTTGATTTGCTTGTCTGTTTTACTCATGCGCAAATCGGCTTCTTTCATGCGCCGGTCGGCTTCTCTCATACGCCGGTCGGCTTCTTTCTGGCTCTCCTTCTGCGCCAAGGCAAGTTCCTGGATTGTGCGCCAGACATCGTCAAAATTGGGGGCTGGTGTATTGAGGTTAGGCATTCGTTGGTCCTGCACAAGGGGCATCTATGACCATTGTAGCGGCTATGGCCGGATTGGCGAAGTCTTTGACTCCCCGCTTGCCCGGTCTGAGATAACGCCCTGTGCTTTCCACCAACGATCATGGGGCGAGGCGGCCACCCCGGAACATGAAACATCTTCTAATCGATGGGACGCAGAGGACGCAAAGAAGCGCAAAGGACGCAGAGAAGAATGAGGAAGAAGTAGCCCGGATGCAGCGAAGCGATGTCCTGAGCGGCGTCCTGAGCGGCGTCCTGAGCCTGCCGAAGGGCCTGACGAAGGGCCTGACGAAGGGCGGAGTCCGGGGTTGCTGCTGGGCAGGGCCACGCCTAACCTTTGCCCCTCCGAGCATCAGATCGGAATTTTCGGGGCTCGGAGCTCCCAGATTGACATGTATTTAGTGGTGCTTGGGTGGCAGCAGTCTAACTCCTTCTGCGCCTTACCAAGACATCGGTATGAATTGGGCTTCGTTGCGGATTTCCATGGCATTGCCGGATTGCGCCAGCACGAACAGCCCCTTGCGGTAGGCATAGCGGCTCACGTCTTCTGCCAGCACCATGGCGGCCACCCCGCCCAGCAAGGTGTAGGGTTGGTATTGGGGGAAGCAGGCCTTGAAGCCCTGCAGTCGAAGCAGGTGCTCATCCACGTCCTCGCAGCTGAGGCGGGATTTGCACTCCACCGCGATCACGGTGCCCGTATCCACCACCAGCAGATCGATTTCCATGCGGGACTGGCGATCATCACCGTAGGCCACCAGATTCGACAGCACCTGATGCACCGGCAGGTTGCGCCCCTGGAACAGCTTGACCACGGCAGGACGCACCATCTCCTGAACAAACTCGCCCAGGCGGTTGCCGTGCTCGCCTAGCTGCTTGGCCAGTGCCTTGATCTGGCGGTTAGTTTCTTTCTGCTGAAGAGCGGTTTCCTGCTGGCTCTCCTTCATCAGGCGCTCGGTTTCCTTCTGCGCCAAGGCAAGCTCCTGGATCGTGCGCCAGACATCGTCAAAATTGGGGGCTGGTGTATTGAGGTTAGGCATTCGTTGGTCCTGCACAAGGGGTATCTATGACCATTGTAGCGGCTATGGCCGGATTGGCGAAGTCTTTGGCTCCCCGCTTGCCCGGTCTGAGATAACGCCCTGTGCTTTCCACCAACGATCATGGGGCGAGGCGGCCACCCCGGAACATGAAACATCTTCTAATCGATGGGACGCAGAGGACGCAAAGAAGCGCAAAGGACGCAGAGAAGAATGAGGAAGAAGTAGCCCGGATGCAGCGAAGCGATGTCCTGAGCGGCGTCCTGAGCGGCGTCCTGAGCCTGCCGAAGGGCCTGCCGAAGGGCCTGTCGAAGGGCGGAATCCGGGGTTGCTGCTGGGCAGGGCCACGCCTAACCTTTGCCCCTCCAAGCATCAGATCGGAATTTTCGGGGCTCGGAGCTCCCAGATTGACATGTATTTAGTGGTGCTTACTGTGAAACATCCGTGGCAATTTTCGAGTCCCGAGTCCCGAGTCCCGAGTCCCGAGTCCCGAGTCCCGAGTCCCGAGTCCCGAACCCCGAGTTCCGAAGCGGCCAAGAGATGTTTCATGTTCCGGGATGGCGCTGTCCGCTCCATGTCCGTTGGGCGGCAGCAGTCTAACTCCTTCTGTGCCTTACCAAGACGTTGGTATGAATTGGGCTTCGTTGCGGATTTCCATGGCATCGCCGGATTGCGCCAGCACGAACAGCCCTTTGCGGTAGGCATAGCGGCTCACGTCCTCTGCCAGCACCATGGCGGCCACCCCGCCCAGCAGGGTGTAGGGCTTATATTGGGGGAAGCAGGTCTTGAAGCCCTGCAGTCGAAGCAGGTGCTCATCCACGTCCTCGCAGCTGAGGCGGGATTTGCACTCCACCGCGATCACGGTGCCCGTATCCACCACCAGCAGATCGACTTCCATGCGGGACTGGCGATCATCACCGTAGGCCACCAGATTCGACAGCACCTGATGCACCGGCAGGTTGCGCGCCTGAAACAGCTTGACCACCGCAGGACGCACCATCTCCTGAACAAACTCGCCCAGGCGGTTGCCGTGCTCGCCTAGCTGCTTGGCCAGTGCTTTGATTTGCTTGTCGGTTTTACTCATACGCCGGTCGGCTTCTTTCTGGCTCTCCTTCTGCGCCAAGGCAAGCTCCTGGATCGTGCGCCAGACATCGTCAAAAGTGGGGGCTGGGGTGTTGAAACTGGGCATTCTTTGGTCCTGGACAAGGGGTATCTATGACCATTCTAGCGGCTACAGCCGGATTGGCGAAGTCTTTGACTCCCCGCTTGCCCGGTCTGAGATAACGCCCTGTGCTTTCCACCAACGATCATGGGGCGAGGCGGCCACCCCGGAACATGAAACATCTTCTAATCGATGGGACGCAGAGGACGCAAAGAAGCGCAAAGGACGCAGAGAAGAATGAGGAAGAAGTAGCCCGGATGCAGCGAAGCGATGTCCTGAGCGGCGTCCTGAGCGGCGTCCTGAGCCTGCCGAAGGGCCTGACGAAGGGCCTGACGAAGGGCGGAATCCGGGGTTGCTGCTGGGCAGGGCCACGCCTAACCTTTGCCCCTCCGAGCGAGCGCTCGGAGCTCCCAGATTGAAATGTATTTAGTGGTGCTTACTGTGAAACATCCGTGGCAATTTTCGAGTCCCGAGTCCCGAGTCCCGAGTCCCGAGTCCCGAACCCCGAGTTCCGAAGCGGCCAAGAGATGTTTCATGTTCCGGGATGGCGCTGTCCGCTCCATGTCCGTTGGGTGGCAGTAGTCTAACTCCTTCTGTGCCTTACCAAGACTTTGGTATGAATTGGGCTTCGTTGCGGATTTCCATGGCATTGCCGGATTGCGCCAGCACGAACAGCCCCTTGCGGTAGGCATAGCGGCTCACGTCTTCTGCCAGCACCATGGCGGCCACCCCGCCCAGCAAGGTGTAGGGTTGGTATTGGGGGAAGCAGGTCTTGAAGCCCTGCAGTCGAAGCAGGTGCTCATCCACGTCCTCGCAGCTGAGGCGGGATTTGCACTCCACCGCGATCACGGTGCCCGTATCCACCACCAGCAGATCGATTTCCATGCGGGACTGGCGATCATCACCGTAGGCCACCAGATTCGACAGCACCTGATGCACCGGCAGGTTGCGCGCCTGAAACAGCTTGACCACCGCAGGACGCACCATCTCTTGGACAAACTCGCCCAGGCGGTTGCCGTGCTCGCCTAGCTGCTTGGCCAGTGCCTTGATCTGGCGGTTAGTTTCTTTCTGCTGAAGAGCGGTTTCCTGCTGGCTCTCCTTCATCAGGCGCTCGGTCTCCTTTATGCGCTGATCGGCTTCTTGCATTCGCCGATGCGCTTCTTTCTGACTCTCCTTCTGCGACAAGGCAAGCTCCTGGATCGTGCGCCAGACATCGTCAAAATTGGGGGCTGGTGTATTGAGGTTAGGCATTCGTTGGTCCTGCACAAGGGGCATCTATGACCATTCTAGCGGCTATGGCTGGATTGGCGAAGTCTTTGGCTCCCCGCTTGCCTGGCCTGAGGCAACGGCCTATGCTTTCCACCAGTTCCAGGTAGTCGTCGATGCTGAAGGGGATAGCGGCCTTGAGGCGTGCCGTGGCATCAAAAGGCATCAGGGGTGTGGGGCGATCTGGGCCAAGTGGCGTTCACAGCGTAGCTTGATGCCGCTTAGATTGGGCTGTACGGATGATTCTGGCGGGCTGCTTGCCGCTTCGGGGGGCTCTTGCGCGGATGCAGGTGTTTCTGGCTAGGCCTTGCTCTGTTGATTTGCAATGCGCTGTTTTACAAGGAGGTTATTTTTTTGGGTGACAAATATGGGTTAGTTAAGCGGGGCGCTCCATGACCGTTACTGTGAAACTTGCGGCATCCATCCATCCACCAAGCATTACCGCCCATCAAAAAATAGCGGCCAACCGACCCAGATAGGGCTAAAGTTGTCTCTAAGAGAGCAGCAACAGATTTTTACAGAGGGCAACAGCCTTGAGATTGAAAGTCGCCAGTACGTTACCCCTGCTTTACCAGGACATCAGGCACACCAGAGGCGTGACCCTGATTGAGGCCATGATGGTGGTGGCCTTGATTGGAATTATTGCTGCACTTGCCGTGCCCAGCTTTGCAGAATTGATTGAGCGTAACCGCCTGAAAGACGTGGTAGAGACCTTCAAGGCAGATATGCAATATGCTCGGACAGAGGCATTCAAGCGCAGCAGCAACATCCATATCAACCGCACAGCGGGTAACGCTGGCACATGGTGCTACGGCATAGGCACAGCCGCCTGTGACTGCACCCAAACAGATGCAACGGCTGCGGATTTCTGTGATCTCAAACGGGTATCAGGTACAGATTCTCAAACCACCAATCTGCTGACAGGTGGTAATACAGAAATTAATTTTAGACGTGGCACCCTAGCGGCAGGTGGTGGAACCTTTACCACATCCAAGTACGCAGCCCGAGTGACCTTCAGCGATGTTGGCCGCATTAGAATCTGTAATGACTCAAATTCCAGTCTAAAGGGTATTTATGGTACATGTAACTAACATTCAAGCAGGGCATCCTGTCGATATAAGAGGAGCAAAGGGCTTTACCTTGGTAGAGCTCATGATAGCCCTTACCTTGGGACTCATTGTTGTGGGCGCAACCATTGCAGTATTCATATCTACATTGCAAGGCAGTTCTGCGGTGGTGCGTTCGGCCCGATTAAATCACGATATGGATTCCTTGATGTCTCTAATGACCAATGACATACGACGTGCAGGTTACTGGGGCGGGGCTGGACCGGACATGGATCTCAGTGGAAACCCTTTCATGACCGCTGCTGAAAATATACAGATTATCGGCGGTAACTGTATCGTCTACAGCTATGATGCTAATAGAGATGGCCACCCCGACATTGATGATGATGAAGATACTAACGGCACTGTAATAGATGAAAATGAGCGTTATGGATTCAGGCTAAATAACGACGGCAGTGTTAGTATCAGGTTAAGTGCGACAACCACCGCCAGTTGTACCGACGGCAATTGGGAGCGGATTACTTTGCAAGAAGGCGGCGAGGATATCCAAATCACAAACTTGCAATTTACCTTCAATGGCTCAACCTGCGACAACTTCAATGACAGCCTAGGTTCTGATTCCACTGTTGATTGCTCAGGCCTGACTACGGCACCAGCATCAGGAGATAACTTATTGGTCAGGCGGGTTGTTACCATCAATATGGCAGGGGCATCGGCCAATGACGCCGGCATCGGCAAGATTATCCAGGGAAGTGTAACCTTGCCCAATGATCGTCACATCCTTGTACCTTAAAGGGCACACGCCATGAGGAATCCCATTTCATTCTCTAGCCCCTATCCAAAGGCCCAGCAAGGAATGGCCAGCCTGCTTACTGCATTGGCCTTGATGATAACCCTGACCATCATCACCTTCTTTACGGCCAAAATTGTGCTCAATGACACCCGAGTCAGTGCCAATCATTATCGCACCACCCAGGCTATTCAGGCCGCCCAGGCAGCACTGGACCATGGTCTTGCCTATTTCAAGGGCGTTGTAGATACGGATGGGGACGGCATTGCCGACGGTGATGCCGATTTTGTGGGTGCAAACACCTTCACAATACCCGCAGCAAACCAACAACCCACTGAGACCAATTGTACCATGCCTACGGCAGCTAATACCCCAGCGGGCAGAGTCATATTGCCAGACACACTAGGGATGTTTTGGTTTAATTTCAATACAACTGCGGGGGAGCCCTGTAGTGATACCAATGGCCTTCAGGCTGAACTGGTTACTAGAGGCTGGAGTGATGACTGTACTGCCCAACGCACCATATCTGTCTGTGTAGGTTATGGCTCCTTTGGCTTGGGAGGGGGTAGCCCAAAGCAGCCCTTTATTACCCGTGGCTCAGTGGGAGCTTTCGGTAACGCCATGATCATCAATCGTTTCAATAACAGCTCTATCTGGGCCGGCGGCAGCGCCAGCCAGGTAGGAAACGCCTTTGAAACCTACCTACGACCATCCAATACCCTGGTAGGCGACTACACCAATGCCCAGCTAATCGATGCCGATGAATCACAAAACACCCAAGAGGTATCTAATGGCGATGCCGGATTTGGCATAGATGTAGTGTATGGTGACCCTACTCTAGCCAACAAGACGACAGATGAGTTTTTCGCCATGTTTTTCAACTCTACCAAGGATGACGTCAAGGGTGTCGCTGAACTATTAGATCAAGTCTATAGTGATGGTGCCAGTCTAGACGGCGAAAAGGGGTATGTTTGGGTAGAAGGTGATGCCACTGTAAATGCCACTACAACAGTGGGAAGTTTAGACAATCCCGTAGTTCTGGTTATCGATGGCGACTTAACCTTGAACGGTGGCGCAGAAATCTACGGCATTGTTTATGTTACTGGTGAACTGAAAATGACAGGTACCCCTGCCATTTATGGCTCTGTTATCGCAGAGGATCAATCTACTGGTGGTGTAGGTGGTACGGTTGACCTGATCTATGTGCCCTATGGCAGCCATGGCTTTGCTGACCCATCTGCCAAAGGTGGTGGTACGACAATTCCAGGCACCTGGCGAGACTGGTGACAGCTAGTTTTCGATTATAAGTTATTTCGCTTTGAGGTATTTTTACTATGTACCAAGCAATAAATAAGAAATACACGCAAGGTGTTGGCCTTATAGAGGTCATGGTCACCGTAGTGGTAGTTGCCCTAGGCCTACTGGCATTGGCCAATTTACAGACAGGGCTCATGCGCGAAAGCGGCACCAATAAAGCACGAGCCGAGGCCAAAATGCTCTGCGAGCAAAAGGTAGAGGAACTGCGCGGCCTGTATTCATCAACAGACTTTGCAGCTATTACCAACTCAGCCAGCGCAGAATCCATAACCGGTAAAAATGCCACCATTGAGCGAGAATGGGCTGTAGTAAATCTAACCAATCCGGCGCGTAAACAGATTGTTGCCACCTGTTCTTGGTCTGAAGCCGATGGCCAAGAGACCGATGTCAAGGTAGAGAGCATCCTTGCCTTTAAAGACCCCAAAGATGCCTTGCTAGCAAGTGCATTCGGTAAGGGTGGTGGAGGTGGCTCTGGCGGTGCAGGCCCCAGCCTTACCGGCGGCTCCATGGATGATATTACTGAGACTATAGCCATCCCCGAAGACATGAAGGGACAGGTTACTGCTGGTCAGGTTATCGAAATAGATGGCAAACTCTACATAGTAAATACGTCGGAGCAGTCTGCGTCAAAGACCGACCTGTGCAGCAATCTAACCCCTGCCGTCAGTGAATTTGAGGGCTTCAGGGCACGCCGGGTAGATTACGACAGTGAATCCGGTGCCGAGGCCATTGAGCTATTCAGTTTCTCTGAAGTCAACTCATCCGAGTACTGCACACCACAGGTTCGCTTCAATGGTGGTGTCATCATTCCCATCCGTGGCATTGTCCATTCTCGTGCCAGCGTAGGAACAGGTAATAATACAAGCATTCTTGATGTCAAATTGTTCAGTTTTAATGCCACAGAAACAGGAGCCTTTTGCGTATTTAACCCCCCAGCTGATGCTTCAAGCCATCCTTATGTATGCTATATCGGTGGCAACTGTAAAAACAACACCAGTACTGACTCAATAGAAGGCCTTGAAACAGACTTCACCAAATGCCCAGCCGTACAGTACAGCTACGCCAATGTTGGAGAAGGTGGTTGGCGCGGCAAACTGGGCCTTCTTGGCATAGCCCCCCAGAACCGCAATGTCTGCTTTGCCGAAGAACTGCTTGGAGAGCCCAACACACGGGATACCGCCAGGAACTACTTCGCCCGGCGAAACAACCTCAACGAAGGCATCAACATTCCCTACAACTGTCATGATTTTTTGATTATCGATGGCCAGGCCAATAACAAGCAACTACACCAGGAATGCGTGAGTCAGGCTACATCCATTGCTGGCTTACAGTTGGCTTCCAAGGAAATCATGAGGACTATCTCAACTGGTGTAAATTATTATGATCCGATTGCCGATATTACCTACTGCGGTGGTGCTGTAGGTACTGATTATATTGTCACAGGCAGCTATACTAATGCCATTGGCGAACCAAGCATCAAGGCCAATGTTGGGCTAAACTCATTTGACTGCAATATTGATGTTTCTTTGGCATCCTATTCCTGTAGCTTCAAAACCACAGCAGACTCGGTAATCATATATAGTGATTATGATGGCCAGCGCTATGAATGTGATTCATTACCTCTTAGTAGCAGTACGCTGACAGGTTGTACGCTTAATTTCCCAACCTCTGAGAATCCAGCTTATAACATTCAAGGCTATCTGGTTGGCACAGAGACAGAAACAGCTACCTTTACAGTCACGATTGATGATGGCATTGGCACCTATAACTGCCCACTAAGCACCTATGCTGATGGCAAACAGGGCTTTGTTTGCACATTTAACTCATCAGCTACCTCGGCAACCCTTACCCCTTTCTCTTACAGTTATACTACAGACCCTATATCCAGCCCTCTAACTCTGCCTACCTCCACCCCCTATGAGATGGATGCTGGTAATTTTGTGGTACAACCTAAGGTGATCGAAACGATCAGCGGTACAATTCAGATAGCCAACGACAACAACTTAAGCAACTTGGATACAGTTGCCCTAAATATTAGCGAGGGATCATGCAGCTATTCGGGCACTCCAACTTGGGATAAAAACTCTACAGCAAACTACGCCTGTGAAGTGCCTGCAAATCAGTCTTTGAGCATGTCAGTTTCTGTTGATCCAGCTTGTGCCAAGGCGCAAAATAGTAATACGGCAGCTAAGAACCTGACAATTACAGCATCTGGCTACAAGTCAGGCACATCCACATCAGGTGGTAGTCTGGTCTTGGCAGATATCAATATTTCGGCCAACCAGACTATTAACTTCTTGATCGAAGAAGGCACCACTGATTGTGGCACTAACTAAAACTCCTACCTGAGCCTAAAAATCAGGTCTCAGGTGGATGTTTCTGGAAATTAAGCAACTAAAGGCCTTAGTGTGAAACACCAAACAACAAACGGTTTTACCTTGATAGAACTTATGATTGTGGTTGCCATTATTGGCATCTTGGCCGCCATAGCTTATCCCTCATATCAAGATTATGTCTTGCGGGGCAAACGCTCTGATGCCCTTGCAGCGCTGAGCCAAGCTGCACAACTGCAAGAAAAATACCGTGCCAGTAATCCCACTTACGGGACATTGGCACAGGCAGGTATCAGTGCCACATCACCGGATAACTATTACAGCATAACTGTACCTACCAACACAGCGACGGACTACACGATTACTGCAACTGCTGTAGGTTCACAAACCGCTGACACTGCCTGCCTCACCATATCTTTAAACCGCGCAGGCACCTTTACACCAGCAAGTTGTGCTGGCCGTAACTAAACAGTAATCAGGCCAAGTCCATCTTAATCGCTGGGTTAAACACACACCGCAGCTGAGTAGATTGAACGCGCAGGAAGAAGAACAGGACACACGCCCAAAAAAACCGATGAACGCGACATCCTGCTTGCCTGCCCTGGCCCGGATTAGCCCAGCCAACCCATCAACCCCTGGATTAACCCCGCCAGCATCAGGCCGATGCCGAGGATGCCAGCGCCTACCAGCAGGATATCGAGGGCGGTTTCGGCCTTGCCCAGCCGGGGTGGGCGCTGAAAGGTGCCGCTGCCGCCGTACATGAAGTGCATGATGGCGTAGAGCAGCGCGCCCAGGGCCATGGGACCGGATTGGAGGGAGGCGGCGATGGCAAAGGGCATGAGGAGCAGCATTTGGCCATGGTGGTCCAGTGATAGCCGCTCGCCCAGCCGCTGCCAGCGGCCTGGTGGTACAGAGCAAAATGGGGTCAGGTCTAGAATCACAAACCCTTTGCGCCCTTTGCGCATCTTGGCGTCCTTTGCGATCCGGTTGATTAACGCACATAGGGCGGCCCGTGGCCGCCGCGCCGCTTATCACAGTGGCTGGCCGACGGGCGCGGCCCGCCCTATGCCGCTAAAATCCAGACCTGATCCCTTTTCACTAACACCTCCGAGCCAGCGCTCGGAGTTCCCAGGCGCGACGAACAACCCGCAAACCCTTTGCGCCCTTTGCGATCCGGTTGATTAACGCACATAGGGCGGCCCGTGGCCGCCGCGCCGCTTATCACAGTGGCTGGCCGGCGGGCGCGGCCCGCCCTATGCCGCTAAAATCCAGACCTGATCCCTTTTCACTAACACCTCCGAGCCAGGGCTCGGAGTTCCCAGGCGCGACGAACAACCCGCAAACCCTTTGCGCCCTTTGCGCATCTTGGCGTCCTTTGCGATCCGGTTGATTAACGCGCATAGGGCGGCCCGTGGCCGCCGCGCCGCTTATCACAGTGGCTGGCCGGCGGGCGCGGCCCGCCCTATGCCGCTAAAATCCAGACCTGATCCCTTTTCACTAACACCTCCGAGCCAGCGCTCGGAGTTCCCAGGCGCGACGAACAACCCGCAAATCCTTTGCGCCCTTTGCGCATCTTGGCGTCCTTTGCGATCCGGCTGGTTAACGCACATAGGGCGGCCCGTGGCCGCCGCGCCGCTTATCACAGTGGCTGGCCGGCGGGCGCGGCCCGCCCTATGCCGCTAAAATCCAGACCTGATCCCTTCTTGCTTTCCCACGCAGGCTAGAGTGCTATCATTAATGCCGTGAACAGCAAGCACCGCAAAACCCGCGCCGAACTCTTTACCGACCCGGTCAATGGCAACATGAAATGGTCCCGCATCGAATCGCTGCTGATGGCGATGGCCTGCACCCTGATCGAAAGCAGCGGTTCATCCGTTACCTTTGCCAGAAACGGAAGGAAGCTAACCATTCATCGGCCGCATCCGGGTGACGATGCCCTGAAATATCGGATCAAACTGGTGCGCGAATTTTTACGGCAACTCGGAGAGGCCCCATGAACAACACCATGACCTACAAAGGCTATCAAGCCAGCATGACATTCGATCCTGACGACAAGATCATCGTCGGCCGCGTGCTGGATATTGACGACATCATCGGCTTTCACGCCGAGTCGGTAGTCGGGTTCGAGCAGGCGTTTCATGCTGCCGTGGATGATTACCTGGCGGCCTGCGCCAAACTCGACCAAGAACCCGACAAGCCTGCCAGCGGCCGACTGATGCTGCGAATTGACCCAGCGATCCATGCCGCCGCCATCAAGGCCGCCAAACGCCAAGGGCGCAGTCTGAACAAGTGGGTTACCAAGGTGTTGGCCGAGGCGGCGCATTCAGCCTGATTCCCGTCCATTTACAGTTACAGCAGAACAGGGTCTAAAATCCAGACCTGATCCCTTTTCACTTACACCTCCGAGCCAGCGCTCGGAACTCCCAGGCGCGACGAACAACCCGCAAACCCTTTGCGCCCTTTGCGCATCTTGGCGTCCTTTGCGATCCGGTTGATTAACGCACATAGGGCGGCCCGTGGCCGCCGCGCCGCTTATCACAGTGGCTGGCCGGCGGGCGCGGCCCGCCCTATGCCGCTAAAATCCAGACCTGATCCCTTTTTGCCCGACAGTCTCCTATTTGCCTTCCTTGGGGTCTTCCATTTCCTTGAGCTGATCGCTCAGGTCTATTACCTCTTGCTCCGATTCCCCGGCGCTGCCCAGGGGGGCGGCGTTGCCGGGCTTGAGGGCGGCCCCTTCCGGGGCCTTGGCTGTGTTCTCCTGCGCTTGGCGCTGGTCCAGCCGGATGGTGCTGCGGTTGCTGGGCGCGTCTGCGGCATCGGGCAGGTCCACGGCCTCCCAGCCCAGTTCCCTTTCCGGGCCGTCTTCAAAGATCTTGCGCTCGGGCATGGCGTCGTCGCCGCCGAAGGCTTGGTTGCCGGTGGCCAGGGAGCGGATGCTCAGGTGTGTGCGGCGGGCATCCTTGACCAGGGCCTTGCCCTTGAGGTTGCCCAGACTCTTGCGTTGGTCACCGGGTCTGCGGTAGAAGAAGCGGCGCACCTCCACCGGCTTGCCGTTGATCTTTTTGCCATTGAGGGCCTTGACCGCCTGGTCGGCGGCCTCATCGCTGATGAAGTAGGCCAGGCCGTGGGCCTCGCGGCCGCCGGTGTCGCGGTCGAGGATGTTGAGGATGTCGCAGTGGCGCAGCTTGGCCTTGTTCCAGAAGGCCAGCGGCAGCCCCAGGCCGGAGCGGACGAAGCGCTCCAGTTCCTGCAGGGTGGTGCTGTTCGGAATGAAGGTGATGATGATGTTCATGTTGGTGTCTCCCCCTTTGCGATGAATGTTAACCTATGGATCAGGGGAGGGACAGCGCCAGCCCTGAAGATAGGCCTCTTTCTGCTTGACGGACCGAGTTGACTGGACTTGGCGTGGATTGAATTTTGACTGACTGGAGACCGATTTGACCTCGGATGAGAATAAGAGTGGCAAGGCCCTTGAGCAGCAACGGTTTCAGATGCTGCAGGACATTGCCGGGGAGTTGTCGGGGGATGTGGTGTTCCCCTGCCATTTTGATTTGGTTCTGCGCCTGCGTTCTGCCCTGAAGGCCCCGCAGCTGTCTGAAGATCAGCTGGTGGGCCTGCTGCAACTGGACCCACTGCTGAGCGCGCGCCTGGTGGGGCTGGCCAATTTGCCGGATTTCGGACCGCTGGATGGGCCGGTGTATGACCTGCCCTCGGCAGTGGCGCGGCTGGGCCTGCAACGGGCGCGGGTGCTGGCGCGCAAGCTGGTGGTGCGGCAGTTTTTGATCGGTGGCCCGGTGAGCGTGTTCAGTGACCTGTTGTTTGGCTTTTGGCGGCATTCGTTGAAGACGGCCAGCGCCGCGCTGGTGCTGAATCGGCATTTTGCTCATTTTGACCCCGGCGAGGCCCAGTTGGCCGGCCTGACCCATGATATCGGGGCCTTTTACATGCTGTTTCGGGCGGCCCAGTATGAGGAGCTGCGCCAGCGGCCGGAGACGGTGAAGTATCTGATCGGCAAGTGGCACGATGGCCTGGGTCATGCCTTGCTTGGGGCCTTGGGCCTGCCCTCGCGGCTGGTAGATGCCGTGCAGGACCACGACACGCCCCGGCCCCGTTTGGACCAGATCAACAGCCTGAGTGATCTGGTCCATGTGGCCAACAGCCAGGCCGGTGCCGTGGTAGAGCAGCGTTACATGGATATTTCGGCTCAGGATCCCGGCCAGCAGGGGCTGAACCCCAAGTTTACCCAGCTGGGGGATGAGATTCAGGCGCAGTTTGACGAACTTGTCGCGCCCTTGGGCTAGCTATTACCTGGATGGGCCGTTTCCGGTATGCTTGCGGGCCTGAAATGACCCTAAAACGAATATTTAGCCACAGAGCCACAGAGCACACAGATAAAAAGCCTAACTACCTGACCCTCTCCCCGAGGGGGAGAGGGAACAATAGTTAGCTCACCCCTTCAACCGCACCCCGGCCCCAGCAATCATGCAAGCATCCTACGAACCCCAATCCCTTGAAGCCGCTGCCCAGAGCTATTGGGAAGCGCAACAGAGCTTCCGCGCCCGCCCCGATCCGACTCGGGAGAAGTTCTACTGCCTGTCCATGTTCCCCTATCCCAGCGGCAAGCTGCACATGGGTCACGTGCGCAACTACACCCTGGGGGATGTCATCGCCCGCTACCAGCGCATGCTCGGCAAGAACGTGCTCCAGCCCATGGGTTGGGATGCCTTCGGCCTGCCAGCGGAGAACGCGGCGATCAAGCACGGTCGCCCGCCGGCGGAGTGGACCCGCGCCAACATCGCCGAAATGAAGGGCCAGCTCAGGCGTCTGGGCTTTGGCTACGACTGGTCGCGGGAGCTGGCCACCTGCGATGCGGACTATTACCGCTGGGAGCAATGGCTGTTCACCCGCCTGGTGGAGAAGGGCCTGGCCTACAAGAAGCTGGCGACGGTGAACTGGGACCCGGTGGACCAAACGGTGCTGGCCAACGAACAGGTGATCGACGGCAAGGGCTGGCGCTCCGGCGCGCCGGTGGAAAAGCGCGAGATCGAGCAATGGTTCGTCAAGATCACCGACTACGCCCAGGAACTGCTGGATGATTTGGAGCAGCTGGAGCACTGGCCGGAGCAGGTGCGCACCATGCAGCGCAACTGGATCGGCCGCTCGGTGGGGGTGCAGATGCGCTTCGACATTCCCGGTCAGGCGCCGCTGGAGATCTACACCACCCGCCCGGACACCCTGATGGGCGTTACTTACGTTGCCGTGGCCGCCGAGCACCCCCTGGCGCTAGCCGCTGCTGAACACGACCCGGCGCTGGCCGCCTTCATCGCCGAATGCAAGCAGGGCGGGGTGTCCGAGGCGGAGCTGGAGACCATGGAGAAGAAGGGCCATGCCCTGGGTATCAACGCCCTGCACCCGGTCAGCGGCGAGCCGGTGCCGGTGTATGCCGCCAATTTCGTCCTCATGGGCTATGGCACCGGCGCGGTGATGGCGGTACCGGCCCACGATCAACGCGATTGGGAGTTCGCCGAGAAATACGCCATTGCCAAGCAACAGGTGATCTTCAGCGTCGATGGCAGCGACTGCGGCATAGACCAGGCGGCCTATGTGGAAAAGGGCTTGCTGCAGCATTCCGGCCCCTTTGATGGCCTCAGCTCCGAGCAGGCCTTTGATGCCATCGCCGATTGGTTGGTGGAGCACGGCAAGGGCGAGCGGCGGGTGAATTTCCGCCTGCGCGATTGGGGCGTGTCGCGCCAACGCTACTGGGGCTGCCCGATCCCCATGATCAAACAGGCCGATGGCAGCAGCCAGCCCGCGGAAGCCTTTCCGGTGCTGCTGCCGGAGGATGTGGTGGTCGATGGCTCCGGCTCACCGCTGAAGAAGATGGCCGCGTTCTACGACCTGGGCGATGGCCGCCAGCGCGAGACCGACACCTTCGATACCTTCTTTGAATCCAGCTGGTATTACGCCCGCTACTGCTGCCCCGGCAACGACCAGGCCATGCTGGACGAAGAGGCCAACTACTGGCTGCCGGTGGATCAGTATGTGGGTGGCATAGAACACGCCGTGCTGCACCTGCTCTATGCGCGCTTCTTCAACAAGCTGATGCGCGACGAGGGCCTGCTGCGCTGCAACGAGCCGTTCAACCGCCTGCTCACCCAGGGCATGGTGGTGGCGGAAACCTTTTATCGTGAGCGCGCCGATGGCGGCAAGGACTGGTTCAACCCGGCGGATGTGACCCTGGAGCGCGACGACAAGGGCCGCCCCCTGGGTGCCCGCCTGCATAGCGACGGCGAGCCGGTGCAGATCGGCGGCATCGAGAAGATGTCCAAGTCGAAGAACAACGGCATCGACCCGCAGACCCTGATCGACCGCTACGGCGCCGACACGGTGCGGCTCTACACCCTGTTCGCCGCGCCGCCGGAGCAATCCCTGGAATGGTCCGATGAGGGTGTCGAGGGTGCCCATCGCTTCCTCAAGCGGGTCTGGGCCCTGGCGCTGCGGCTGCAAGACCTGCCCGATGCGGCCGGGGCAGCGCTGGATGAGAACCAGCAGGCTCTGCGCCGGGAGATCCACCAGACCCTGAAGAAGGCCCTGTTCGATTATGAACGTCAGCAGTTCAACACCGTGGTCTCCGCTTGCATGACCCTGGTCAACAGCCTCAACAAGCTCGGCGATGGCCCGGCGGATGCCAGCCTGCTGTGCGAGGGTCTGAGCCTGCTGCTGCGCCTGCTCAGCCCCATCGCCCCCCACGTCAGCCATCATCTGTGGCAGACGCTGGGCTTTGGCGCGGACATCCTCCAGGCCCCCTGGCCCGAGGTGGACGAGACTGCCCTGGTGCAGCAGCGCATCGCCTATGTGGTGCAGGTCAACGGCAAGGTGCGCGCCAATATCGAGGTGGATGCCGAGGCCGATCAGGCCAGCATCGAGGCTACCGCCAAGGCCAACGAAAACGTGCAACGCTTCATCGGGGATGCCACAATCCGCAAGGTCATAGTGGTGCCCAACAAGCTGGTCAACATAGTGGCCAACTAGAGGCGTTAACAAACCGGATCGCAAAGGACGCCAAGATACGAAAAGGGCGCAATTGACGGGATCACCGGTGGCCTGGCCGCGCCCGCCGGCCAGCCACTGTGATAAGCGGCGCGGCGGCCACGGGCCGCCCTATACGCTGCCAGTGAAATGCAGAACAACATGTCGAAAATTTCAGGACGCAGAGGATTGAATTTTTCTTGTACAAACACCTTTACCACTCCGCGCTCTCCGCGCTTCTTTGCGCCCTCTGCGTCCTTTTGCATAGGGCGGGCCGTGTCCGCCGACCAGCCACTGTGCTGAGTGGCGCGGCGGCCACGGGCCGCCCTATTCGAATCGATGGGCCGAGGTTTGTGGGTAATCAGAAACACCTTTACCCCTCTGCGCTCTCCGCGCTTCTTTGCGCCCTCTGCGTCCTTTTGCATAGGGCGGGCCGTGCCCGCCGACCAGCCACTGTGCTGAGTGGCGCGGCGGCCACGGGCCGCCCTATTCGAGTCGATGGGCCGAGGTTTGTGGGTAATCAGAAACACCTTTACCCCTCTGCGCTCTCCGCGCTTCTTTGCGTCCTCTGCGTCCTTTTTGGTTCCGGCCTGGCCGGGTTAGGAGACTGAGATGTCGAAACAGCACTTGTTTTTCCCCTTGTTGCTGATAGTTCTGCTCAGCGGCTGTGGCTATCAGCTGCGCGGTACCGACGGCGGCATGGCCATGCCGCAGATCAGCCCGCTCTACATCAATGGCCTGGCCCTGGCCGACCCCTTCACCCAGGTGCTGCGCAATAACCTGCGCGGGGCCGAGGTGGAGCTGACCGACAACCCCGCCGAGGCCAGGCAGACCCTTTATGTGTTCAATCACCTGCGCGACAAGCGGGTACATTCCATCGGCTCACGCGGCAAGGTGCTGGAGTATGAGCTGATCGAGCAGCTATCCTTCCGTCTGGGTAGCCCGCCGGACCGGCTGGAGCGGGAACAGGCCCAGCAGCTGCGCGTCAGCCGGGTCTATACCAACCCGGAGACCGAGACCCTGGGGCGTCAGTATGAAGAATCCGAGCTACGCCGTGACATGCACCAGCAGCTGGCCAGTCGGCTGCTGCGGCAGATGGCCCATCAGGTCAAAGCCGCGCAGGGCCAATGAGACTGAAGCCGGAACAACTGGCCACCCAGCTCAAGCGGCCCTTGCCGCCGGTGCTGCTGCTCAGCGGCGACGAGCCGCTACAGATGCTGGAGTGCGCCGATCTGGTCCGCGCCCAGGCCCGTACCCAGGGCTTTAGCGAACGCATCCGCCTGGAGACCCAGGCCCATTTCGACTGGAACCGGCTGGCGGATGAGGGTGCCAACCGCTCCCTGTTTGGCGACCGCCGCCTGTTTGATCTGCATCTGCACTCCAGCGCCATCGGCAACGAGGGCAGCAAGGCCCTGAGCGCTTGGTGCGAGCAGCCGCCCGAGGACAGCCTGCTGCTGATCAATGCCCCCAGGATCGACAAGAAGCAGCTGACCACCAAGTGGCTCAAGGCAGTGGATCGGGTGGGGATTCTGTTACAGATCTGGCCGGTGGAGGCCCGTCAACTGCCCGCCTGGCTGGAGCAGCGTATGCGCGGCCATGGCCTGCAACCGCAGCCTGGGGTTGCCGCCCTGCTGGCGGAGCGGGTGGAGGGCAATCTGCTGGCGGCCAAGCAAGAGATAGACAAACTCCTGCTGCTGCACGGCCCAGGGCCGATCAGTCAGGAGGCCTTGCTGGAGGCGGTTGCCGACAGCGCCCGCTACGATGTCTTTGGTCTGATGGACGAGACCCTGGCCGGTCATCCGTCCCGCTGCGTACACATACTGGCCGGCCTGCGTGGTGAGGGCGTGGCCGAACCTGTGGTGCTCTGGGCCATCAGCCGGGAGTTGCGCGGCCTCTATCCCATGGCCCAGCAAGTGGCTCAGGGCGGCAACCTCAATACCGTGGCGAACGGGGCCTGGCCACCCAAGCGCAAGCCATTGGTCAGCGCCGCCCTCAAACGCCTCGGCCCCCAGCGCCTGCAACAGGCCCTGATCCGCTGCGGCGAGGTGGACGCCTGCATCAAGGGCTGGCGCAAGCAGGACCCCTGGCTGATGCTGGAACGGTTGTGCTTGAACCTGTGCAGGTGACAGAGGACGGAGGACTGATTTCTGTCCTCAGCCCCCCATCTTCCTGTTTTTAGAAGCTGTGCTGTATGCCTACCGACAGACCGTCGTGGTCGGCTACGCATTGGTCGTTGGAGCTCACCGTATCCGCGCAGTTCAGCGCGCCCAAACCCAGGCTGTCGTTATCCAGTGCGGTGTACAGGGCATAGACCTTGGTACGCTGGCTCAGGTTGTGATCCAGGCCTATGGCCCAGTAGTCGAAATCACCACCCACCCGGTTGGAGTCGGAATCACCATACTGCACCTTGAACACATTGTTACCAGCGGCATAGGAGGCGCTGAGCATCAGGTTGTCCACTTCCAGGCCGGTCAGCGGGCCGCTGCCATCCACCTGTTCATAGACCAGGCCAGCGGTAAAGCCGTTGGCCTGATAACCCAGACCCAGCTTCCAGGCATCGGCATCCGCAGCACCGCCAATAGCGGTACCATTGGCGTGGTCTTCATAGGCCAGGCTGGCAAACAGGGGGCCGTTGGCGTACATGGCAGCCAGACTGACGGCGTTGGTGTCGCTCACGCCCAGGGGTTCATCCACCAGATGCTGTACCCAGGCACCGGCCAGGGTCAGGCCATTCATGTCCGGTGAGATGTAGGCAATGGTCTGGGGCACGGTGAGGGCAAAGGAGCCGTTTAGCGCCGTTGAACCAAGCACCACATTGGAATCCGCCAGGGTATCCACAAAGAGATCCAGGGAATCGGTGGCAATCATGTAGGGGGTGTCATGCTGGCCCATGAATACCGTGCCCCAGTCACCGCTCAGGCCGACGTAGGTATTGAAACTGCCAACGCTGTCGTTGATGTTGGATTCGATCTTGAAAATCGCCTTGAGGCCATTGCCCAGGTCCTCAGAGCCCTTGACGCCAATGAAGCTGGCGCGATTGACGCCGGTGGCCCAGTCGGTGTCATCCAGCACGGCGGCGGAATCCGTGTCCAGATAATCCAGGCTGTAGTGCATGGCACCGTAGATGGTCAGGTCCTGGGCCAGCAGGGGGGCGGAGGCCAGGGTGCTGGTGAGGGCGCTGGCGATGGCCAGGGGCAGGAGTTTGTTGCGCATGGGTCTATCCTCGATAGGTTGTAAAGGTGCTGAAATATTAACCCGTAGATCGATTATAGGCAACTGATTTTATTGAATAAATTCAACAAAAATTGCACCAATTTGGGGCCTTTCCGGGGGCTGGCCGTAAAACCCGCACCCTTTTGGTGAATCGCATTGATCTCGGATTCCGCTTCGCTGCATCCGGGCCAGGGGGCAGAAGAAATCCCCCTGCCCCCTTTGTAAAGGGGGGGGATTTGGCGCTCATTCCTTCAAACTTCACCCTTCAAACTTAAGCGCCCTTCGCGGCCAAGGCCGCTCCTACAGCCTTGGGCTGGCCTGTGGGAGCCCTTCGCGGCCAAGGGCGCTCCTACAGCCTTGGGCTGGCCTGGTTGATCACTCCCGCGCACTGTCCTGTTTGGATTTTTCGTCTAACGGCTCGGCACGGATCTCTATGCCGCGCAGGCTGTTTGGCGGCGGTTCGGCTGGGCATTGGTTGCTGCCGCAGCCGCTGCAGCAGCTGTTGCAGCCGCTCTTGCCGTCCAGGGCCTCCTTGATGCGCAGCAACACATAGCCCAATACCACCAGCAGGGTGACCGCCAGGGTCAGATAATCCCAGACTGTCCAGCTGTAGGCCATGGCTCAGGGCCCGACCAGTACCACCAGCAGGGCCAGGGCATAGGCAATGCTGGTGGAGAAGGCCACCATGAAGCCGGTCCAGGCCAGGGACGAGTCGGACTCACGGTAGAACATGGCAATGGTGGCGAAACAGGGCATATAGAACAGGGAGAAGATCATGAAGGCAAAGGCCGAGGTGGCGGTCATGGAGGAGGCAATGGCCGCCCTCAGACCGGTATCCTCCTCGGTGGCCTCCTCACCCTGGGCGTTGAGGACGCCGAAGGTGGCCACTATCACCTCCTTGGCCACAATCCCGGTGAGGATGGCGATGGAGGCGTTCAGGTCAAAGCCCAGGGGGTGAAAGATGGGCTCGATCACCGCACCGATCTGACCCAGATAGCGGCCCCGCTGGATCTCCGCCGCCATGGCGTTGTTCAGCTCGCCGATCTGCTCATTACGCGCCTCGCTCTCCGGCTGGGCCTCCAGGCTGGCGATCTCCTGGGCGTAGTCCTGGGACAGGGGCACCTCCTGGGGGAAGGTCTGCAACAGCCAGATGATGATGGAACCGATGACGATGATGCCGCCCACCTTCTTCAGAAACTCCAGGGCGCTCTCCCCCATGTGGTTCATCACCGCGCTGTAGCTGGGCTTGCGGTAGGGCGGCAGCTCCATCAGGAAGGGCGAGGTATTGGCCCCGCGCACCACCGTTTTGCTGAGAAATACCGCCGCGAACAGGGCCACCACTATGCCGATCAGATAGATACTGAACAGTACGGTGCCGGAGTTGTCGGCAAAGAACACGCTGATGAACAGGATATACACCGGCAGGCGGGCACCGCAGCTCATGAAGGGGATCACCAGCATGGCCACCAGGCGGTCCTTCTTGTTCTCTATGGTGCGGGTGGCCATGATCGCCGGTACGTTGCAGCCAAAGCCGGTGAGCATGGGGATGAAGGCCTTACCGTGCAGGCCGAAGCTGTGCATCATGCGGTCGATGAGAAAGGCCGAGCGGGACAGATAACCGGTCTCGCTGAACAGGGCGATGAAGAAAAAGAGTATGACGATATTGGGCAGAAAGATAATGGTGCCGCCCACCCCGGCGATGATGCCGTTGATGATCAGGTCCTTGAACAGGCCCTCGGGCAGCACCTGGTTGAGGCCGTCCGACAGGGCACCCACGCCCATGTCGATCCAGTCCATGGGGTAGGCACCCAGGGTGAAGGTGGTCTCGAACATCAGCCACATGAAACCGAGAAACAGCGGCAGCCCCAACCAGCGATGCAACAGCACCGAGTCCAATACCCGGGTGACATCCACCCGCTGCAGGGCGGTATCCATGTTCAGGCTCACGGTCTCGTGCATCAGACCGTTGACAAAGCCGTAGCGACCATCGTTGAGCATCAACGCGGCGCTTTCGTCGTGCTGCTCCTTGAGCAGGCGCTGTTCCTCCTCCACCATGGCCATCAGGGCGCTGTGGTCGCTCTCCTGTTGCAATACGCTATCGTCACCCTCCAGCAGCTTGATCGCCTGCCAGCGGATCTGGATTTCGTTCAGCTCATCGCTGTGCAGCTCGCGGTACTTGGCGGTGACCCGCTCTATGGCCTCTTCCAGGTGATCGTCATAGGGGATGCGGATGGGGTCGTGATGGAAGCCCTTTTCCGCCTCCTGCACAATGCTATCCAGCAATTCGGTGACGCCCTTGCCGTTGCGTGCCTCCATCTCCACCACCGGCGAGTCAAGCAGGGTGGAGAAGGTTGCAAGCTCCACCTCGACACCCTTGTGCTGGGCCTCGTCCTTCATATTGAGGGCGATGATGCGCGGCACGCCCATCTCGATCAGCTGGCTGGTGAGCAGCAGGTTGCGCTCCAGATGGCCCATATCCACCACATTGATCAGCATGTCCGGCTGCTGCTGGTAGATGAACTCCCGGCTTTGCAGCTCCTCATCGGTGCGCGAGCTGAGGGAGTAGATCCCCGGCAGGTCAACCACTTCGATGGCCCAGCCCTTGTGCTCGATCACCTTGGATTTGACCCCCACGGTGACCCGAGGATAGTTGCCGGTGCCGCCACGGGACTTGGTCAGCTGATTGAACAGGGTGGTACGACCGGTATTCGGGTTGCCCACCAGGGCGACCTTGATGGGTTTTGCCGTGGTTTGTTTGGGATCGGCCATTGTCGGTCCTTTGCTCGGGGTTGCAGGCGCTGGGCCAGGTAAAAAAACACCCGGCGCAGGGACCGGGTAATGGGAGAGCGAACAGCCTGAAACGGAGGCAAGGGGATAGGGCCATCCACTCAGTTGATAGTGATTATCATAATCAGAGAGTAAGGCCTTGTCCACACTTTTTTGCAGCTTTTGTGGAGTGGCGTTCGGGACTGGGGGCCGGCAACTGACCGCTGAAGGCTGACGGCTGAAGGCTGCCCACTCAGGGCTTTTTGTCTTTCTTGGCCTTTGGCTTACTGGCCTTTTTCTTCTTGGCCTTGTCTTTGTCTTTGTCTTTGGCCTTGCTCTTGCTCTTGTTCTTGGCCTTACCCCCCTTGGCCGCCTTTGCCTTCTTTGCCCCCTTCGGCTTGTCCTCCTGGGTCTTTTTTGCGCTGGGTTGGGGCGTCTCGGTCGCCTTTTCCCGCTCTGCGGTTGGCTCGGGCTCGGGCTGGGGCTGGGGTTCCGGCTGGGCGAGCAGTTGCTGGGCATTGGCGATGATCCTTGCCGCCCGGGCCGGGCCGAAGCCCTTGACCGCGCTCAGGGCCTGGATACTGGCAGCGGCCAGGTCCTCCGCGCTGGTAAGGCCCTGTTCCTTGAGCAGGACGGCGGCGGCCTGGCCTATGCCGCTGACTTGGGTAATCTCGGTCATTGGTGTTCTCCTCGTAAGGGTGACGCTTGGGTTGCAAGCAGACAAGGGCCTGGGACCGACTCCCGAGCCATGAATCAAGGCCGCATCAAGGGGCCTTCCACCTGTTCTCGGGCGGCGCGTCCGAGTAGTTGTTCGATCAGGGTCAGGGCGAAGTCCATGGCGGTGCCAGGACCACGGGAGGTGATTACCCGTCCGTCGCACACCACGGGGCTATCCCGCAGCTGGACCTGGGGCCGCCCCATGGCCTCCAGCAGCCCCGGATAACCGGTGGCCTGACGGCCATCGAGCAGGCCCAGGCCGACCAGCACCCTGGGGGCTGCGCAGATGGCGGCGGTGTAGCCGCCCTGCGCGGCGATGCGCTGCACGAGCTGGTGGATGCGCGGGTCTTGATCCAGGGCATCGGCACCGGCCAGGCCGCCGGGCAGGACGATCATGTCGAATTCCTGCTCCAGCACCTGATCCAGGGCGCAGTCCGGTATCAGTACCACGCCCCGGCTGGCCTTGACCGGTTGATCATCCAGCCCGGCGCTGATCACCTCAAGACCAGCGCGGCGCAGCAGGTCGATCAGGGTGACGGCTTCGAGTTCTTCACAGCCTGGGGCCAGGGGGATGAGGATGCGTGCCATAGCGGGGTTCTCTCTCGGTTCGGGTCAAGCAAGTGGGAGGCCTTGACCAAAGATACAGCGGACTGGGGCAGATTGGCCAGTTTTTGTCGTAAAACGGTAATGGTTTCCGGGTAGGGATGGCCTATGCCTATGGCCTGCCCTCTTTGCTGGGCGATGCGCAGTAGCTGATCGAACTGACGACCGATGCTGGCCGGGTTGCGCTGATGATCGAGAAATACATCCCGCGCCAGGCTGTCCACCTGGGCCTCCTGGGCGATGTCCAGGGCGATGCTTTGGTTGTGGGTGAGGCTATCGATGAAGAACAGGTCGCCATAGCTCTTCAGGCCGAGCATGAGCCAGTGCATGGGCCCGGCGTGGCGTGTGAGCAGACTGCCCATGTGGTTGTTGGCCCCCACCGCCTGGGGTACGGCATCCAGGCTATCGAGCAGGGTTCGAAAAAAATCCTGACGGCCCATGTTCAGGGTCAGGCCACCGGGGTCCAGTTCCTTGCCGGTCAGGTCCTGCATGGGCAGGTGGACCATGATCTCCTTGTTGCGCCGTTCGGCCAGCTGCACCAGCTGCGGGGTGTAGGGGGCATGGGGCAGGAAGGAGTAGGTGATCTCGCCGGGCAGCTCCAGCATGGCCTTGCCGTTGCGCAGGCTGTAGCCCATGTCGTCGATGATGATGGCCATGCGCCCGGCCGACCAGGCGGCCAGGGGCAGCAGGCCAATGAACAGCGTCAGCAGCAGCAATCCCGTCCAGCGGCCAGCGCCCCACCGCAGGGGCGAGCGCTTGGAGCAGTCCTGGCCCCTGGCCTCAGGGCTGGGGCGGGGTCTCCTTGCCAGGCTCGCTGGGAACCTGGGCTGGGGCCTGGGTTGAAGCTGGGGTCGGCTCATTGTTGCTGCGCGCACTGAAGATGCTCAGGCCCTTGAGCAGGTTGAGTGCTTCGTTGAGCACATAGTCCTTTTGCAGCAGTTGCTTGAGATCGCTGTCGTCTTTTGGCTGATCGGCATTGCCGTGCTCCTGGCTGTCGGGGGACGCCTTTTTGGCATCCGGATCGGTCTCCTTGCCATTATTCAAATGCCGTGCCAAGTCGGCCTCTTTGACCTGGGCCGCCGTGTCATCCTTCTCTTTGGTGACGATCTCCCGATCCGCGATGATGATGTCCGGGGCTATGCCCTCGGCCTGGATGGAACGGCCCGAGGGGGTGAAGTAACGCGCCGTGGTCAGCTTCAGGGCTCCGTGCTCGCCCACCGGGATGACCGTCTGCACCGAGCCCTTGCCGAAGGTCTGGCTGCCCAGGATCAGCGCCCGCTGACGGTCCTGCAGGGCACCGGCGACGATCTCCGAGGCCGAGGCCGAGCCGCCGTTGACCAGCACCACCAGGGGCGCTCCATTGATCAGATCGCCGGGGCCTGCGGAGAAGCGCGTCTCGGAGTTCTCCAAACGGCCTTCGGTATAGACGATCAGGCCGTCCTCCAGGAAGGCGTCGCTGATCGCCACGGCAGCGGTGAGCACCCCGCCGGGGTTGTTGCGCAGGTCGAGGATCAGGCCCTTGAGCGGCCCCTTGGCCTTTTCCTGCAGGCGGTTGATGGCGTTGGTCAGGTCGATCAGGGAGCGCGACTGAAAGGTGGTAAGACGCACATAGCCCAGGCCCGGTTGCAGCAGCCGATGCTTGACGCTCTTGACCTTGATCACGGCCCGTTCGATGGTGACCTCGATCGGGGCATCGACCCCTTCGCGCATCAGGGTCAGGGTGATCTTTGAGCCGGGTTCTCCGCGCATGATCTTTACCGCGTCGTCCAGGGTCATGCCCTTGACGCTCTTGCCATCGAGCTTGATCACGATGTCGCCCGGCTTGAGCCCGGCCTTCTGCGCCGGGGTGTCGTCGATCGGGCTGATCACCTTGACGAAGCCGTTTTCCATGCCCACCTCTATGCCCAGGCCGCCAAACACGCCGCTGGTGCCTTCCTGCAGGTCCTGATATTCATCGGTATTCAAATAGCTGGAGTGGGGATCAAGACCACTGACCATGCCGCGGATGGCCTGCTCGATCAGCTTGCGGTCACCGATTTGCTCGACATAGTCGTTCTTGATACGGCCAAAGATCTCGGCAAAGGCGCGCAGCTCGTCGATGGGCAGCTCCTGCTGCTCGGGCTTGGCGGACTGGGCCGCCTCCTCGGCCACCGGGGGCTTGGCCGCCAGCGGGGCGGCAAGCAACAGGCAGAGCAGGGACAGGGAGAGGATTTTGCTGGCATGGGGCATGGCGGTTTCGCAGGCTATAGGTGAATGGTCAGGGATTTTATCCTAAAAAGAGCAGTTAGCCACAGAGGACGGAAGACAGAAGACAGAGGCGCTTCGCGCCAGTTTTTACTTAATATGTCGCGCAGCGACGCGAAAATCTGTCTTCTGTCCTCCGTCTTCTGTCTTCTGATCAACGGCACCAACCCGCCGGATCCAGCGGTTTGCCGTTGTGGCGGATGCCGAAGTAGATGCCCTGGCCGTGCAGGCTGGCGCTGCCGGATTGGGCTAGGGTCTCGCCCTGGGTCACCGTCTCGCCCACCTTTTTGAACAGGCTCTGGTTGTGGCCGTAGAGGCTCATGTAGCCCTCGCCGTGGTCGATGATCAGCAGCAGGCCGTAGCCGCGCAACCAGTCGGCAAAGGCCACCCGACCGGGCTGGATGGCCGCTACCTGACTGCCCTCGCTGGCGCGCAGAAAGACCCCGTCCCAGCGGATGCCGCCGGCCCTGGGCGAGCCGAAGCGGGCACCGAGTCGGCCCTTTACCGGCCAGGACATGCGCCCCTTGTGATCACCGAAGGGGGTCTTCTGGCTTTGCTGCACGGCCAGCTCCTGGAGGGTTTGTTGCAGCTGACTGACCAGTTGTTTGAGATTGGCCTCGTTGCGCTTGAGGTTGTTCAGTTGCTTATCCTTGTCCTGGATCTCGGCGGCCAGTTTCTCCAGCAGGGCGGCGCGCTGGGCCTTGTCCCGCTCCAGCTGCTGCTGACGCTGCAGGGCCTGGCCGCGCAGCTCGGCCATGCGCTGGCGTTCCTCGTCCAGGCTGCGGCGGGTCTGCTCCAGCTCTTGCAGCAGGCCACGCAGTTGCTGCATCTTGCGGCTGCGCGCCCGGTTCAGGTATTCGTGGTATTTGAGCAGGCGGGCGATGCGGCTCGGGTCCTGCTGGTTGAGCAGCATCTTCAGCCGGTTCTGCTCGCCCATCAGCCAGGCGGCGCGCAGCTGCTGGGCCAGCAGGCGCTGGTGGCGCTGCAGCCGCTGCAGTTGCTGCTGCTCCCGTGGCTCCAGCCGCTCCAGCAGCCGCTGACGCCGTTGCAGGCTGCCCTCCAGGTCCTTCAGGGTAAATTTGTGCTGGGAGATGTTGCGCTCGATCTCGCGCAGTTCATTCTGATAGCTGTCCAGGCGGTTGCGGTCCAGGTGCAGGTCTTCGGTCAGGCGGGCGATGCGCTGACGCAACTGCTCCAGCTTGGCCTGCTGCTCGTCGATCTGTGCCGCCGCCAGGGGCCAGCAGGCGAGCAACAGCAGCAGGCAGGCGCTGACCCACCCGGCGCGTCCTGCTTGCGCGGCTGGCCTGCTGCGGTTCGGTCGGGTTGGCTTCAAGGCGCTGTCTCGCTCGCTCTGTGTGGATCTTGCTCTTGGTCCTGAATCAGGCCCTGGCCGCTCATTTCGGCCGGTTGTTTCAGGCCCATCAGCTGTAACAGGGTCGGGGCAATGTCGCACAGGGCACCCTGCTGCGCCAGCCGCAGCCGACGCGGGCCAACATACACCAGGGGCACCGGGTTGCTGGTGTGGGCGGTGTGCGGCTGCTGGTTGCGCCGGTCGATCATCTGCTCGGCATTGCCGTGATCGGCGCTGATCAGCATCTGCCCACCGCTGGCGCGCAGGGCCTGCACGACCTGGCCAAGACAGGCATCCAGCGCCTCTATGGCGCAGCGGGTGGCCTCCAGGTTGCCGCTGTGGCCGACCATGTCCGGGTTGGCGTAGTTGCAGATGATGACATCGTAGCGCTCGGCCTGGATGGCCTGCAGCAGCCGCTCGGTGACCTCGGCGGCGCTCATCTGCGGCCGCTGGTCGTAGGTGGCGACCTGGGGCGAGGCGACCAGGATACGCTCTTCGCCGTCGAAGGGCTCCTCGCGGCCACCGTTGAAGAAGAAGGTGACGTGGGCGTATTTCTCCGTCTCCGCAAGGCGCAGCTGGCGCAGGCCCTGCTTGGCGATGGTCTCGCCCAATACGTTGTGCAGCCGCTCCGGCGGGTAGGCGATGGGGATGTCGAACTCCCTGCTGTATTCGGTGAGACTGACAAAACGCGCCAGGCGGGGCCATCGACGGCGCTCAAAGCCGCTGAAATCGGCCTCGATGAAGGGCCGCGTGATCTGCCGGGCGCGGTCTGAGCGGTAGTTCATGAACACCACCACGTCGTCGTCGTTCAGGGTCAGCGGCGCGGCACCCTCGGCGGTGATACAGCTGGCCTGGACAAATTCATCGCTCTCGCCCCGCGCATAGGCCGCCTGCAGGGCGGCGCAGGCGGAGTCGGCGCGGAATGCGCCACGGCCCTCGCTGATCAGCTCATAGGCCGCCTGGATGCGCGGCCAGCGGTGGTCGCGGTCCATCGCATAGTAACGGCCAATCAGGCTGGCGATACGCCCCTGGCCGAGCTGCGCGAACAGCCCCTCGGCCCCCTGCAGCGAGGCCATGGCGCTCTGCGGCGGGGTGTCCCGGCCATCCAGAAAGGCGTGCAGATAGACCCTGGACAGGCCACGCTCCACCGCCAGGCGGAGCATGGCGTGGATCTGATCCTCATGGCTGTGTACCCCGCCCGGCGAGAGCAGGCCGAGCACATGCAGCGCCGAACCGCGCTCAATGGCCGCGTCCACCGCGCCGGTGAGGGTCTGGTTGCTGAAGAAGGAGCCGGTGCGGATGGAGCGGCTGACACGGGTGAACTCCTGATACACCACCCGACCGGCACCCAGGTTGAGATGCCCTACCTCGGAGTTGCCCATCTGCCCGCCGGGCAGGCCCACCGCCGCGCCCGAGGTGCGGATCAGGCTGCGCGGAGACTCGGCCCAAAGGCGATCCCACACCGGCGTATGCGCCGCCAGGATGGCGTTGCCGTCGGTCTCTTCACGGTACCCCCAGCCGTCCAGGATCAACAGCAGCAAGAGGGGGTTGGATGGGCCGGGCTTCATCGCAGAGCCCCCTCGTGGTGCCTTGCCGGGCGCTGCAATGTCGGGGTTGCGCGGGTCTGGACGCTGTGCTGGGGGGCGGACGCGTACCCATTCGGTACCTGTTGGCTGCTTGTGCTCATTTCATTATCGGCAAAAAGTCTTTATCATTTTATTATTATGCCTTTAATTTAGGAGTTTCTGAATGGTGCCTGATCTTGACCCAGCCGCAGCGGAGGCCAGCCCCGCAGAGGACGACTACGAAGACCTGCTGCAGGGCGATGAGGACATAGACCGCGCCTCCCGCGCCCTCAAGGCCATGTCCCATCCGCTGCGGCTGAAGATCCTCTGCGTGCTGGGGGACCGCGAGGTCAGCGTGCAGGACATAGTGGAGCGCGTCGGCACCTCGCAGAGCAATATCTCCCAGCATCTGGCAATCCTGCGGGAAAAGGGTATCCTCGCCTCGCGCAAGGACGCCAATCGGGTCTATTACCGGGTAGGCGACGCCCGCACCCTGCAACTCATCGGCATGATGAAGCAGGTCTTCTGCAACCATTAGCCCCGGCAAGGGCTGGCTGAGCGGACCTACTCGCTGGGCCTAGCCTGGCTCCCTGAGCGAAGCCGAAGGGCAAAGCGACCACCCTGACCTACACCCTAACCAAGAACCCAGACACCATGGCCACGCAACAACTGCTCGATTTCGCCGCCAACCACTACCTGCTGGTGGGGGGCTTTATCCTTGTCCTGTCCCTGCTGATCCAGGACATCATCAGCGGCGGCAGCGGCAAGGATACGGTGGACCCCAGCGGTGCCACCGAGCTGATCAATAACGAGGAGGCCCTGGTGATCGACGTGCGCCCGGCGGCGGACTTCAACAAGGCCCACATCATCAACGCCAGGAATATCCCCATGAGCGGCTTCGCCGGGCAGATCGACAGCCTGCGCAAGTATCAGGAGAGACCCCTGATCCTCAGCTGCAACTCCGGGGCCCAGTCCGCCTCTGCCTGCCGCATACTGCGCAAGGCCGGCTTCAGCCGGGTATTCAACCTGCGCGGCGGCATCCTGGCCTGGCAGAATGCCAACTTCCCGGTCAGCCGCAAGCGTAAATAGCACGCCTTGCCTGTCGCCGGGGACAGGCCATGAGCTGGCTCTTCATCACCCTCATCTGCGCCCTGGCCTTGGCCGGCTCCGATGCCCTGGCCAAGCGCTATCTGCAGGGCTACAGCGCGCGCGAGCTGGTGCTGATACGCTTCAGCCTCAGCGGCCTGTTGCTGCTGCCCCTGCTGCCCCAGGTGCCCCTGGCCGATGCGCCCGCCGCCTTCTGGCAGTGGATGGCCCTGCTGGTGCTGCTGGAGCTGGCCGCCATGCTGCTCTACATGAAGGCGATCCGCGACTACCCCCTGGCCCTGACCCTGCCCTATCTCTCCTTCACCCCGGTATTCGCCATACTGACCGGCTGGCTGCTGCTGGGCGAGCAGGTCTCCGCCAACGGCCTGGGCGGCATAGCGCTGATCACCCTGGGGGCCTGGCTGCTCAACCTGCACCTGTTCGACCGGTTGCGCTTGCGTACGCTGTTCTCTCCCCTGCTGGCCATGTTCCACAACCCCGGCTCCCTGATGATGCTGGGCGCGGCGCTGATCTACAGCTTTACCCTCAGCGCCAGCAAAAAGGCGATGCAGTTCATCCCGCCCTCGTCGGCCTTCGGTGCCTTCTATTTTGTTCTGGTCGGCACGGCGGCCCTGCTGCTGGTACTGACCACCCAGCCCCGAGCGATCAGCGCCCTGTGGCGCAGACCCCTGCCCGCGCTGGCGGTGGCCGGCCTGATGGCGCTCATGGTGGTCACCCATTTCATCGCCGTAAGCCTGGTGGAGGCGGCCTACATGGTAGCGGTGAAGCGCACCAGCCTGCTGTTTGGCATCCTCATCGGTGCCTGGTGGTTCAAGGAGGCCAACCTGAAACGCAACCTGCCCGCCGCCCTGCTCATGGTGCTGGGGGTGGCCTTTATCATCATCTGAGGAGCACCCGTGAAGACCGCCTATGCCGAGATCCTGCCCTACCGCACCAAGGACGGCTCAGAGATCCGCGAGCTGATGCACCCCCAGCGGCATGGCAACCGAAACCAAAGCCTGGCCGAGGCCCTGCTGCTACCCGGCCAGCACACCGCCCTGCACCGCCATCGACAAAGCGAAGAGCTATACCACATCAGCGCCGGTCAGGGGCGGATGCGCCTGGGCGACGAGCGCTTCGCCATCCAGCCCGGCGACACAATCCTGATCCCGCCCGGCAGCGCCCACAGCCTGAGCAACACCGGCCAGGAACCGCTGCGCGTGCTCTGCTGCTGCAGCCCGGCCTATAGCCATGGGGATACGGAGTTGTTGGATGATGCGTTCTAACCCTGCGGGGAGCTAAAATCGGATCGCAAAGGGCGCAAAGAAAACGCAAAGGACACGAGAGTTGCAAGGCCGTAGCCCGGATGCAGCGCAGCGGCGGGCGCGGCCGCACGTCAAGCCAGCCGCCAGCCGCGAGTTTCACGGTAAGGCCTGCGGGAGGCCGACCCTGCCGGATGCACGAGCGACCCTTTTGTCTTGGTGAGTGACAGTTAGCGCGCCAAAATAGTGGCGTGCCTTTGTCACGCCTGCGCGACAAATCATTCCAGAACCACCCCTTGAGGACGAACGGATGCCGCGCACCACGCCACCTACCCATTCATTCTTCTCTGCGTCCTTTGCGCTGCTTTGCGTCCTCTGCGTCCCATTCCCATTCGGTTACTGCGGAAGTCGCAAGCGCCGCCTTAGCTCGGTGAGCAGGCCCTCGACCCCGTCCAGGGGCACTGGAATGCTCAGGGCCTGCTCCTCGGCGCTGAGGGGCTCATCCTGCTGCAACTGCTGTTGCAGCACCCCAAAATCGGCGTCCGAGGCGTCCAGCCCCTTGGCCAGACGGCGCTGGATGTTCTGCGCCAGCTGCTGCGGGCTGCGCTGAAATTCCAGGATATAAAACGCCACACCCAGTCCTTCGGCCAGCTGACGGAAGCGCTGGCGCACCGAGGCCTTGAGGAAGGTGGCGTCGATCAGCAGCAGCTGGTCGCAGCCGAGCAGGCTTTCTGTCAGCTGCGCCAGATGATCAAAGGTACGCCGGGTCATCTGCGGGCTATACAGCCCGACATTTAGATCGGATGCCGTGCGTTGATCCGGTGCCAGGCCCGCCAGGCGCTTGCGCTCCACGTCCGAGCGCAGGCGGATCAGCGGCAGGGGGCCGAACAGCTGGCGGCCAATGTGGCTCTTGCCGCTGCCGGACAGACCGTGGCTGATGAGCAGCGCCCCGCGTTGCGGCCGGGTGAACTCAGCGGCCAGCTGGATGTAGGCCAGGCAGTCGCGCTGGATAGACTGGCGGCTGGCCTGATCCAGCTCGGCCTGGCTGAGGCGAATGGCGCTGACCTTGGCGCGTACCAGGGCGCGGTAGCATTGATAGAAGTCCAGCAGCGGCACACCGGCAAAGTCGCCGGACTGCTGTAGGTATTCATCCAGGGCGAGATGGGCCAGATCGGCCCGCCCTTGGTGGCGCAGGTCCATGAGCAGAAAGGCCAGGTCATTCAGGCAGTCGATCCAGCGCAGGGCCGGGTTGAACTCTATGCCATCGAAGATGATCGGCCGCTCGGCCTCCAGCACCATGTTGCCCAGGTGCAGATCGCCATGGCATTCGCGGATATGGCCCTGCTCGCGGCGCTGCTCCAGCAGGGGCCGCAGCCGCTCGAAACGCTCCAGGGTCCAGGCCTCCAGCTCGACCAGGGGCCGCAGCAGCTCAGGCTCCTGGGTGAACTGACGCAACTGGGTGAAATTCTCCTGCATGGGATGCAGCACCCGCTCCGGCCGACCGTAGGGCTGATCCGGCTCCAGGGGCGCGGCGGCGGCATGAAAACGGGCGATCTGGCCGATGATCTGGCGTACCAGCTCGGGGGCCAGGCGTTCGGGCCGCTCGGCCAGCACGCCCTCGGCGTCAAAGCGGCGCATCTGCAGCAGCCAGTCGAAGGGCTCGCCGCTGCCGCCGGGCTCAGGGCTCTCCTCGCTACCACAGATGGGTAGCACCTGCAGATAGACATCCGCTGCCAGGCGGCGATTCAGGCGCAGCTCTTCCTCGCAGCAAAAGCGACGTTTTTCCGGGGTAGAGAAGTCGAGAAAGCCCAGATCCAGGGGCTTTTTCAGCTTGTAGGCCAGGCCATCCAGCAAAAAGATGCAGGAGATGTGGGTCTCTATCAGCTCAACCCGCTGCGGGACAGGGCCAAGCCCGGCCCAGGCCTCGGGGCGACGCAGGGCATCGATCAAAGGGTGTTGCTGGGTCGCGCTCATGGGGCTGTCCTGCATGGGATTTTGTTTCGCGGTTGATGGCCTGAGTACCTGCATCAGCGCGGAGGGGCAAAGGTTTTCCTGATCACCCACCAAGCCCAGCCAATCGGCCCGAGCAGCCTGCTGGCAGGCCCGGTTGCGGCGCGATCAGCCCTGAGCCGTCAGGTCACCGACAGAGCCAACCGCCCAGCCTGGCATCCTCAACTCTGGCTTGACTTTCACCCTGCCGATGCGAAGATTCCCGCGTCCTTTCCTTCATTCAACGGAGCTTACTGCATGAACGTAGATAAAATCATCTTTGCCTTTGCCGGTTTCATGATTCTCTTGACCCTGGGCCTGGGCCATGTCCATCACCCCTACTGGCACTTCTTCACCGCCTTCATCGGCCTGAATCTGCTGCAGTCGGCCTTTACCGGCTTCTGCCCGCTGGCCAATATCCTGAAGAAGATGGGTAAGACCCCCGGCTGCGCCTTCGATTGAGCCCTGGGAGGACATAGGACGGGCCGCGTCCGCCGCCAAGCCACAGCCATGAAGACTGCCCCTAGTGGTTGCGCGGCGGCCACGGGCCGCCCTATTCGATTGGCCGGGATTTGTGGGTTCTCAGGATGGCAGTTAGGGTCAGGATCAGGGGCAAGCAGACTCTCCATGCCCCATGATCCTGGGTTCCAACTTTGCTGGAATAGAGACTACCTTACTTGGCCAGATGTGCGCGGATACTTTCCACCACGGCATCACTGGAGGTGGCGTTGATGTCCAGCAGCAGGCCTTCCTTCTCGTAAAAACCCACCAGCGGGGCGGTCTGTTCGGTGAATACATCCAGACGCTTGGAAATGGCCTCTTCGGTCTCGTCGTCGCGCTGCACCACGGCACCGCCGCATTTGTCGCACTTGCCTTCTTCCTTGGGCGGGTTGGACTTGACATTGTAGATGGCACCACAATCGACGCAGGTGCGGCGGGTGGTGAGGCGGTCCAGGATGACGTCACGGGGCACGTTGAGATTGACCGCAGCATCCAGTTCGTCACCGATCTCCAGCAGCAGACCCTTGAGGGCCTCGGCCTGGGGGATGGTGCGGGGGAAGCCGTCGAGCAGGTAGCCGTTCTTGCAATCCGCCTCTTGCAGGCGCTCCTTCATGATGCCCATGATCAGGTCATCGGAGACCAGCTCACCGGCCTTCATCGCCGCCTCGGCCTTTTTGCCCAGCTCGGTACCGGCCTTGACTGCGGCGCGCAGTATGTCGCCGGTGGAGATCTGTACCGAACCGTCCATTGCCGTGAGCAGCTTGGCCACGGTGCCTTTACCAGCGCCGGGGGCGCCCAAAAGAATCAAACGCATGATCTGTCCTCTTTGTGATGTGTTCAGGGTTGGGGAGTTTTTGCAGGCGGCGCATTGTGCGGCCATCAGGTGAAAAAAGCAATCGATGGGCCAGGGGCGTCGGGCCTGCCAGGCCCCTGCCAAAGGAAAACTCCTGCCGGTTTCAGGACGGCCCTTGCCGATTGACAGGTAGCGGGCAACGGGACCGGTACGGCACAGGATTGCACGTCGCGGCGCAAAGGGCGTGAATAACAGGCGGGCTTGTGGTTATACTTGTCCACCCCATCCGCATCCCTGATTAGAGAGATCATGGCCACGACCCCCGCTTCCGTCAATCTGACCGGCCTGGCGCGCCGCCTGGTTCAGGACAAGGTCCTGACCGAGACGGCTGCCCTTGAGGCCGCCGAGGGCGCTCGCAAGAAACGGGTGCCCTTTGTCTCCTATCTGGTGGAAAACAAGATGGCCTCGGGGCAGGACATCGCCCTGATCGCCTCCCTGGAGTATGGCGTACCCCTTTTGGACCTGGACGCCATGGACAGCGAACTGATGCCAATCAAGCTGGTGGCGGAGAAACTGGTGCGCAAGCACCATGTGCTGCCCCTGTTCAAGCGCGGC
The DNA here is from genome assembly GCA_009497875.2 of gamma proteobacterium SS-5. NCBI lineage: Bacteria > Pseudomonadati > Pseudomonadota > Gammaproteobacteria > Chromatiales > Sedimenticolaceae > Magnetovirga > Magnetovirga frankeli. The sequence goes on along the minus strand of CP032508.2, from coordinate 1,381,486 downwards.
AACAAGCTGTTTCTGGCCCTGTCCGACCCTACCGTACACCAAGCCCTGGATGAAGTACGCTTCCACACCGGGCTGACCGCCGAGGCGGTGCTGGTGGACGTGGAAAAGCTGCTGCCGGCGATTGAAAAGGCCCTGGCCGCCGCCGACACCAGCATGACCGACATGATCGACGAAGACCTGGGCAACCTGGAGTTCGCCGATCCCGAGGCCCAGGCCGAGCAGGGTGACGACTCCGGCATCGACGATGCCCCCATAGTGCGCTTCGTCAACAAGGTGCTGGTGGACGCCATCAACAAGGGCGCGTCGGATATCCACCTGGAACCCTACGAGAAGGTCTATCGCATCCGCCTGCGCCAGGACGGCATGTTGCACGAATACGCCCAGCCACCGAACGCCATGGCCCCGCGCATCACCTCGCGCATCAAGGTCATGTCGCGCATGAACATTGCGGAGAAGCGCGTGCCCCAGGACGGCCGCATCAAGCTGACCCTATCCAAGACCCGTTCCATCGACTTCCGCGTCAACACCTGCCCCACCATCTACGGGGAAAAGATCTGTCTGCGTATCCTCGACCCCACCAGCGCCCAGATGGGCATAGAGGCCCTGGGCTTTGAAGAACAGCAGATGAACGACCTGATGGAGGCGATCAAAAACCCCTATGGCATGATCCTGGTCACCGGCCCCACCGGCAGCGGCAAGACCGTATCCCTCTACACCTGTCTGAACATCCTCAACGAGCCCACGGTAAACATCTCCACCGCCGAGGACCCGGTAGAAATCCAGGTCATGGGCATCAATCAGGTCAACGTCAACCCCGCCCAGGGGCTGACCTTCGCCGAGGCCCTCAAGGCCTTTCTGCGACAGGACCCGGACATCGTCATGGTGGGCGAAATCCGCGACCTGGAGACCGCCTCCATCGCCATCAAGGCGGCCCAAACCGGTCACCTGGTACTCTCCACCCTGCACACCAACGACGCCCCTCAGACCCTCACCCGTCTGGCCAACATGGGCATACCGCCCTATAACATCGCCGGCGCGGTCAATCTGATCATGGCGCAGCGTCTTGCCCGGCGGCTCTGCAAGCACTGCAAGGTAGTGGATGATGTGCCCCATGAGGCCCTGATCAAAGAGGGCTTTCGCGACGACGAACTCAATGACCTGACCATCTACCGCGCCCATGGCTGTGACAAGTGCACCAAGGGCTACAAGGGCCGGGTGGGCATCTATCAGGTCATGCCCATCTCCAGCGAGATGGAACGCATCATCATGGAAGAGGGCAACTCCATTGAATTGGCCGCCCAGGCCGCCAAGGAAGGCATCAACGACCTGCGCGCCTCAGGGCTGAACAAGGTGCGCATGGGTCTCACCAGTCTGGAAGAAGTCAACCGAGTGACCAAGGATTAAGCCATGGCCAATATCACCAAAGCCAGAGCCAAAGCGCAAGCCAAGACCAAAAAGCCGCAAGCCAATGTATTTGACTGGCAGGGGCTGGACCGAAAGGGCAACAAGGTCAAGGGGGAGAGCCGCGCCGATACCCCGGAGATGGTCAAGGCCGAGCTGCGCCGCCTGGGGGTGACCCCGGTCAAGGTGAGAAAGAAGGCCAAGCCCCTGTTCGGCGGCTCCGCCAAGATCACCCCCAAGGACATAGCCGTATTCAGCCGCCAGCTGGCCACCATGATGAGCTCCGGCGTGCCCCTGATGCAGTCCTTCGATATCGTCGGCCGTGGCCATGACAACCCGGCCATGCAGGAGCTGCTGCTCACCATCAAGCAGGAGATCGAGGGCGGCACCTCCCTGACCGGCTCCCTGGCCAAGCACCCGCTGTATTTCGACACCCTCTACATCAACCTGGTCAATGCCGGCGAGCAGGCCGGTATCCTAGAGAACATCCTCGATAAGATCGCCACCTACAAGGAAAAGACCGAATCCCTCAAGGGCAAGATCAAAAAGGCCATGTTCTACCCCGCCTCGGTACTGGTGGTGGCGGTGATCGTCACCGCGGTGATCCTGATCTTTGTTATCCCCCAGTTCCAAGAGCTGTTCTCCAGCTTCGGTGCCGAGCTGCCCGGCCTGACCAAGGGGGTGATCGAGCTGTCCATCATCATGCAGGAAAAGTGGTGGCTGATCTTCGGCAGCATTGGCCTTGCCATCTGGGCCTTCCTCAATTTCTATAAGCGTTCCATCAATATGCAGCGGGGCATGGACCGCTTCTCCCTGAAGATCCCCATCATAGGCCCGATTCTGAACAAGGCCGCCCTGGCCCGCTACGCCCGCACCCTCTCCACCATGTTTGCCGCCGGCGTGCCCCTGGTGGAGGCCCTGGAATCGGTTGCCGGTGCCACCGGCAATATCGTCTATACCGATGCGGTGATGAAGATCAAGGACGACGTGGCCACCGGCCAATCCCTGCAACTGGCGATGAAGCAGTTCCCCATCTTCCCCAACATGATGCTGCAGATGATCGCCATCGGTGAAGAGTCCGGCTCCCTGGACTCCATGCTGGCCAAGGTGGCCGACTTCTACGAGGAAGAGGTGGACAACGCCGTGGATGCCCTCAGCAGCCTGATGGAACCCCTGATCATGGTGGTGCTCGGCGGTCTTATCGGCACCCTGATCGTAGCCATGTACCTGCCCATCTTCAAGATGGCATCGGTGGTTTAACAGAGGACAGAAGACGGAGGACGCTTAGCGTCATGTCTTCTTTGGATTAGCCCATGGCCCGCCTTTCGCTTTGTGACTTTCACGGTAAACCCGGAAACCCATGACCGAGCTTGTCCAACTGATCACCCAGGAGCCCTGGCTGCTCTATCTGCTCACCGGGCTTCTGGCCCTGCTGGTGGGCAGCTTCCTCAATGTCGTCATCCACCGCCTGCCGCAGATGATGGAGCAGGACTGGAAGGGGCAGTGCCGCGAGCTGTTGGAGTTGCCCGCCGAGGCCGATCCACCGCGCTACAACCTGCTGGTACCCGGCTCCCGCTGCCCGCACTGCAATCACGCCATCCGCTGGTGGGAGAACATTCCCCTGCTCGGCTGGCTGCTGCTGCGCGGCCGCTGTTCCGCCTGTGCCAAGCCCATCGGCCTGCGTTACCCCCTGGTGGAGGGGCTCAGCGCCCTGCTCTCCCTGGTGGTGGTCTGGCAGCTGGGGCCGACCCTACAGGCCGCCGCCCTGCTGCTGCTGACCTGGGCGCTGATCGCCATGAGCCTGATCGACATCGATCATCAGCTGCTGCCCGATAGTCTCACCCAGCCCTTTATCTGGCTGGGCCTGCTGCTGGCCATCCCTGGGCTGTTTATCGGTGCCGAGCAGGCCATCCTGGGTGCCGCCGTGGGCTACCTGTCCCTGTGGAGCTTCTATTGGCTGTTCAAGTTGCTCACCGGCAAGGAGGGCATGGGCTATGGCGACTTCAAGCTGCTCGCCCTGTTCGGTGCCTGGGCCGGCTGGGCCGATGTGTTTCTCATCATCCTGCTGTCCTCGGTGGTGGGCGCGGCCTTTGGCATCGGCCTGATCCTGCTGCGCGGGCATGACCGCCGCACCCCCATCCCCTTCGGCCCCTACCTGGCCATCGCCGGTTGGGTGACCCTGCTCTGGGGGGATGAGATCACGCGCAACTACCTACAGTTCGCCGGCCTTGGCTGAGCCTTTGATCATCGGCCTGACCGGCGGCGTGGCGGCAGGCAAGTCCAGCGTCTCCGCCCTGTTCGCCGGGCTTGGGGTGCCGGTGATCGATGCCGACGTGCTGGCCCGCCAGCTGGTGGAGCCCGGCACACCGGGTCTGGCCGCCATCATCGAGCTGTTCGGAGACGATTTTCTCACCCATGAGGGTCGGCTGGACCGCGCCGCCCTGCGCCGTCATATCTTTCAGAACCCGCAGCGCCGTCGCCAGCTGGAGGCCCTGCTGCACCCGCGCATCCTCGCCGCCATGCAGGAGCAGGCCCGCCAAGCCCCGCCCGCGCCCTATCTGCTGTTCGTCATCCCCCTGCTGCAGGAGACCGGCCAGCGGGATCAGGTGGACCGGGTGCTGCTGGTGGACTGCCCTGAACCGGTGCAGCGACAGCGCCTGATGCGGCGTGATGGCCTCAGCGCGGAACTGGCCGACGCCCTGATCGCCAGCCAGGCCGACCCTGACCAACGCCGCCGGATCGCCGATGACATCCTGGCCAACGCCAGCGAGGCCGACCGTCGGCAACTGCCGCACCGGGTCGAGCAGCTGCACCTCGGCTATGCGCGGCTGGCGGCGGCCGAAAAATAGCGGCCCTGCTTTGCATCACCGCCGAATATGTAACAGAATACGCCGGTATCCCCCTCACCCACGCAAACCCTATGGCCTGCTTTGAATACCCCCTCAATGAAAGAAGCCGTATTCTGCTGCGCCTGGAATATATCTTCGCCCGTATCCTGCATTACCTACCCTCGCCGGTGACCTGGGACAGCCAGGCCGCCATCGCCGGTCTGGTGGAGGCGGCCAACCTGTTCAGCCGCACCGATCTGAAATCCGAGCTGCTCAAGGAGATCGATCGCAATCTGGGCTCGATGAAGCGCCTTAACCGCATCCCAGGGGTGGACCCGGAGCGCCTGCAAGAGACCGTGGAACAGCTCACCTCGGCCCAGGCCCTGCTGCTTGGCCACAGCAAACAGATCGGCCTGGAGCTGCGCGAGGACGACTTCTTCAAGACCATCATGCAGCGCAGCGCCATCCCCGGCGGCACCTGCGCCTTTGACCTGCCCCAGTTCCACCTCTGGCTGAGCAAGGACGGCGAACAACGCACCAAGACCCTGACGCGCTGGTTCGACGAGTTCAGCGGCATCAACGACACCGTCCGCCTGCTGCTGTCCATCTATCGCGGCAGCTATGAATACAGTGAGGAGCTTGCCGAGCAGGGCTATTTTCAACAGGGCTTTGACCCCGGCCACACCACCCAGCTGGTGAGCGTCGAACTGGCCGCCGAGCTGAACGTATTCCCCGAGGTCAGCGGCAACCGGCACCGCATGAGTATCCGCTTCCGCCAGGTGGATGCCGAGCGCCTGGGCATCAGCACCCACACCGACGATCTTGGCTTCCGGCTGGGGCTGTCCATTATATGAAGCAGGTGCTCTGCCCCAACTGCGCCAGCCCGGTGGCCTGGGGTCCGGACTCACCCTGGCGGCCCTTCTGCAGTGAGCGCTGTCGCCTGATTGACCTGGGCGAGTGGTTCGACGAAGGCCACCGCATCCCCGCCCAGGACCCAGACAGTGCCGAGCTGGTAGCGCAACAAAACCGAGACTAGCCGAGCACAGCGGTTTGTCTTGCCTGGCTTGCAGTTGCCTTGCCAACCGCACGATCAACCCATCCGCCAAACCAGGAGCATGTCCATGAAGAAGACCCTCATTGCCCTCACCGCCCTCTGCCTCTGCCTGCCCGCCATCGGCCAGGCCTATGGCCCCGGCTACCCCGGTGCCGCGCCCAGCGGCTGGCAGCCCGGTCCCGGTCGGCACCACCGCCAGATGGCCCCCTGGCAACAGGGTCCGAGGGCCTTGCTGCGCAACGCCGTGGACGGTCTGCGCGCCTTCATGGCGCAAAACGACTCCGCCGACGAGATGAAGATGGCGGTGTTTCTGGAAACCGAGATCAGCCCCCTATTCGACTTTGCCTACATGGCCCAGTGGGCCGCCGGCCAGCGCTATGCCGACCTGTCCGACAAGGAAAAATCCGCCATGCAGGGCGAGATCAAGCGCCTGTTCCTCTCCGCCCTGGCCAAGGGCCTGGGTGGCAGCTACGCCGACTCGCGCCTGTTCATCACCAACGCCCGGCCGGTGAGCAACAAGGAGGTCCAGGTCGGCCTGCGGGTGCTGCGCCGCAACGGCCCACCGACAAACATGAAATTCCGCTTCTACCTGGGCGAGCAGGGCTGGAAGATCTTCGACGTCATTGCCTTCAACAGCTCGGCGGTAATGTACTTCCGCAGCCACTTCCAAGGTCGCTAGGAGCCCCGGCTGCGGCCCAGCGCCTGGCTCAAAAGCCGAGGCCCTGGGCCGCGCCCTGGGCCTGCGCCTTGAAAAACAAGGGGTTCAGGGCTATGCTTAAGACTGAAAATCCAATCAGTCGCCCGAGGAGAATATCAGGTGGACGGGCCACAGAGCAGAATCAACGTCGATCTGTCCAATGCCCTGCCCGACATCAGTCGGGAAATGTCCTCTCAGCTCAATGCCCGAGAGCAGTCCCTTGCGGCCAAAAATCGCTCTCTATCCAATGAAAACAACCAGCTGGAAAACAGCAACCGACAACTGCGCTCAGAAAATCAAGGTCTGAAGCTGGATATACGCTCCCTGGAACAGGAAATGCGTGCCCGTGACAACGACGCCCCCTCGGTACCCGGCTACGCCGCCGGTAACGACAAAGGCCAGATGATCGACGACTTTTTCTGATCGTCGCAGGCCATTCCAGCACAGTGTGAAACTACCCAATACCCTGGCCGCCCTGGAGCACCCTGACCTGCCCCGCATCCTGCAAGCAGAGCTGCAATCCGCAGCCCACCAACCACCACTGCAAGATCTACTGCAAGCTGCCCTGCGTCACGGCAGCCAGGCCCTGGATGAGAGCCTGCAGGTGCTGCTGCAAGGCCTGACCTTGGAGCCCGAACGGGCCGAGCTGCGCCTCAATCTGTTGTTTCAGGGCGTCATCGCCGGCTGCAATTGCGCCGACGACCCCTCCCCGCAACAGGCCACCACAGCAGAACAATGCCCCCTGCGCCTGCGCATAGATCGCCGCACAGGCCAGGCCCAACTCAGCCCGCTGGAGGAGTAGGGGATCGAACAACCCTATTCTTTATCCTCTGTCCCCTGTCTGAAGACAGAACCTTGCGTCGCTACGCGACAGATCAATAAACCTGGCATAAAGCGCATCTATCCTCTGTCATCTGTCCTCTGTAACGCAGCCATGTACCTCGATACTGATGTGCTTGAGCTGGTGGTACTGGCGCAGCAGTTGCTTGTAGTGCTCGGCCGGCCGGGGTTCATGGCTCACCACCGAGATGATGGCGGCATAGTGATCGGCGCTCAGACGCCACAGGTGCAGATCGGCAACCCGGTTGTCGCTATCCCCCTCGATGCTGCGCACAATCGCCAGGCGCTGGGCCTCTGGCATACTGGCATCCAGCAGTATGGGGCCGGTCTGACGCAGCAGGCCAAAGGACCAATGCAGGATAATGGCCGCGCCGACCATGCCCATGGCTGCATCCATCCAGTTCCAGCCGAAATATTTGCCCGACAGCAGGGCGACAATGGCCAGTACCGAGGTGAGGGCATCGGCCAGTACGTGCAGATAGGCGGCACGCAGATTGTGGTCATGTTCGTGCCCATGGTGCCCGCCATGGTCGGCGTGATCTGCGTGATGGTGGTGGTGATGGTGATCCTTGAGCAGCAGGGCGCTGACCAGATTCACCGCCAGACCGATCAGGGCCACGCCGATGGCGGCATTGAAGACTATGGCCTGGGGTTCAAGCAGGCGCATCAGCGACTCCACCACCATCACCAGGGCCACGGTGGCCAGGGCGATGGCGCTGGAGAAGCCGCCAAGCACGCCGACCTTGCCGGTACCAAAGCTAAACGCCGGGTCACTGGCATGTTTGCGGGCATAGCTGTAGGCAAACAGGGTGATCATGAAGGCCGCTACATGGGTGCCCATGTGCCAGCCATCGGCCAGCAGGGCCATGGAGCCAAACAGGCTGCCGGCGATGATCTCCACCAGCATGGTCACGGCGGTCAAGGCCAGCACATAGCGGGTGCGCCGCTCCCCGGTGCTGTTGTGGCTGGTGAATTCATGGCTGTGCTGCCAGTGATGCAGGGTTTCTGTATGCATGTTTATCCTCGATCAAGATGCCTATTCAGATGCTGGCGCAGACGCGCCCACAGCAGATTTAGCGAGGCCGCCAGCAGGATCAGGGCCGAGGCATGTGCCAACCAGGGCGGCAGCCATTCCCCTGCATCGCTGATCTGGCCCTGGATATCCCAGCCCTGGGCGGCCACCAACTGATCGGTGAGCAGCCCCAGAAGGATACTGCTGACCGAGATGCCCAGCAGATAGGCCCACAGGCTACGCCAGCCCATCTCCTTGTGGAGCACCCCTATGGTGGCGATATTGGTGGCCGGGCCGGCCAGCAGGAACACCAGCGCGGTACCCGGCGATACCCCGGCGAACAGCATGGCCGCCGCCACCGGGGTGGAGGCGGTGGCGCAGATGTACATGGGGATGCCGATCAGCAGCATAAGGAGCATGGCTGGCAAGCCACTGCCCCACTGGGCCAGGGCCATGGGCTCCACCAGGGTCAGGATCAGGGCCGCCAGTCCCAGGCCCAGCAGCAACCAGACGAGCAGATCATCAAGCATATCCACCAGGGCGTAGCGCAGACCAAAGCGGGTCCGCTGCCAGGCGCTCAGCTGACTGCCGCTGGGGGGCGCGCAGCAGCCATCGCCGACACAACTGTCCGCACCGCCTATCTGTATCTGCGGCATCAGCCCCGGCCCGCTGACAGCGCCCGCGTGGGGCTGGGGTTTTTCCCGCTCATCCAGGTAACCGACCAGCAGGCCGGTGGCAATGGCGCTGAATACCGCCGCAATGGGCCGGATCAGCGCCATCAATGGGCCAAGCATGACGTAGGACAGGGCCACGGAGTCCACCCCGGTCTCCGGTGTGGCGATCATGAAGGATAGGGTCGAGCCCTTGGAGGCCCCGCTCCGGCGCAACCCCAGGGCGGCGGGCAGCACCCCGCAGGAACACAGCGGCAAGGGCGCGCCAATCAAGGCCGCCTTGGTCACCGGCCAAAGCCCGCGACCACCCAGCCAGCGGTTCAGCGCGTGCTCCGGTACCCAGGCCTTGATCAGGCCAGCGGCGACAAAGCCCAGCAACAGCCAGGGGGCGGCCTCCAGGCAGATTTCCAGCAGGTTTTGCAGATAGCTCATCGATACCTCTGGTGATGGAACTGGGGTCATGATTTCTGTGCAGGGGCGGCAATATACCCGTATCGCTAATCGTTCTCAATAAGAATATAGCCTGACGGAGACGGAGTTTGCTGTCCTGACGATCATGAAGTGGGAAGCACCACCCCGGAACATGAAAGATCTCTTGATGGCTTCGGGACTCGGGACTCGGGACTCGGGACTCGTCAGTTGCCACGGATGTTTCACCCTATATTCCTCAGTTAAGCCACAGAAATACAGACGCCTCCAGGGACGGAGGCGTTCGGGTTTACTTCAGTCCTCGGTCCTCTGCCCCACCTTTCTTCATAAATAATATTTATGCGTATCCAAGCCGCAAACCAACCGCTTGGCTGAAATCCACGGATCAAACACTTGATGTTTATCGGGTTATGGCTGATTTATTATGCAAATTCAATAGGTTTTCTGATTTTAACCAAGCTGTCATCAAATTTACCAATTAGCCATTGACGCCCCATGGTCTAGGCTCATGGAGATAGGCGGGCAGCAAGAGCGCGGCCCTTTGCCGGACAGAGCCACCTGCTTTCCGCATCGTTTTGAGAGGTAGCGGCCATGATACGCCTTGGTACCCCCCTGCTTCTGGGTATCCCCGAACTGGATGCCCAGCACGAACGCATAGCGGAACTGGTCAACGCCATTCAGGGCGAGATCCAGCGCCACCAGGAAGGGTCTGCCGCCGCCCGGGCCGAGACCGCTCCGGCCTGCTGTCGGCAGGTACGACGGCTGATGCAAGGGCTGGCCCGCCAGATCGATCAACACTTCTGCACCGAAGAGGGCATGATGGCGCAATGCGGCTACCCGGATACCCAGAACCACCGCCTGGAGCACCGCCTGATGCTGGCCGAGTTCATGGGCCTCTTCCGCTCCATTTGCGCCGGTGAGGCCTGCCTCAAACCCAGCGACCTGGTGGCGCTGGAGCACTGGTTTATCGGCCATCTGGCCAGTGATGACCTGTCCTTTGCCCGCTTCCTCAAGCAGGCTCCGCTGCGGGTTTGCCGCCTCCCTCTAAGCAACATCCGACCGGCCCAGCCCACCAGACTGGGCATCTGAAGACCTCGGCCATCGGCTGCGGCGGCCTCGCTTTTTTCCCTGCTTCGGCCTCGCTCAACGAGCGGTAGGCATTTTTTTTCAATCTCCCCCTGCGATCCAGTGCGCTTTCTGGGACAATCTCGGGCTTGCCTTGTTTAACTGCCATTGCCAGGTCAGACCATGCGTATCCTCTTTGCCGGTACCCCCGAGTTCTCCGTTAGCCCCCTGGATGCCCTGCTTGCCAGCGAGCACCAGATCCTTGCCGTCTATACCCAGCCCGACCGCCCCGCCGGGCGCGGCCGCAAGCTGACCCCCAGCCCGGTGAAGCAGCGGGCGCTGGAGCAAGGCATCCCGGTCTATCAACCGCTGAATTTCAAGGCCGAAGAAGATCGGACCGCCCTGGCGGCGCTCAATGCCGATCTGATGGTGGTGGTGGCCTACGGCCTGTTGCTGCCCCAGGCGGTGCTGGATGCGCCGCGGCTGGGCTGCGTCAATATCCACGCCTCCCTGCTGCCGCGCTGGCGTGGTGCCGCGCCGATCCAGCGCGCCATCGCCGCCGGCGATACACAAAGCGGCGTGTGCATCATGCAAATGGAGGCGGGGCTGGACACCGGGCCGGTGCATCTGCGCAAGACCTGCCCGATCCTGCCCAGCGATACCGCCCAGGACCTGCACGATCGCCTGGCCCAACTGGGCGCCAAGGGGCTGATCGAGGCCCTGCCCCTGCTGGAGCAGCCGGGCCACAGCCCCGAGCTGCAGAACGACGCCGAGGCGGTCTATGCCCACAAGCTGAGCAAGGAGGAGGCGCAGATCGACTGGAGCCAGTCCGCCGCGCAGATCGATCGGCTGATCCGCGCCTTCAACCCCTGGCCGGTGGCGCAGACCCGGCATGGGGATCAGGTGATTCGCCTCTGGCGCGCCACCCCGCTGGATGATCAAAGCAATCAGCCCCCCGGCAGCATACTGCGCTGTGACAAACAGGGCCTGGACGTGGCCTGTGGCCAGGGCGTGCTGCGCATCACCGAGTTGCAGATGCCGGGCAAGCGCGCCATGGCGGTGGCTGATTTCGTCAACGCCCAGCAGCTGCAAGGCCGCTTCCTTGGCGCTTGATTCGCGCAGCTGTGCCGCCCGGGTGCTGGCGGAGGTGGTCGGTGGCCGTTCCCTCACCGAGGCCCTGCAGGTGCCCTGCGTGGCCCAGACCGACCCCAGCTTTGTCCAGGCCCTGTGCTACGGGGTCCTGCGCCAGTACCCGCGCTATCCACTGATCCTGCAGCGACTCCTGGCCAAACCCCTCAAGCCCGCCGATGCCGACATCCAGGCCCTGCTGGAGAGCGCCCTGTTTCAGCTGGAACAGATGCGCGTACCGGCCCACGCCGCGATCAACGAATCGGTCCAGGCCACTCACGCGCTGAACAAGAAATGGGCCGCCGGCCTGGTCAACGCGGTGCTGCGCCGCTATCAGCGTGAGGCCAAAAGCCTACAGGCCGCGCTGCAGGCCAACCCTGAGTTCGCCCATGCCCTGCCGGGCTGGTTGCTCCAGCGCCTGCAACGGGCCTGGCCGGAGCACTGGCAAGCCATAGCCGCCGCCAGCGCCGAGCAGGGGCCGCTGTGCCTGCGGGTCAATCGGCAACAGATCGAACGCAAGGGCTATTTCCAGTTGTTGCAGGCGGAAGGCCCCTACGCGGAACTGGCGGCGCGACTGCATCCCTGCGCCCCGGATGCCATCCTGCTGGAGCGGGCGGTGGCGGTGGAGCGCCTGCCGGGCTTTGCCGAGGGCCTGGTTTCGGTGCAAGACGCCGGTGCCCAGCTGGCCGCGCCCCTGCTCGACCCCCAGCCCGGCGAGGTGATTTTGGACGCCTGCGCCGCCCCCGGCGGCAAGGCCTGTCATCTATTGGAACTGGCGGAAGCCGGGCTGGAGTTGACCGCGTTGGACCTGGCGCCTAAGCGCCTGGCGCGGGTGGAGGACAACCTCAAACGCCTGGGCCTGAGCGCCCAGTGCCGCACCGGCGATGTCACCGCCCCGGCCGGTGCCTGGGCCGAGCGGCAGTACGCCAAGATCCTGCTGGATGCCCCCTGCTCCGCCAGCGGGGTGATCCGTCGCCATCCCGACATCAAGCGCCTGCGCCGTGATGCCGACATCGCCCAGCTGGCCGGGGTGCAGCAGCAGGCCCTGCGCGCCCTCTGGCCCCTGCTGCAACCGGGCGGGCACCTGCTCTATGCCACCTGCTCCATCCTGCCGGAGGAGAATGAGCAGCAGATCGCCCGCTTTCTGGCCAGCCAGCAGAACGCCCGCGAGGTGCCGATTCAGGCCGACTGGGGCCAGGCGCTGGCCCATGGCCGCCAGATCCTGCCCGGCGAGGCGGATATGGATGGCTTCTACTATGCCCTGCTGGAGAAGACGGCGACATGAGCCGACGGCTGCCCCTGTCCGGTCTGCTGCTGGGTCTAATGCTGGGCCTGACTCCGGCCTTGAGCGTGCCGCTGGCCGCGCCCCGCTCCGAAACCGATGCTGGCACCGATGTGGATTCCCATACAGGCACCCCCGCCGAGCCCCGCCCCGACGAGGGCCCCAGACCGGGGATCGAGATCCAGGAGATCGAGGTCAAAATCCAGCAGGGCTTTTATCTGCTGGAGGCCTTCATCGACTACCGCCTCAGCCAGGCCGTGCTGGAGGCCCTGCACTCCGGCGTGGCCATGGTGTTTCAGGTCTATCTGCAGGTGCAGCCAAGCCAGGCGCGCTTCTGGCAGTACCCCATCCTGGAGCGGCGTCTGCCCTATCAGCTGCGCTACCACGCCCTGGCCTCGGTGTATGAGCTGATCAAGCCCGAGGCCGCCCAGGTTCTGCGCTTTGCCACCCTGGCTGCGGCCCTGCGCGCCCTGGGTACATTGGAGCCCATGCGCCTGGTGCCCCTGGCCCACCTGGATGCCGGACAGGCCTATGAACTGCGCATGGAGGCCAGGCTGGACATAGAATCACTACCCGCCCCCCTCCGCCCCCTGGCCTATCTATCCCAGGACTGGTCCATCCATCAGGAGACCCGCCGATGGCCCCTGCAACCCTGAAACCCATGCGCGGTGCCTGGGCCGTGGTGGGGCTGCTGGTCGCCCTTCTGGTGGCCCTGCACCTGATGAGCAACGCGGTGCAGGAGGCCGAGGGCCTCAGCCGCCTGTTCGTACCCCTGCTGATCTTCACCCTCGGCGGCCTGGCGCTGATGGTGCTGCTGATCCTGGTCAACGGCTGGCGGCTGTGGCGGGAATACCGCCGTGCTGCCGCCGGCTCGCGCCTGACCCTGCGTATGCTGGTGATCTTCCTGCTGCTCTCCCTGCCGCCGGTGACTGTGGTCTATTACTATTCGGTGGACATCTTGCTGGAGGGCATAGACCGCTGGTTCGACGTCGATGTAGGCGCGGCGGTGGAACAAAGCCTGGCCCTGAGCCAGGCCTCCATGGACCTGCACAAGAAGGAGAAGCTGCGCCTGACCAACTACCTCTGGCAGGGCCTGCAAGACAGCTCGCAGACCGCCCTGGCCCTGAGCCTGGACGAGCTGCGCAACAGCTTCGATGCCCAGGAGCTGTTGCTGATGGACTTCGGCAACAACATCATCGCCTCCAGCAGCGCCAACCCAACCCAAATCCTGGTCACCCCGCCGGAGAACGAGGTGGTACGCCAGGCGCGCAGCGGCCAGCCCTTTGTCGCCCTCGACCCCAGCGCCGATGGCTCCGAACTGATGGTGCGGGTAGTGGTGGCCGACCCCAAGAACCGACCCCTGCTGTTACAGGCGCGCTACCACACCAGCGAGCAGATCGGCAAGTTGTCGGACCAGGTGCAGGACGCCTTCCGCCGCTATCGCGAGCTGGAATACCTGCGCGACTCGCTCAAGTTCAGCTTCGGCCTGACCCTGTTGCTGGTGCTGATCTACGCCCTGGTCACCGCCATCTGGGCCGGATTTTTCTCCGCCAGGAGGCTGGTGGCCCCCCTGGCGCAGATCGCCGAGGGCACCCGCGCCGTGGCCCTGGGCAACTACGGCCAGCAGCTGCCGCTGCCCTCCAGCCGCGATGAGCTGGGTTTTCTGGTGGCCAGCTTCAATGCCATGACGCGCAGCATCGCCCTGGCGCGGGACATGGCCGAACGCAGCCAACAGGAGGTTGAAGCCCAGAGAAGCTATCTGCAGACGGTATTGGGCAGACTTTCCTCCGGGGTCATGACCTTCGACTCCGGCCTGTGCCTGCGCACCGCCAACCCAGCGGCGCGGCAGATCCTCAAGGTGGACCTGGAACCCCTCTACGGGGCACCACTGAATCAGCTGATCGAGGAGCGGCCGGCCCTGCACTCCCTGGTGGAGGCATTGGCCGAGCCGCTCAGCCGACCCCACGGCGAGTGGCGCGACGAGGTCACCCTGTTCGGCAGCGAAGGCCGTCAGGTTCTGCTCTGCAGTATCTCGCCCCTGGCCATGGCCGATGACGCCGCTGCCGGTCACGTACTGGTGTTCGACGAGGTCACCACCCTGTTGCAGGCGCAAAAGGATGCCGCCTGGGGCGGGGTGGCGCGGCGTCTGGCCCATGAGATCAAGAACCCGCTCACCCCCATCCAGCTCTCCGCCGAGCGCCTGCGCCACAAGCTGCTGGGCAAGCTGTCGGAGGACGAGGGGCAGATCCTGGATCGCGCCACCCGCACCATTACCCAGCAAGTGGAGTCGATGAAAGAGATGGTCAACGCCTTTTCCGATTATGCCCGGCCGCCGAAGATGCAGGCCGAGCCGATCGACTTCGACCGCTTTGTCAACGAGGCCCTGGACCTCTATCGCCTGGCCGACAGCGGTCCGCCCCTGGAGGTGCGGCTGAAGGCCGGCGCGGCGCGTATTGAGGCCGACCCCAACCGCCTGCGTCAGGTGCTGGTGAACCTGGTGAAGAATGCCATGGAGGCCCTGGAACAGGCCGCCGATGGCCGCGTTCAGGTGCTCACCCGTCTGGCCGAACAAAGCGAAAGCGCTGTGGTCGAATTGGAAGTGCGGGATAATGGCCCCGGTTTCTCCGAGCAGGTGCTGGAACACCTGTTCGAGCCCTACATGACCACCAAGGTCAAGGGCACCGGGCTGGGCCTGGCCATAGTGAAGAAGATCATCGAGGAACATGGCGGCGTCATCCGGGCGGAAAACCGGCAAGACGGCGGTGCCCGGATTGTCATCAACCTGCCGCTGCTGGCAGACAAGGGGGAACATCAGCCATGAGCAATGCCTATATCCTGGTCGTCGATGACGAGCCGGACATCCGCGGCCTGGTGCAGGAGATCCTGCAAGACGAAGGCTACCGGGTAGATACCGCAGAGAACGGTGCCAAGGCGCGGGAGGCCATGCGCCACCGCCGCCCCGACCTGGTGCTGCTGGATATCTGGATGCCCGACGTGGACGGCATCAGCCTGCTCAAGGAGTGGAGCGAGACGGCCGAGCTGCCCTGCCCGATCATCATGATGTCCGGCCACGGCACGGTGGAAACGGCGGTAGAGGCGACCCGCCTGGGGGCCTATGATTTCCTGGAAAAGCCCCTATCCCTGGCCAAGCTGCTGCTCACCGTGGAGCGCGCCCTGGAGAGCGACCGCCTGCAGCAGGAAAACAAGGGCCTGCGCAGCCAGGCGGCGCAACCCCAGGAGCCGGTGGGCAAGAGCGCGGACATGCAGCGCCTGCGCGAACAGATCAAGCGCATCGCCGTACACGACACCTGGGTGCTGATCACCGGTGAGCCCGGCAGCGGCCGCGAGACCTTCGCCCGCTACCTGCACGGCCAGAGCAACCGGCGCGACAATCCCTTCGTCAAGGTGGCGGTGTCCGCCATCGCCGCCGAAAATGCCGCCCGCGAACTGTTCGGCAGCGAGGAGGGCGGCAACATCCAGTACGGTATCTTCGAGCAGGCCCGTGGCGGCCTGCTGTTTCTCGACGAGGTGGCGGACATGGGCCTGGACGCCCAGGGCCAGCTGCTGGGCGCCTTCGAAAACGGCTCCTTCGTACGCGTTGGCGGCAGCGAGCCTGTCGCCATCGACGCCCGCATCATCGCCGCCAGCCAGCACGACCTGGCCGAACGGGTCCGCGCCGGCCAGTTCCGCGAGGAGCTGTTCTTCCACCTCAATGTGGTACCGCTGCAGATCCCGCCCCTGCGTGAGCACCCGGAGGACATCTCCGAGCTACTGGCCTATTACGTCGATCACCACGTCATGCACGAGCGCCTCAGCTACCGCCACTTCGACATGGGCGCGCAGAACTACCTGCGCCACTACCCCTGGCCGGGCAACATCCGTGAGTTGAAGAACCTGGTGCAGCGCTTGATGATCCTCGGCAACGGCGAGGAGATCGGCCAACAGGAGGTGGAAAAGGCCCTCATGTCGGCACCGCCGGAGCAGGCCCAGGCAGGCCCCGCGCCCGGCCTGGCGATCAACCTCGACCAGCCCCTGCGCGAGGCGCGCGAAGAGTTCGAACGGCTCTACCTGGAATACCAGCTAAACAAGCACAGCGGCAATGTCACCAAGGCGGCGCAGGAGGCGGGCATGGAACGCACCCACCTGTACCGCAAGATCCGCGCCCTGGGCATAGAGATCAAGGACCGCAAGTGAAGATCCTGATTCTGGGGGCAGGCCAGGTGGGCTTTTCCGTGGCCCAGCAGCTGGCCGGCGAGGCCAACGATATTACCGTCATCGACCGTAACACCAAGCTGCTGGCCGAGATGCAGGACCGGCTGGACATACGCACGGTACACGGCCATGCCGCCAACCCCGAGGTGCTGCGCCAGGCCGGGGCCGAGGATACCGAGCTGGTGGTGGCGGTGACCAACAGCGACGAGACCAACATGGTCGCCTGCCAGGTGATGTACACCCTGTTCCGCACCCCCACCCGCATCGCCCGGGTACGCTCGGTGGAATACCTGCAGGAGCCGGGGCTGTTCAGCCCCAGCGCCCTGCCTATCGACGTGCTCATCAGCCCGGAGCAGATCGTCTCCGACTACATACTGCGGGTGATCGAACACCCCGGCGCCCTGCAGGTGCTCGACTTCGCCGAGGGCAAGGTACGCCTGGTGGGCCTGCGCGCCTACTACGGTGGGCCGCTGGTATCGCACCAGCTGCGCGAACTGCGCCAGCGCATGAAGGGGGCCGATGCCAGGGTGGCGGCCATCTACCGCAAGGGCCGGGCGATCAAGCCCGAGGGCGAGACGGTGATCGAGGCCGAGGACGAGGTCTTTTTCATCGCCGCCAGCCGCAATATCCGCCGGGTGATGAGCGAGCTGCGGCGCAGCGAAAAGACCTACAGACGCATCATCATCGCCGGTGGCGGCAACATCGGCATGCGCCTGGCCCGCGCCCTGCAGGACAACTACCGGGTCAAGGTCATAGAGCGTGAGCAGAAAATCGCCCAGCGCGTCTCCGAGCGACTGACCCAGACCATAGTGCTGCACGGCGATGCCGCCGATGGCGACCTGCTGCTGGAGGAGAACATCGAGAACACCGATGTGTTCATCGCCGTGACCAACGACGAAGAGGCCAATATCCTCTCCGCCATGCTCGCCAAGCGCCTGGGGGCGCGCAAGGTCATGTCCCTGATCAACCGCCCGGCCTATGTGGATCTGGTAGAGGATACCGGCCAGATCGACATCGCCATCTCGCCCCAGCAGGCCACCATCGGCAGCCTGCTCACCCATGTCCGTCAGGTCGATGTCAGCGCCGTGCACTCCCTGCGCAAGGGTGCCGCCGAGGCCATAGAGGCCGTGGCCCACGGTGACTCCAATTCATCCCGGGTGGTCGGTCGGCGCATCGACGAGCTGCACCTGCCCGAAGGGGTCAGCATAGGTGCCATAGTCCGCGGCGAGGAGGTCATCATCGCCCACCACGACACCCGCATCGAGGCCGAAGACCACGTCATCCTGTTCCTGGTAAACAAAAGCAAGGTCAACGAAGTGGTGCGCCTGTTTCAGGTGGGGATTACCTTTGTATAGGCATATCCACCGGTAAATCAAACGCCAGCAGGCCGTAAACTGAGCTTTCGGCCGCCAGCTGCCAGTGCTCGACTGAGTGGGAACGGGCTTGCCCGCGACTCCAGCCCCCTTCGCGGCCAAGGCCGCTCCTGCATCCTTGGGCCTGCTGGTGGCACCTCGTGCCAAGCGCCTCGCCCAAGCGCCAAACCCCAGGGCAGAAATTTTGCTAGAATCCGCCCCTTGTCACCACCCAAGCCCGCTGAGGAGCGACCCATGGAGCAATTGCACGGCACCACCATCCTGTCGATTCGCCGCTACGGCAAGGTGGTCGTAGGCGGGGACGGTCAGGTCTCGCTTGGCAACACGGTGATGAAAGGCAATGCCCGCAAGGTGCGCCGCCTGTACAAGGATCAGGTGCTGGCCGGCTTCGCCGGTGCCACCGCCGATGCCTTCACCCTGTTCGAACGCTTCGAGGCCAAGCTGGAGAAGCACCAGGGCCACATCACCCGCTCGGCCGTGGAACTGGCCAAGGACTGGCGCACCGACCGCATGCTGCGCCGACTGGAGGCCATGCTGCTGGTGGCCGACAGCAAGGCCTCGCTGATCCTCTCCGGTAACGGCGATGTGGTCGAGCCCGAGGACGGCCTGATGGCCATAGGCTCAGGCGGTGCCTTCGCCCAGTCCGCCGCCCGTGCCCTGCTGGAGAACACCGAACTGAGCGCCCGCGACATCGTCGAAAAGGGCCTGGCCATAGCCGCCGACATCTGCGTCTATACCAACCACAACCGCACCATCGAAGAGTTGGATTGCGAGTGAATCTAGTTGCCACAGAGTCACAGAGATCACAGAGAACAGGCTTAGCTCATCTTCTGTGTGCGCTGTGTCTCTGTGGCCATTTCGAGGTAACCCATGACTGATTTAAGCCCCCGCGAGATCGTCCAGGAGCTGGACAAGCACATCATCGGCCAGCTGGCGGCCAAGCGCGCCGTGGCCATTGCCCTGAGCAATCGCCGTCGCCGTACCCGGGTCGAGGAGCCCCTGCGCAGCGAGATCACGCCGAAGAACATCCTCATGATCGGCCCCACCGGGGTGGGCAAGACCGAGATCGCCCGGCGCCTGGCGCGCCTGGCCAATGCCCCCTTCATCAAGGTGGAGGCGACCAAGTTCACCGAGGTGGGCTATGTCGGCAAGGAGGTGGATTCCATCATCCGCGACCTGGCCGATGCGGCCGTCAGCATGGCCCGCGAGCAGGAGATGGCCAAGCTCAAGGAAGTGGCCACCGAGGCCGCCGAAGAGCGTGTGCTCGATGCCCTGCTGCCGCCCGCCACGCCGAGCAGCTTCGAGCAGGAAAGCCGCGCCAGCAGCGGTGTCAGCAGCGCCACCCGAGAGAAATTCCGCGCCAAGCTGCGTGCCGGTGAACTGGATGACAGGGAGATCGAGATCGAGGTCAGCGCGCCCCAACTCGGCGTGGAGATCATGGCCCCGCCGGGCATGGAGGAGATGACCAGCCAGCTGCAGGGGCTGTTCCAGAACCTGGGCGGCGAGCGCAAAAAACGCCGCAAGCTGCGCGTGGCCGACGCCCTGGGCATGCTTGCCGACGAAGAGGCGGCCAAGCGCGTCAACGAGGAAGAACTGAAACTGCGCGCCCTGGATAACGTGCAACAGCAGGGCATAGTCTTCATCGACGAGATCGACAAGGTCACCAGCCGCTCCGAGCACGGCGCGGCCGATGTCTCCCGCGAGGGGGTGCAGCGCGACCTGCTGCCCCTGGTGGAGGGCTGCACCGTATCGACCAAGCACGGCATGGTGCGCACAGACCATATCCTGTTCATCTGCTCCGGTGCCTTCCACCTGGCCAAGCCCTCGGACCTGATCCCCGAACTACAGGGCCGCCTACCCATCCGTGTCGAGCTCAAGGCACTGACCAGCGAGGACTTTGTGCGCATCCTGACCGAACCGGATGCCTCACTGACCGAGCAATACCAGGCCCTGATGGCCACCGAGGGGCTGGATCTGGAGTTCAGCGACCAGGGCATAGCCCGCATTGCCGAGATCGCCTATCAGGTCAACGAGACCACCGAGAACATCGGTGCCCGCCGCCTGCATACAGTCATGGAGCGCCTGCTGGAGGATGTCTCCTTCAGCGCCAGCGAACGCCAGGGCGAACTGGTCAGCATAGACGCCGCCTACGTCGATCGCTACCTGGGTGAACTGGCCGACAACGAAGACCTGAGCCGCTTCATCCTCTGAGCCAGCCGGGGCAATGGCAGCGCGGCACGATCTCGCCTGAAAACCCACTTTGGTTTACCATGTCCTCTCCTAACGATCATGGAGCGAGCAGCGACACCCCGGATCGTGACACGCCTCTTGGCCGCTTCGGCACTCGGGGTTCGGGACTCGATATTTACCATGGATGTTTCACACTAACCCAGCGGAAGCCAGCATGAGCGCAACCATCATCGACGGCAAGGCCATTGCCGCAGAACGCCGAGAAGCGGTCAAACACCAGGTACAGCAACGCCTCGATCAGGGCCACCGGGCACCTGGACTGGCCGTGGTGCTGGTGGGGGAAAACCCGGCATCCCAGATCTACGTGCGCAACAAACAAAAGGCCTGCGAGGCGGTCGGTTTCCACTCCGAGATGCACCAACTGCCCGCCGAAACGCCACAGAGTGAACTGCTTGAGCTGATCGACCGACTCAATCAACGCGAACAGATCGACGGCATCCTGGTACAGCTGCCGCTGCCCGCGCAGATGAATGAAGAGCAGATCACCGAGGCCATCCTACCCACCAAGGACGTGGACGGCTTCCACCCCTACAACATCGGCCGCCTGGCGCTACGCCAACCCCTGCTGCGCCCCTGCACCCCCAAGGGCATTATGACCCTGTTAGAGCACACAGGTGTCACCCTGGAAGGCCTTGATGCGGTGATCATCGGCCAATCCAACATCGTTGGCCGACCCATGGCGTTGGAGCTTCTGGCCGCCCGCTGCACCATCAGCGTCTGCCACAGCCGCACCAAGAATCTGGCCGACAAGGTGCGCGGTGCCGACCTGGTCGTAGCCGCCGTGGGTCGCCCCAACTTCGTCCAGGCCGACTGGGTCAAGCCCGGTGCCCTGGTCATAGATGTAGGCATCAACCGCCTGGACGACGGCAAGCTGTGCGGCGACGTGGACTACGCGGCGGTGGTAAAAAAGGCCGGCTGGATCACCCCGGTCCCCGGTGGTGTAGGCCCGATGACCATAGCCACACTGCTGGAAAACACCTTCCAGGCCGCCGAACTACACCGCACAGCTCCCCCTGAATGATTATTGGATGATCAAGACCTTGACAGCGAAGCAAGCCACTGAGAACATGCCCGGCTTGATCCCAGCGGCCAGACCGGCCAACCCCCTCATGGCAGTGTGGTGGAATTGGTAGACACACAGCACTCAAAATGCTGCGCCCTCGGGCATCCCGGTTCGACTCCGGGCACTGCTACCAAACACCCCTCTCAAGCACCCCCAGGCACCCTCTAAACCAGCGAAGTTGCAAGTCTTTTGGTTCGCGGATTCCTTTCCTCGTACCCATGTGAGAAAAATTGGGGTCAGGTCGAGAATAGAGGCCTTTAATCGGCCAGGTGACGATAAAACGGCTGGGGCTAGATTTGAGACTATAGACCCTGTTCTTTCCTCCAAAGCTGGAACTGGCCATAATTCTAGACCTGACACCTGACCCTGTTCTTCTTTTCTCTGTTCTTCTGTTCTGAAGGCCAAGTTGACTCCAACGAAAGTTTGACTTGTTCGTGAAGGTTGTTGTTGGTTAAAGTCCAGAGTCAGTGCCGAAAGTGGACCTTTACATGCAACGGAATAATGGAGACTCTCTTGATAGGCGTTAAGAATTCAAAGCCTGCTGAACAGGCTGTCAACCCCGCCCTGGTGCTAACCAAACCGCTGCTGATCGCGGTTTATCTTGGACTTTATCTGGTGTTGTTCGCATCGGCGGCATTATTGGATCAGGGCGGTTTCATCGCCAGCCTCTGGTACCCGCCGGCCGGCCTGTCTGTCTTCGGTATCTTGGCCTTCGGATGGGCAGGTGTGGTCTTGGATGGACTGGCCAACTTCTTGTCCCCCATGTTGATCTCCCCTTTGCAGGGCAAGCCGCCTACGCTTGAATCACTGGTCTCCAGCGCCTTTCTGCATCCACTGGCCTACGGGTTGGTGCTGATGCCCCTGCGCAAGTGGTTGCAGCAGGCCGAATTCATCCGCCAGCCCGGACGAACCGTCGGAATCTTTCTCATCGCCGCCTTGCTTACCGCCACTGCCGCCGCTGCCGTGGGCATCGTGCGCATGTTGGCACTGGGCCGGGCAGCGCCGGATTCCTTGGTGGATATCGGGCGGGCCTGGCTGATGGGGGATTTCATCGGCATCCTCATCTTCACCCCGCTATTCCTGCTGGTATTGCTGCCGCGCCTTGCCCCCCAATTATCGACCGACCTGGGTATAGGCACCGAAGCGGTCTCGGCAACCCCTCCAGGCCTGACCAGCATGATTCTGTTGGCAGTCACGCCCATGCTTATGCTGAGTCTGCCATCGCTGTTCGGATATGCTGAACATTCGCCCTTCTTCGCCCTATTTCTGCTTATGCCTCTCGCCTGGGTGGCCCTGCAATGGGGCCTGGAAAGCGCCGTCACTGGAAGTGTGATGATCAGCAGCGGCCTGGTAGTGGCGGCCGTATTGTTCGGCCAACAAGACAACATCATCCCCTACCAATTGATCATGGCTGCCGTTGCCCTGACCGGTCTGCTGCTGGGCATTCTGGTGGAGAACCGTAACCGCCTGCAGATACAGTTGAGGGAGCGTGCCCTGCGCCTGGAGGACCGGCTTGCTATCAAGGACCAGACATTGCGTAAGCTCTATCTGGAATCCGCCATTACAGAACAGCGCCTCAGTGCCCTGATCGAGGCGGCCCCGGTCGGCATCGCTCAACTCGACCCCGAGGGACACTGTAACTACCTCAATCCCACGGGACTGAAGATGGCCCGGGCCAACCTGGAGGACGTGCTCGGACGACCCTTTATCGATTTGGTGCATTGCGATCACCGCAAAAAACTCGAGCAACTGATCCTGGCCAGCAAAGAGGAGTGGGACGATGGTCGGGTCGAATTTTGCTTCAACAACTCGGACCGCTGGTTGGTAACCGACTGGATCAGCGTGACGCCTTCCGCTCACGCCCTCGTCGGCTCGATCCTGATCTTTGTTGACATCACCGACCGTTATGATCGGGAACAGCGACTCTGGAACCAGGCCAATTTCGATAGCCTGACTGAGCCACCAAACCGGCAATTTTTTATGGAAAGCCTCAGCCAATGCCTGGCGCGGGCACATCGAAACGGGGATGTGCTGGCGATCCTATGGATCGACCTCGACGGTTTTAAGGCAGTCAACGACACCCTCGGCCACAGCGCTGGCGACATTCTGCTGCAAGAAGTCGCCCGACGCATGAAGGGACGCATGCGCGCCAGCGACACCCTGGCCCGCATGGGTGGCGACGAATTTGCGGTGATCCTCTACGACCTGGCCGAACGCGAGATGGCGAACGGCGTGGCTAATGATCTGGTCAACCTACTGAGCCAGCCCTACCTGATTGGCAACACCAACTGCGCTATCTCTGCCAGCATCGGCATCAGCTTTTACCCAGACCATGCCAGGGACGGGGAAGCACTGCTGCGCCATGCCGACATGGCCATGTACCAGGCAAAGATCCAAGGCAAGGGCCGGGCACTCGAATGGTCGGGAGAAGAGGCAATACCCACAGTCGAACATACAAGAGTGCAATGACCTAGAGCCCTACATTGGATCAACCTAAAAAGATCATTTGGCCACAGAGCCACAGAGTACACAGAGAAAAATCAATGTATTGGAAAACGAACATTCAACACCTTCTAGGTGAGCCGAGTCTGATAGGTAACTCATTGAAACAACTCTGTGATCTCGGCTCTGGCTCCAGGCTTCGCTCTACCTCCTCCGTCCCTGGAGTCGTCGGCTCTGGCTCCAGGCTTCGCTCTACCTCCTCCGTCGGGCCTACAGGGAGGTAGGTCATGCCAAACCGATGACTGGATCATCGGTGGCCCTGGAGTCGTCGGCTCTGGCTCCAGGCTTCGCTCTACCTCCTCCATCGGGCCTACAGGGAGGTAGGTCATGCCAAACCGATGACTGGATCATCGGTGGCCCTGGAGTCGTCGGCTCTGGCTCCAGGCTTCGCTCTACCTCCTCCGTCCCTGGAGTCGTCTGTGTCTCTGTGGCTTAACTGAGGAATATAGGTTCAAGGACCCAGCCAGCGGCAGGCGGTCCCTCGGTCTGCCTGTAGCTGTTCAGCGGCGGATGCCTGGTTGGCGGCGATCTCTACCAGGCCGAAGGAATTGGCGTACCAGAACAGCCCGCCCGGTGGCCGCTCGCTGAAGGTACGCGCCGCCGCGATCTGCCGCCCGCCCAGCTCCAGCAGCCGATCCTCTGACCCTTCGACGGCACGCTGGCCGGTGATCAGATTGCCGTAGCTGTCCACGTGGATGACCTCGAGCAGATCCTCTGGCCAGTCTGCCCCCTGCCATTGTCCCGCAGCCAGGGGGCGCAGGACCAGGTCCTGGCCTGCCAGGTGGCGCAGCGCCGCCGGGGCAAACAGATCACGCCCATGAAAGCTGGCCGATAGCTGTGCCGGCCGCCAACCGATCTCCTCTACCTGGGCATTCTGGCGCTGGATCAGGGGGGCGAACAGGCCATTGTCCGGGCCGATCAGCAGGTGTTCGGCGGTCTTCACCCGCAAGGCCATGCGGTTGGAGCCGACCCCCGGATCGATCACGCAGATCAGCAACTGGCCGGGCGGCAGGGTTTCCAGCAGGGCCGCCAACAGGTAGGCCGAGGCCCGAGGGTCGAACCTGGGCGCGGCGCTCATCAGGTCATACAGGGGCAGGCCGGGGGCAGCGCTGAGCAGTACCGCCTTGATCGCCCCCTGATAGGGGTCTTCGGCACCAAAATCGGTGAACAGGCCTATGCCACGCAGCACCCTGGGCACCTTCATCCAACCAACAAAAAGCCGGGCAAGGCCCGGCTGGTTGCTGGCGCAGGACAGGGCGTCTTATTCCGCCATGTCTTCTGCGTCATCATCATCGATCTCTTCCACCGCAGGGCGATCGACCAGCTCGACATAGGCCATGGGGGCGCTGTCGCCGGAGCGGAAGCCGCACTTGAGGATGCGGATATAACCGCCGTTGCGCTCCTGATAGCGGGGTCCCAGGTCGGTGAACAGCTTGCCCACGCTTTCCTTGTCGCGCAGGCGGTCAAACGCCAGCCGACGCTTGGCCACTGAATCCACCTTGGACAGGGTAATCAGGGGCTCGGCCACGCGGCGCAGTTCCTTGGCCTTGGGCAATGTGGTCTTGATCAACTCATGCCGGATCAGCGAGTTGGTCATGTTGCGAAACATGGCCTTGCGGTGACTGCTGTTACGATTGAGTTGACGTCCGGATTTGCGGTGACGCATGACACAAATTCCTATCTAGATTCTTATTCAAATGGGTGAAATCAGGAGGCCTCTTCGAACCCTTCCGGCGGCCAGTTCTCCAGGCGCATGCCCAGCGACAGGCCACGGGTGGCCAGTACATCCTTGATCTCGGTGAGCGACTTCTTGCCCAGGTTGGGGGTCTTCAGCAGTTCCACCTCGGTACGCTGGATCAGATCACCGATAAGAAAGATATTCTCGGCCTTGAGGCAGTTGGCCGAACGCACGGTCAACTCCAGATCGTCCACCGGGCGTAGCAGCACCGGGTCAAAGGTTTCGGCGGCACTGGTCTCCTTGACCTCTTCGCTCTCCTGAATGGTGGTGCTCTCCAGCAGGACAAAGGCCTGCAACTGATCGCGCAGTATGCTGGCACCGCGCCGAATGGCCTGTTCCGGGTCAATGGTGCCGTTGGTCTCGATCTCGATCACCAGCCGGTCCAGGTCGGTACGCTGTTCCACTCGGGCCGACTCCACCGCATAGGCGATACGCAGCACCGGGCTGAAGGAGGCGTCCAGTTGCAGCTGACCTATGGGGCGATCCTCTCCGGCGGCGCTGTCGCGTTGGGTGGAGGGCTCATAGCCCCGCCCTCGGCGCACCTGCAACTTCATGTTCAGGGCACCCTTGTCGGTCAGATGGGCAATCACGCAATCCGGGTTGGCGATGGTGATGCCGTGGCCAACCTTGAGATCGGCTGCGGTGACCTTGGCCGGGCCCTTGATGTTCAGACTTACCTCGGCCTCTTCACGGTCGGGCATCTCCAGGGCGACGGACTTCAGGTTGAGCAGGACCTCAAGCACATCCTCCTGCACCCCTTCAATGGCGCTGTATTCGTGCTCTACCCCATCGATATGAGCCTCGGTAAAGGCGGCCCCCGGCATAGAGGAGAGCAGGATCCGGCGCAGGGCATTACCCAGGGTATGGCCAAAGCCACGCTCCAGCGGTTCCAGCGAGACCTTGGCCTTGGTCTCGCTGATCTGATCCACCTTGACGATCTTGGGCGTTAGAAACTCGTAGACTGATCCAGTCATGCAATTACTCTTCTATGTCAGGGACTTACTTGGAATAAAGCTCGACAACCAGGTGTTCCTGAATATCCGCCGGCAGATCGGTGCGTTCCGGGATGCGCTTGTACACGCCGCTCATCCCCTTCACATCGACCTCGATCCAATCGACGAAGCCATGCTGTTCGGCCAGGGCCAGGGCGCTCTGGATGCGCAGTTGCTTGCGGCTCTTCTCGCGCACACTGACCTTGTCCTCAGCGCTGACCTGATAGGAGGCTACGTTGACCACAGCGCCATTCACCTCTATGGCCTTGTGGCTGACCAGCTGGCGCGCCTCGGAACGAGTGGAGCCGAAGCCCATGCGATAGACCACGTTGTCCAGCCGGGATTCGAGCAGTTGCAGCAGGTTCTCACCGGTGGCACCCTTCATCTGCGCCGATTTCTTGTAGTAGTTGCGGAACTGCTTTTCCAGCACGCCGTAGGTGCGACGCAGCTTCTGCTTCTCGCGCAGCTGGGTGCCGTAATCCGACAGGCGACGCTGACGTTCGCCATGCTGGCCGGGGACCTTGTCCAGCTTGCATTTGGACTCGAGCGTGCGCACACGGCTCTTGAGCATCATATCGCTGCCTTCGCGGCGACTGAGCTTGCACTTGGGACCTATATACCTTGCCATTTCGCTGAGTACCTCTTAAACGCGCCGTTTCTTTGGGGGACGGCAACCGTTGTGCGGGATTGGAGTCACATCGGTGATGCTGGTGATCTTGAAGCCTGCGGAGTTGAGGGCGCGCACGGCGGACTCACGACCCGGACCCGGACCCTTGATGTTCACATCCAGATTCTTCAGGCCAAACTCCTTGGCCACCTGACCGGCGCGGTCGGCGGCAACCTGGGCGGCAAAAGGGGTGCTCTTGCGCGAACCACGGAAGCCGGAGCCGCCAGCGGTGGCCCAGCACAGGGCATTGCCCTGACGATCGGAAATGGTCACTATGGTGTTGTTGAAGGACGCATGCACATGCGCCACTCCATCCGTGACGACCTTCTTGACCTTCTTCCGGCCACGAGTGGGTTTTGCCATCTTTGAAATACCTTAACTGTGTAACGCTTAACTGGGATTGGGATGCGGCCAAGCCATCAACGCTTGATCGGGCGGCGTGGACCCTTGCGGGTACGCGCATTGGTACGGGTGCGCTGACCGCGCAGGGGCAGGCCCCGGCGATGGCGGATGCCGCGATTACAGCCCAGGTCCATCAGCCGCTTGATGTTCATGGACACCTCTCGGCGCAGATCACCCTCTACGGCGAACTTGGCGACCTCGCCACGGATCCGGTCGAGGTCCTCTTCATTCAGCTCCTGGATCTTGCGATGTGGCTCAATACCCACAGCAGCGCAGATCAGGCCAGCGCGCGTCCTGCCGACGCCATAAATGGACGTCAGGGCTATCACTGCGTGCTTTTTATCCGGAATATTGACTCCAGCAATACGGGCCATGAATAACTCCTGAAAAATGTCTTTTGCCGAGCGAAAGCGCGGAATTTTAACCTAGAACAAGGCCCAGCACAAGCCAGGCATCTCTTTAACCCTGGCGCTGCTTGTGGCGTCCATCCTTGCAGATGACTCGCACCACGCCATTTCGCCGCACCACCTTGCAGTTACGGCAGATCTTTTTTACCGATGCACGAACTTTCATTGTTTACTCCAACGTACTGCCCAGGCCAAATCAACGCTGACCGGGCTTAGAACCTTTGAGATTGGCCTTACGCATCAGGCCTTCATACTGATGTGACATCATGTGCGCCTGAATCTGCGCCATGAAATCCATCACCACCACGACGATGATCAGCAGGGAGGTACCCCCAAAGTAGAAGGGTACATTCCAGCCTACGATCAGGAACTCGGGTAACAGGCACACGGCGGTGATGTAGATCGCCCCCCAGAAGGTGAGCTTACTCATCACCCCGTCGATATACTTTGCCGTCTGCTCCCCTGGCCTGATCCCAGGGATAAAAGCACCGGAGCGCTTCAGGTTGTCTGCCGTCTCCTTGGAGTTGAACACCAAGGCCGTATAGAAAAAGCAAAAGAAGATAATCGCCAGGGCATAGAAGATCACATACACCGGCTCGCCAGGGGAGAGCTTTGCCACTATGTCCTGCATCCAGCGCATGTTTTCACCGGTACCAAACCACTGCCCCAGGGTAGAGGGGAAGAGGATGATGCTGGAGGCGAAGATAGGCGGGATGACCCCGGCCATGTTCAGCTTCAACGGCAGGTGGCTGCTTTGCGCCGCGTACATCTTGCGTCCCTGCTGACGCTTGGCGTAGTTCACCGTTACCCGCCGCTGACCACGCTCGACAAACACCACAAAGGCGGTCACCGCAATGGCCAGGATGAACAGGGTAAGCACGGTAATAAAGTGCATCTCACCATTGCGCACCAGCTCCAGGGTGCCGCCGATGGCCGAGGGCAGGCCCGCGACAATGCCGGCAAAGATGATCAGCGAGATACCGTTGCCGATGCCGCGCTCGGTGATCTGCTCACCCAGCCACATCAGGAACAGGGTGCCGGTAACCAGGGATACGGTAGCGGTGAAGATAAAGCCAAAGCCCTGCTGTACCACTACGGAATCTCCGCCCACCTGCTGGCTTTGCAGGGCCATGGAGATGCCGATTGCCTGGAAGGTGGCCAGCACCACGGTGCCGTAGCGGGTGTATTGGGTGATCTTGCGCCGCCCGGCCTCACCTTCCTTCTTCATCTGCTCCAGCTTGGGTATCACCGCTGTCATCAACTGCATGATGATGGATGCAGAGATGTAGGGCATGATGCCCAGGGCAAACAGGGAGGCGCGCTCCAGGGCACCACCGGAGAACATGTTGAACATGTCCAGTATAGTACCGGCCTGCTGTTCGAACAGGGCCGCCAGGGCCGCCGGGTTGACCCCAGGCACCGGGATAAAGGTGCCGATGCGGAACACGATCAGTGCCCCCAGCACAAACAGCAGGCGATTACGCAGCTCTTTCAGCTGACCTGCCCCCGCAAGTGCCCCGGCATTAGCCCCCAAGCCTGCCATGCGAAATTACTCTTCCACCTTGCCGCCGGCCGCCTCTATGGCCGCCCGAGCCCCCTTGCTCACCCCAAGACCCTTGACAGTCAGGGCGCGATCAATGGTCCCGGAAAGGAAGATTTTTACCTGTTTGATGGAGCGATTGATCACCCTGGCCGCTTGCAGGCTGGGCAGATCCACCAGATCGCCCTGCACCTTGGCCAACTCGCTCAGGCGCACCTGGGCGCTGACCCGGGATACGCGGGAGCTGAAGCCGATCTTCGGCAGGCGGCGTTGCAGCGGCATCTGACCGCCTTCAAAGCCAACCTTATGGTAACCGCCGGAGCGCGAGGTCTGACCCTTGTGGCCACGGCCACAGGTCTTGCCCAGGCCGCTGCCTATGCCGCGACCGACGCGCTTTTTCTGCTGCTTGGCGCCTGCGCCAGGACTCAGTGTATTCAGATGCATCAGACTTCCTCTACCTTGACCATGTAGGAGACCTTGTTGACCATGCCACGGGTCGAGGGGGTGTCCTCTACCTCTACGCAGTGGTGCATACGCCTTAGACCCAATCCACGAACGCAATCCCGGTGCGTCTTGAGACGACCGTACTTACTCTTGACGAGGGTCACTCGCATCATTTTCTTGTCAGCCATGGCCATTACCCCAGGATTTCTTCAACGGTCTTGCCGCGTTTGGCCGCTACGGCCTCGGCATCGGTCATGTCGTGCAGGCCGTTGAGGGTGGCGCGCACCACGTTGGTCGGGTTGTTGGTGCCTATGCACTTGGCCAGCACGTCATGTACCCCTACCACCTCGAACACGGCGCGCATGGCACCACCTGCGATAATCCCGGTACCCTCGGAGGCGGGCTGCATGAATACCTTGGCCGCGCCATGACGCCCGACAATGGGATATTGCAGGGTGTTGTTCTTCAGCTTTACGTCCTTCATGTTGCGCCGCGCCGACTCCATCGCCTTCTGAATGGCGACAGGTACCTCACGCGCCTTGCCGGTACCGAATCCTATCTTGCCGTTGCCATCGCCCTCCACGGTGAGGGCGGCAAATGCAAACTGGCGACCACCCTTGACGGTCTTGGAGACGCGATTGACGCCGATCAGTTTCTCAATGAGATCATCGCCATCTGCTTTGGCATTGAAATTAGACATCATTATTCCCCTTAGAACTGCAGGCCGTTTTCACGCGCTGCATCGGCCAGAGCCTTAACGCGGCCGTGGTACTTGAAACCGGAGCGGTCAAATGCCACCCGCTCTATGCCTGCGGCCTTGGCGCGTTCGGCAATCGCCTTGCCTACCTTGCCGGCGGCATCCACATTGCCGGCATGACCGTTCAGCTCGTCACGCAGGGCCTTTTCCAGGGTGGAGGCGGAGGTCACCACGGTCTCGCCATCCGGGGCGATTACCTGAGCATATATATGCCGCGGGGTACGATGTACGCTGAGACGATGCACCCGTAGTTCACGGATCTTCGCCCGTGCGCGCGTAGCGCGACGAATTCGAGAAGACTTCTTATCCATCATCTATACCTTACTTTTTCTTGGCTTCCTTACGAACCACATGTTCGTCGGAATAACGTACACCCTTGCCCTTATAGGGCTCCGGCGGCCGGTAGGCGCGAATCTCTGCGGCCACCTGCCCCACCTGTTGCTTGTCAAAGCCGCTTACCAGGATCTCGGTCTGCGATGGCGTTTCAATGCTGATACCCTCGGGTACGGCATATTCCACCGGATGGGAGAAGCCCAGACTCAGGCCCAGGGTCTTGCCCTTGGCCTGGGCGCGATAACCGACCCCAACCAGTTGCAGCTTCTTGCTCCAGCCATTGGATACGCCCAACACCATGTTGTTGACCAGGGCGCGCATGGTGCCGGCCATGGCCCAGGCATCCTGATCGCCCTCTTTGGCCGGGGCAAAGCTGATCTGCTGGTCGTCGATGCTGAGCCTGACCAGGGGATGGATCTCCAGGTCAAGATTGCCTTTGCTGCCCTTGATGTTGATGGCGCTGCCGCTTTGCTTGATCTCCACCCCCTTGGGCAGGGTGATCGGTGCCTTTGCTATGCGTGACATGGCTAACCCCCTTAGGCTATGTAGGCGATGACTTCGCCACCCTGGCCTGCGGCCCGGGCAGCGCGATCGGTCATCACGCCCTTGGAAGTTGAAATGATGGCCACGCCCAGGCCGCTGCGCACACTGGGCAACTCGGTGCTGCCCTTGTAGATGCGCAGACCGGGGCGACTGACCCGCTTGATCATCTCGATCACAGGGCCGCCCTGAAAGTACTTCAGGTCGATCTGCATCTGCTGCTTGCCGTCGCTGCTGCTCAGGCTGAAATCGGAAATATAGCCTTCGTCCTTGAGGACCTTGGCTATGGCGGCCTTCAGTTTGGAACCGGGCAGGCTGATGGACGCCTTGCCGGCCTGTTGGCCATTGCGGATGCGCGTCAGCATATCCGCGATGGGATCAGACATACTCATCGGGTGCTACTCCTCGGGTCAGTCCGGCCGTTTGCCGCGATACCCACTGGTGGACGTCGAGAAAGCCGAGCATGGTACTTCGCAACGTCAAAACAAGAAAGCGTTTTTTTGCTCGTATCGGTTTTTCAGGCAAAAACCACGGCCAAGCGCCCTGCCCGACCAAAAGCCAACTTCTGATCTACCAGCTGGCCTTGACCAATCCGGGCACGTCGCCGCGCATGGCCGCTTCACGCAGCTTGTTACGGCCCAGGCCAAACTTGCGGTACACCCCATGGGGACGGCCACTGACCCGGCAGCGTTTCATCTGGCGGGTTGGCGAGGCATCACGCGGCAGCTTCTGCAACTTGAGAACGGCCTCATCCACTGCCTCCGGGCTGCTTGCCGGGCTGTTGATGATCGCCTTCAACTCCGTGCGCTTGGTGGCGAACCTCAGTGCGGTCTTGGTGCGCTTTACCTCACGCGCCAGCATACTTTTCTTTGCCATAGGATTTCTCAGCCTTTGAACGGAAACTTGAAGGCGGCCAACAGGGCGCGGCCTTCGTCATCGGTCTTGGCCGATGTGGTGATGATGATGTCCAGGCCACGCAGGCTGTCCACCTTGTCGTAGTCGATCTCAGGGAACATGATCTGTTCCTTGACCCCCATGCTGAAGTTACCCCGACCATCGAAGGACTTGGGGTTGAGGCCACGGAAGTCACGGATACGCGGGATGGCGATATGGATCAGACGCTCCAGGAACTCATACATGCGTTCGCGGCGCAAGGTCACCTTGCAGCCGATCGGCCAGCCCTCACGAATCTTGAACCCGGCCACCGACTTGCGTGCCTTGGTCACCACCGGCTGCTGACCGGCGATGGCGCGCATGTCATTCACCGCGTGATCCATGATCTTTTTGTCCGCCACGGCCTCTCCCACCCCCATATTGAGGGTGATCTTTTCGATTCGGGGCACTTCCATGACCGATTTGTAACCAAACTGATCGCGCAGCTTGGCGACGATCTCTTCCCGATATACTGTCTGCAAGGTAGTCATAATCTCGCCTGCCTTATACGTCAACGACTTCGCCGTTGGACTTGAACACCCGCACCTTGCGGCCATCTTCCAGGGTCTTGAAGCCAACCCGATCGGCCTTGTTGGTAACCGGATTGAACAAGGCCACGTTGGAGACGTGCAGGGGCATCTCTTTCTCGACAATGCCGCCCTGCTCGCCACGGGCCGGGTTGGGTTTGGTATGGCGCTTGACCAGGTTGATGTTTTCCACCACCAGGCGCTCTTCGCTTACCATCTGGGCTACGGTACCCCGCTTGCCCTTGTCTTTGCCTGCAACGACGATCACCTCGTCGCCCTTTCGAATCTTGCGCATCGCTTGTTCCTCAAAATACCTTTGGCCTGACGGATGATTGGCCTTACAACACTTCCGGGGCGAGCGAAATGATCTTCATGAAGCGTTCACTGCGCAGCTCGCGGGTTACCGGGCCGAAGATACGGGTACCGATGGGCTGAAGGTTGTTGTTCAGCAGCACGGCGGCATTGCCGTCAAAGCGAATCAGGGAGCCGTCGGGACGGCGCACGCCCTTGGCCGTGCGGACCACCACGGCGTTATATACATCGCCCTTTTTCACCTTGCCTCGGGGTATGGCATCCTTGACGCTGACTTTGATGATGTCGCCTATACCGGCATAACGCCGATGGGAACCACCCAGTACCTTGATGCACTGGACCCTCTTGGCACCACTGTTGTCCGCGATACCCAGCGTTGATTGCATCTGAATCATGGTCTTATTCCACTCTAGTAAATTGCTTCAGCCAATTCAGGCCGGACGCTCGATGATCTTGACCAGGCGCCAGCACTTGCTCTTGGAGATCGGCCGACACTGTTCCACCAGTACCGTATCCCCGGCCTTGCAGCTATTGTCCGCGTCGTGGGCATGCAGCTTGGTCGAACGGCGGATAAACTTGCCATACAGGGGGTGCTTGACCTGACGCTCGACCAACACGGTGGCGGTCTTGTCCATCTTGTCGCTGACCACCCGACCGATCAGGGTACGGTTGCTCTGGGGTGCCTCTATTGCCTCACTCATGACGCTTTACCTGACTTGAGTTCATTCATCACGGTCTTGATCCGCGCTATTTCTCGGCGCACCCGTTTCATCTCGGAAGGCCGCGCCAGTTGCTCTGTACCTCTCTGCATACGCAGATTGAACTGCTCCTTGAGCAGCTCAAGCATCAGCTCCTTCAACTCTGCTGGGCTCTTACCACGCATATCACTCGCTTTCATCACAACACCTGGCGTTTAACAATGGTTGTCTGCACCGGCAGCTTGGCCGCAGCCAGAGCAAAGGCCTGGCGTACCAGTTCTTCGTTCACGCCCTGGATCTCATACAACATGCGACCGGGCTGAATCTGGGCCACCCAGTATTCGACGTTACCCTTACCCTTACCCATACGCACTTCCAGGGGCTTTTTGCTGATCGGTTTGTCTGGGAAGATGCGAATCCACAGCTTGCCGCCACGCTTGACATGGCGCGTGATGGTACGTCGCGCCGCCTCGATCTGACGGGCGGTGATGCGCCCGCGGCCGATTGCCTTCAGGCCGTATTCACCAAAGCTGACGCGATTGCCCGACTGTGCCAGGCCACGGTTGCGGCCCTTGTGCATCTTGCGGTACTTGGTTCTCTTAGGCTGTAACATGATTATGCCTTTCTACCCGATTTACGCGGTTCGGCCACTTCGGCAGGCTCTTCGTTGCCATAGACCTCACCCTTGAAAATCCACACCTTGGTGCCAATCACGCCGTAGGTGGTATGCGCCTCGGCAAAGCCGTAGTCGATATCGGCACGCAGGGTGTGCAGGGGCACGCGGCCCTCGCGATACCATTCCCCACGGGCGATTTCGGCACCGTTGAGACGGCCGGCGATATTTACCTTGATGCCACCTGCGCCCAGGCGCATGGTGTTCTGCACGGCGCGCTTCATGGCGCGACGGAACATGACGCGGCGCTCCAGTTGCTGGGCAATGCTCTCGGCAACCAGCTGGGCGTCCATCTCCGGCTTGCGGATCTCCTCGATGCTGATATGCACCGGCATACCCATGCGTTTGGCCACCTCGGCCCGCAGTTCATCTATGTCCTTGCCCTTCTGGCCGATCACCAGACCGGGACGCGCCGTGTGAATGGTGATATTCACATTCTTCGCCGGTCGGTCGATCTGAATCCGACTGACAGAGGCCTGGGAGAGTTTGTCCTTGAGGAAGGCGCGCGTCTCCAGGTCGCTGTTGAGCATGTTGGCGTAATCCTTGGTGTCGGCATACCACTTGGACGTCCAGTCCTTGACGATACCGAGACGGATCCCGATCGGATGTACTTTTTGACCCATCGTGGCCTCTCTCTGTTACTTACTTGTCTGAAACCGTCACGGTAATGTGACAGGTTCTCTTTAAGATACGGTTGCCCCGTCCCTTGGCACGTGCATGCATGCGCTTCATGGTGGGGCCTTCATCGACGCAGATGGCGCAAATACGCAATTCATCGATATCGGCATTTTCGTTGTGCTCGGCATTGGCAATGGCCGAGTCGAGCACCTTCTTGACCACGCCGGCCGCCTTCTTGTTGCTGAACTGGAGCAGATTGAGCGCCTGTTCAACCGGCATGCCGCGTACCTGGTCGGCGACAAGACGGCCCTTCTGGGCAGACATCTTGGCGTAACGCAATTTGGCAAAAGTTTGCATGACTAGACCCTGTTACTTTTTCGATTTCTTGTCTGCCGCATGACCGCGATAGGTACGGGTCAGGGCAAATTCGCCCAGCTTGTGGCCGACCATGTTCTCCGACACAAGCACAGGCACATGCTGGCGGCCGTTATGCACGGCGATGGTCAGACCAACCATGTCCGGCAGTACGACGGAGCGGCGCGACCAGGTCTTGATCGGGCGCTTGTCGTTGTTTTCCAGTGCGGTCTCGATCTTCTTCCACAGGTGGTGATCGACGAATGGGCCTTTTTTTACTGAACGTGGCACGCTGATGTCCTCACTGATTATTTTTTGTTGCGACGGCGCACAATGTACTTATCGGTACGCTTGTTGGTGCGCGTCTTGTAACCCTTGGTCGGAACGCCCCAGGGGGTGACCGGATGTCGGCCGCCCGAGGTACGCCCTTCACCACCACCGTGCGGGTGATCCACCGGGTTCATGGCTACGCCACGCACCGTTGGACGTACCCCGCGCCAGCGTTTGGCACCGGCCTTGCCCAGGGAGCGCAGGCTGTGCTCGCTATTTCCCACCTCGCCGATCACGGCGCGGCAGTTGCTCAGCACCTTGCGCATCTCGCCGGAGCGCAGACGCAGGGTGGCGTAGGAGCCGTCCTTTGCCACCAGCTGTACGCTGGCCCCGGCACTGCGGGCTATCTGAGCACCCTTGCCGGGCTTAAGTTCGATGCAATGGATCAGGCTACCCAAGGGTATATTGCGCAACGGCATACAGTTACCCGCGCTGATCGGCGCGCTGGCACCGGACAGCAGGGTATCGCCGGCCTTCACCCCACGCGGGGCGATGATGTAGCGATGCTCGCCGTCCTCGTACTTGAGCAGGGCAATGTGCGCGGTACGATTGGGATCGTACTCGATGCGCTCTACATTGGCCTTGATGCCATCCTTGTTGCGCTTGAAATCGATTACCCGATAGCGTTGCTTGGCACCACCACCCCGATGCCGGGTCGTGATGCGGCCGGTATTGTTGCGACCGCCCTTCTTGGTCTTCTTCTCCAACAGCGGCCCGTGGGGCGCGCCCTTGTGGAGGTCAGGGGTATGCACCGTCACCACGAAGCGGCGTCCGGGTGAGGTCGGGTTAGCTTTAACCAGTGGCATAATCTGTTCCTGCGTCTATAGGGCCGGGCCGCTTAGGCACCAGCGCCAAAGTCGATGTCGTTGCCCGGCTTGAGTTTTACGTAAGCCTTTTTCCAATCGGCGCGGCGTCCCATGATGGCACCGTGCCGTTTCTTTTTGCCCTTGACGTTGAGTACCCGAACCGAGTCCACTTCCACCTTGAACAGTTCGCTTACCGCCGCCTTGATCTCGGGTTTGCTGGCATCCGGCGCTACCTTGAAGGCAAAGTGGCGGCTGGCATCGGCCATCTGCGTGCTTTTTTCCGACACCAGGGGTGCCAGCAGGATCTTCATCAGGCGTTCTTTGTTCATGCCAGTCGCTCCTCCAGGGATTTCAGGGCGGCGCTGGTCATGAGCACCTTGCCAAAGCCAACCAGGCTGACCGGATCGATCTCATCCACTGCGCACACGCCCACATGATAGAGGTTGCGCGAGGACAGATAGAGGTTCTCATCGGGTTCCTGATCAATGATCAGCACATCCTTCAACCCCATGTCGTGCAGACGCTGGGCCAGCACCTTGGTCTTGGGGGCATCCACCTGGAAGCTCTCCACCACCTGCAGGCGCTCCTGGCGCAGCAGTTCGGAGAGGATAGAGCGCAGCGCGGCGCGGTACATCTTGCGGTTGACCTTCTGCGCCCAGTTCTGTGGCCGGGCGGCGAAGGTTACACCACCGGAGCGCCAGATCGGGCTGCGGCTAGTACCGGCACGGGCGCGGCCGGTGCCTTTCTGCCGCCAGGGCTTGGCCCCGCCACCGCTGACCTGGGCGCGGGTCTTCTGCGCCCGGGTTCCGGCGCGGGAACCGGCCAGGTAGGCATTGACTACCTGATGGATCAGCGCCTCGTTGTAATCGGCGGCGAATACAGCCTCTGCAACCTGCAGGCTGGTGCCGTCCTGTACTGTCAATTCCATCGTCATTACCCCTTATTCGTCTTCTTCGCGGCGGCGGTGATGATCAGGTCGCCACTGCTGGAGCCGGGCACTGAGCCCTTCACCAGCAGCAGGTTGCGTTCGGCATCCACCCGTACCAGCTCCAGGTTCTGCTGGCAGCGCTGTACATTGCCCATCTGACCTGCCATGCGCTTACCCTTGAACACCCGACCTGGGGTCTGACACTGGCCGATGGAACCCGGCGCGCGATGGGACAGGGAGTTACCGTGGGTGGCATCCTGCATACGGAAGTTGTGGCGCTTGACGCCACCGGCAAAGCCCTTGCCCTTGCTGGTTCCGCGTACATCCAGGATCTGGCCCTGTTCGAACAGGCCCACATTCAGCTCGCTGCCTACCTGGATATCATCGGCCTCGCCTTCACCGACACGGAATTCCCACAGGCCGCGGCCTGCCTCTACACCGGCCTTGGCAAAGTGGCCGGTCTCGGCCTTGTTCAGGCGCGAGGCCTTCTTTTCGCCACTGGTGACCTGAATGGCGCGATAACCATCACGCTCTTCGGTGCGCAGCTGGGTTACCCGATTGGGTGCAACCTCAATGACGGTTACGGGGATGGAGCGGCCCTCTTCGGTGAAGATGCGCGTCATGCCCGCTTTGCGTCCGATAAGTCCAATTGCCATTGCTCTAACCTCAGTTCAGCTTGATCTGAACATCCACGCCGGCGGCGAGATCCAGTTTCATCAAGGCATCAACAGTCTTGTCTGTGGGATCGACTATATCCATCAGACGGTTATGGGTGCGGATCTCATACTGGTCGCGGGCGTCTTTGTTGACGTGTGGCGAGATCAGCACGGTGAAGCGCTCTTTCTTGGTCGGCAGCGGGATGGGGCCGAGCACCGTGGCACCGGTGCGCTTGGCCGTCTCTACGATCTCCCGTGCGGACTGATCGATCATGCGGTGATCGAAGGCCTTCAAACGGATACGGATTCTCTGATTAGTCATGGCTCAAATCACTCGATAATCTTGGATACCACACCGGCACCCACGGTGCGGCCGCCTTCGCGGATGGCGAAGCGCAGGCCCTCTTCCATGGCGATGGGGTTGATCAGCTTGACCGTCATCTTGACGTTGTCGCCGGGCATGACCATCTCCACCCCTTCCGGCAGGTCGCAGGCACCGGTGACATCGGTGGTGCGGAAGTAGAACTGCGGACGATAGCCGTTGAAGAAGGGGGTGTGACGACCGCCTTCTTCCTTGCTCAGCACATAGACCTCGGCCTCGAAGTGGGTGTGCGGCTTGATCGTGCCGGGCTTGCACAGCACCTGACCACGCTCGACGTCTTCGCGCTTGGTGCCGCGCAGCAGCACGCCGACGTTGTCTCCGGCCTCGCCCTGGTCGAGCAGCTTGCGGAACATTTCCACCCCGGTACAGGTGGTCTTCTGGGTGTCGCGGATGCCGACGATTTCGATTTCTTCACCCACCTTGACCACGCCGCGCTCCACCCGGCCGGTGACCACGGTGCCACGCCCGGAGATGGAGAAGACGTCTTCGATGGGCATCAGGAAGGCACCGTCGATGGCCCGCTCGGGCTCGGGGATGTAACTGTCCAGGGCCTCGACCAGCTTGTCGATGGATTTGGTGCCGATGTCGCTGTCATCACCCTCCAGGGCCTTGAGCGCGGATCCGACCACGATCGGGGTGTCGTCTCCGGGGAAGTCGTAGCTGTCGAGCAGTTCGCGGATCTCCATTTCCACCAGCTCCAGCAGTTCTTCATCATCGACCATGTCGGCCTTGTTCATATAGACGATGATGTAGGGCACGCCCACCTGACGCGACAGCAGGATGTGCTCACGGGTCTGCGGCATGGGGCCGTCGGCGGCGGAGACCACCAGGATGGCACCGTCCATCTGCGCCGCGCCGGTGATCATGTTCTTTACATAGTCGGCGTGTCCGGGGCAGTCCACATGGGCGTAGTGGCGCATGTCGGTTTCGTATTCGACGTGGGCGGTGGCGATGGTGATGCCACGCTCACGTTCTTCCGGGGCGTTGTCGATCTGGTCGTAGGCGCGTGATTCGCCACCGAACTTGCTCGCCTGATGGGTAGTGATGGCCGCGGTCAAGGTGGTCTTGCCGTGGTCAACGTGACCTATGGTGCCGACGTTTACGTGCGGTTTCTTACGTTCAAACTTTTCTTTGGACACGACTTCTACCCTCGTGGATGACTTACTGTTTCTTAATGATCGCCTCGGCTACGGCCGCAGGTACCTCAGTATATTTCTCGAATTCCATGCTATAGACGGCCCGCCCCTGGGTCGCCCCGCGCAGGTCGGTGGCGTAGCCGAACATCTCGGCCAGGGGCACCTGGGCGCGTACTACCTTGCCTGCCGGGCCTTCGTCCATGCCCAGCACCATGCCGCGACGGCGGTTGAGATCACCCACCACGTCGCCCATGTTTTCCTCCGGGGTGGTTACCTCCACCTTCATCATCGGCTCCAGCAAGACCGGCCGCGCCTCTTTTGCGCCGCTTCTGAAGCCCATGGAGCCGGCGATCTTGAACGCCTGCTCGGATGAGTCCACCTCGTGATAGGAGCCATCGAACAGGGTGACTTTGACCCCCTGCACCGGATACCCCGCCAGCACGCCGCTGGTCATGGTCTCCTGTATGCCCTTGTCCACCGCCGGAATAAACTCCCGAGGCACTGCCCCCCCGACGATGGCGTTGACGAATTCGTAGCCCTTTTCCGCGTCTTCCAGAGGCTCGATGCGCAGCCAGACATGGCCGTATTGACCGCGTCCACCGGACTGGCGCACAAACTTTCCCTCACTCTCCACCCTGCTGCGGATGGTCTCGCGATAGGACACCTGGGGCGCGCCCACGTTGGCCTCTACCTTGAATTCACGCTTCATCCGGTCAACGATGATGTCCAGATGCAGCTCTCCCATGCCGGAGATGATGGTCTGCCCCGATTCCTCGTCGGTATGTACCCGGAACGAGGGGTCTTCCTGCGCCAGCTTGGAGAGCGCCAGGCCCATCTTTTCCTGATCCGCCTGGGTCCTGGGCTCTACCGCGACCGAGATCACGGGCTCGGGGAAGTCCATTTTCTCCAGCACTATGGGCCGGTCGATGGCGCACAGGGTCTCGCCCGTGACCACGTCCTTGAGGCCGACCGCAGCGGCGATCTCGCCGGCCCGTACCTCTTTTATCTCTTCCCGATGGTTGGCGTGCATCTGCAGGATGCGGCCAATGCGTTCCTTCTTGCCCTTGATCGGATTGAGTACCGTATCGCCCGACTTCATCACCCCCGAATAGACCCGAAAGAAGGTCAGTGTGCCGACGTAGGGGTCGGTGGCAATCTTGAACGCCAGCGCCGCAAAGGGCTCGTCATCGGCCGGGTGACGCTCGGCCAGGGTCTCCTCGGCATCCAGCAGGTGGCCCTTGATGGAGGGCACATCCAGCGGCGAGGGCATCAGCTCGACCACCTTGTCCAGCAGGGCCTGCACACCCTTGTTCTTGAACGCGGAGCCGCAGGTAACCGGGACTATTTCCAGCTCCAGGGTGCGCTTGCGCAGCCCCTGGATGATCTGCGCCTCGGACAGCTGGCCCGATTCCAGGTAGCTGTCCATCAATTCTTCGTTGGCCTCGGCGGCCGCTTCGACCATCTCTTCGCGCAGTTGCTGACAGGTCTCCAGCATCTGGCTGGGCACTTCCTCGTAGTGGAAGTCTATGCCCATGTTCTCGTTCGACCAGACGATGGACTTCATCTTGATCAGGTCGATGACCCCACCGAATGCCTCCTCCGCGCCTACCGGCAGCTGGATCGGTACCGGAGTTGCCCCCAGCCGGGTCTTGAGTTGCTCGACAACGCGCAGGAAGTCGGCCCCCATACGGTCCATCTTGTTGACGAAGGCCATCCTCGGCACATGGTACTTGTTTGCCTGCCGCCAGACCGTCTCTGACTGGGGCTCCACCCCACCCACGGCGCAGAGTACAAAGACAGCGCCATCCAGTACCCTCAGGGAGCGCTCCACCTCGATGGTGAAGTCCACATGCCCGGGCGTATCAATGATGTTGATACGGTGATCTTCAAACTGTTGCGCCATGCCGCGCCAGAAGGCGGTGGTGGCGGCGGAGGTGATGGTGATGCCACGCTCCTGCTCCTGCTCCATCCAGTCCATGGTGGCGGCCCCATCGTGTACCTCACCTATCTTGTGGGATACACCGGTGTAGTACAGCACCCGCTCCGTGGTGGTCGTCTTGCCGGCATCGATGTGGGCCATGATGCCGATATTGCGATAACGCTCGATGGGTGTGGCGCGAGCCATTTCATCTCTCCCAATGACCCGCAGCCCAACTACCAGCGATAATGAGCGAAGGCCTTGTTGGCCTCGGCCATGCGGTGGGTGTCTTCCTTCTTCTTCACCGCCGAGCCCTTGGAGTCCACGGCATCGATCAGTTCACCGGCCAGGCGCTGATCCATGGATTTTTCGCTGCGTTTGCGCGCCGCGTCGATCAGCCAGCGCATGGCCAGGGAGTCGCGCCGCTTGATGCGCACCTCGACCGGCACCTGATAGGTGGCACCACCGACCCGGCGGGACTTGACCTCTACCAGGGGGCGCACGTTTTCCAGCGCCTGCTCCAGCAGTTCCAGCGGGTCGCCACCGGACTTCTGCGTCAGCTTGTTCAGGGCACCATAGATAATGTGTTCGGCTACGGATTTCTTGCCGTCCACCATGACCATGTTGACGAACTTGGTCACCTGCAGACTGCCGAACTTGGGATCGGGCAGTACTTCGCGTTTTTGTGCAACTCTTCTTCTGGGCATTGCTCTGGGCCTATCTGAATCTTTATCCAATCAACCTAATAGGTATCAGCTCTTTGGGCGCTTGGCACCGTACTTGGAGCGTGCCTGGCGGCGTTTTTCCACACCCGAGGTATCCAGGGTGCCGCGTACCGTGTGGTAGCGCACGCCGGGCAGGTCCTTGACGCGACCGCCACGGATCAGCACCACCGAGTGCTCCTGCAGGTTGTGCCCCTCACCACCGATGTAGCTGGTCACTTCATAGCCGTTGGTCAGGCGCACTCGGGCCACCTTACGCAGGGCCGAGTTGGGCTTTTTCGGCGTAGTGGTGTAAACACGGGTGCAAACGCCACGCTTTTGCGGACATGCCTCCAGGGCAGGTACGTTGCTCTTTTCAATTTTGCGCTGGCGGGGTTTGCGCACCAGCTGATTGATTGTTGCCATCTAAATCGTCTCCAGGGACGCTTCCACATGCTATAAAAAACAGAGAGTGCAGGACCCTACCCAACTTGCTAAAGCGCGTTGGGAAGCCAAGCACTCAGGAAAATCTTTATGATTACGGCGCTGCGCACGCCTCTGCCGACATTTGGCGTCGATCAAGAGGCGCGAACTATACGCAGGTTTCAGGAGTGTGTCAACGCCTAATCAGGCAACAAAGCAGGCGGCCAATCCGGCCTGGGGCAAAGGCCGGGCGCGGTGCGTTCTACCTGGGTTGAATCGGGTCAGGGAGCCCTGAAGCTGTTCAGAACAGGGATGCCGACAGCTCATTGACCGCGCTGAGCATCTCCGCATCGTCGGTGAGCGCCTGGGCGATGCAGCTGGCACAGGCGCTGACCGGATCGACGTCGCTGGCGATGAGCTTGGCGGCGTGTACCAGCAGGCGGGTACTGGCACCCTCGTCCAGGCCGGAGCCGCGCAGGTTGCGCGTCATCTGGGCGAACTTGACCAGCTGGCGGGCGGTCTGGGCATCGACGCCGGATTCCTTCTCGACGATACGCTGCTCCAGCTCGGCATTGGGGTAGTCGAACTCCAGGGCGACAAAGCGTTGGCGGGTGGACTGCTTGAGGTCCTTGAGCACGCTCTGATAGCCGGGGTTGTAGGACATCACCAGGCAAAACTCAGGCCCGGCCCTGAGCACCTGACCGAGCTTTTCAATCGGCAGCACGCGGCGGTCGTCCGCCAGGGGGTGGATCACCACCGTGGTGTCCTTGCGCGCCTCCACCACCTCGTCCAGATAGCAGATGCCGCCATGACGCACGGCACTAGCCAGGGGGCCGTCGATCCACACCGTCTCGCCACCCTTGACCAGATAGCGGCCAACCAGATCGGAAGAGGTCAGATCATCATGGCAGGAGACGCTGATCAGGGCCCGCCGCAAGCGCCAGGCCATGTGTTCCACAAAGCGGGTCTTGCCGCAGCCGGTAGGGCCCTTGAGCAGGATCGGCAGGCGGTTATCATAGGCCGCCTGGAACACCTCCAACTCATTGGCCAGGGGCTCGTAGTAGGGCTCATCATCTATAAGGTGGGATTCAGGTGAAAAGGCGGTAGCGTGTTCAGTCATCAGACACCTTATTCTACTTGATCAAATGGACTTTGGCTGTCCTGCGCAAGCCCGAGTGCCATCCCGAGCTTGTCGCAGGGGACGCGCCGGGAGGCCTCTGACAGAGACAAAAAGACGATCCAGCCGCATTTGGCAATACGGCCCATCTATCCGCATATTGGTAAATTCGATAGGCACTAGCCCTAATTGGCTATGGCAGCGGACCCCGAAGGCGTGTATCTTTGCCCGCTCTTGAAATAGCCGTTCGTTTGCGGCCCTGCGGATAAT
The DNA here is from genome assembly GCA_009497875.2 of gamma proteobacterium SS-5. Classification (NCBI taxonomy): domain Bacteria; kingdom Pseudomonadati; phylum Pseudomonadota; class Gammaproteobacteria; order Chromatiales; family Sedimenticolaceae; genus Magnetovirga; species Magnetovirga frankeli. The sequence goes on along the minus strand of CP032508.2, from coordinate 1,337,077 downwards.
AACTTAGCAAGTTAGTCGGGATTGTACTCCCCCGCCGCCGGAACGCAAGCCTTGAATCCCATAATCCGCGACGGAGGATCACCATGACGGATATAGTCGCAACCAATCAGACCATTCTGGTGGTCGGTGGTGGCATCAGCGGTATGACCGCTGCTCTGGAAGCCGCTGAAACCGGAAAGCAGGTCGTCCTGGTTGAAAAGCGCCCCTATCTGGGTGGCCGTGTTAGCCAACTGCACAAGTACTTTCCCAAGCTGTGCTTCCCCACTTGCGGACTGGAGATCAACCAGCGTCGCGCCAAGATGAACCCCAATCTGACCATCCTGACCCTGGCCGAGGTGACCAACCTCAGCGGTGAGGCCGGTAACTACAGCGCCACCATCCGGCTCAGCCCGCGTTACGTCAACGACAACTGCACCGGCTGCGGTGATTGCGAGCGCGCCGTGGAGGCCGAATTCGATGACGAATTCAACTACGGCCTGGGCAAGCACAAGGGGGCCTATCTGCCGCACAAGATGGCCCACCCCATGCGCTATGTCATCGACCCGCAGATGATCGGCACGCCGGATGCGGACAAGGCCAAGGCCGCCTGCAAATACGACGCCATCGAGCTGGACATGCAGGAAGAGGAACTGACCATCCCCTGTGGGGCCGTGGTCTGGGCCACCGGCTGGCAGCCCTATGACGCTGCCAAGATTCAGCCCTATGGCTATGACCGCTTCGCCAACGTCATCACCAACGTCGAGTTCGAGCGCATGGCCGACCCCACCGGGCCGACCGGCGGCAAGCTGATTCGCCCAAGCGATGGCAAGGAGGCGAAGAACGTCGCCTTCATCCAGTGCGCCGGTTCCCGTGACCGCAATCATCTCTACCACTGCTCACGCATCTGCTGCATGGCCTCGCTGAAGCAGACCCACTACGTCACCGATGCCTATGAAGATGCCGCCGTCAGCATCTACTACATCGACATCCGCGCCATCGACCGCTTCGAGGACTTCTACGAAAGGGTCAAGGCCAAGGACAACGTCACCTTCATCAAGTCCAAGGTGGCCTCGGTCACCCAGGACAAGGACGGCAACCCCGTGCTCAACGGCGTGGATACCGAGGGCTATAAGCGCTACGCCAATGCCCACGATCTGGTGGTGCTGGCGGTCGGCATGGAACCCAGCGTGAGTGCCGACAGCTTCCCGGTGGAGATCGTCCTCAACCGCGAGGGCTTCATCGAGCCGGTGGCGGAAAACGGCGGCGTGTTCGCCGCCGGTTGCGCCTCGGATGCCCTGGACGTGAACCGTTCGGTGCAACACGCCACCGGTGCCGCCCTGCGCGCCGTACAAGTCGTCAACCGCGTTGCTGGAATGGAGGGTTAATCCATGGCTGACAAAAAACTAGTAGGTTATATCTGCACCGGCTGTGGCATCGGCGAGCGCCTGGATGCCGCTCAGCTGGAGACCACCGCCAAGCGTGATGGCAAGCTGCAAGAGGCCAAGCAGCACCCCATGCTGTGCAACGCCGAAGGCGTGAAGATGATCCAGGATGACATCGGCGAGGGTGCCACCCACATCATGATTGGTGCCTGCTCGCGCCGCGCCAAGGTGGAGGCCTTCAGCTTTGCCGATGTCGCCATGACCCGCGCCAACCTGCGTGAAGGCGTCATCTGGCTGCGACCGGATAGCGACGAAAACCGCGAGACCACACAGGACATGGCCGATGACTACATCCGCATGGCCTGCGCCGAGCTAAAGGCGATGAACATCCCCCAGCCCTCCGGCGAGCAATCCCTGAATAAAAACATCCTGGTGGTCGGCGGCGGCGTGGCTGGCATGACTGCTGCCCTGGAGGCGGCGGCGGCGGGCTATCCCACCACCATCGTGGAGAAATCCGGCACCCTCGGCGGCCACATGGCCCAGTTGCACAAGCGCACACCCTACCGGGCCGCCCCCCTGGGCACCAGCAACAGCCGCACTGCCGATCTGCCGCAGCCCATCGACAACGACGTGGCCGAACTGATCGCCCAGGTGGAGGCCAACGACCAGATCAGCGTGCATCTGAACAGCACCCTGGCCAGCACCGACGGTGCCCCCGGTCGCTTCAAGGTGGAGATCGCCACCGAGTCCGGCTCCACCAGCAGCGCCGAGTTTGGCGCTATTGTTCAGGCCACCGGCTTCACCCCCTATGACGCCAACCAACTGCCGGAACTGGGCTACGGCAAGAGCCCGGACGTAATCACCAATCTGGAGCTTGAACGCCTGGCCAAACAGGCCGAGGGCGGCCCGATCAAGCGCCCCTCCGACGGCAAGGCCGTCAGTAGCGTAGCCTTCGTCCAGTGCGCCGGTCAGCGTTCCAGCGAAAAGGGCAAGCTGCCCTATTGCTCCGGCTTCTGCTGTACCACCAGCATCAAACAGGCGATCTACTTCAAGGATCAGAACCCGGATTGCGAGACCACCATACTGTTCGATGACCTGCGCACCCCAGGTGCCGCCGGTGAAGACTTCTACCGCGCCGGCCAGCAAAAGATGGTCACCTTCCGCAAGGCGACGGTGTCCGGCTTGGAGGGCAACAAGGTCAAGATCCGCGACCTGATCCTGGATCAGGACGACAGCCTGGAGGCCGATCTGGTGGTCCTGGCCACCGGCATGGTGGCCAACTCCGGCCCCGATCCCTACGCCCAGCTGGCCTTCGATGAAGCCGAGGAAGGCTCTGAGGAAAAGGAAACCCTGCGCAAGGCCCTGGAAGTGGCACCGCCGTCCATTCTCAATCTACAGTACCGGCAGGGCACCGACCTGCCCCACCTGAGGCATGGTTTCAACGACTCGCACTTCATCTGCTTCCCCTATGAGAGCCGCCGCACCGGCATCTATGCCGCCGGTCCCGTGCGTCGTCCCATGGACATACAGCAGGCCAAGGATGACGCCATGGGTGCCGCCATGAAGGCGATTCAGGCGGCGGAAAACGCCGCCCAGGGTCGCGCTGCCCATCCGCGCTCCGGGGATCTCAGCTTCCCCACCTTCCGCAAGGAGGGCTGCACCCAGTGCAAGCGCTGTACCGTGGAATGCCCCTTCGGTGCCATCAACGAGGATGAAAAGGGCTTCCCGGTGTATAACGAGGCCCGCTGCCGTCGCTGCGGCACCTGCATGGGGGCCTGCCCGGTGCGCGTCATCTCCTTCGAGAACTACTCGGTGGAGACGGTCAACCAGCAGATCAAGAACTGTGAAATCCCCGACGAGTTCGACGAAAAGCCGCGCATCCTGGTGCTCGCCTGCGAGAACGACGCCTACCCGGCGCTGGACCAGGCCGCCCTGTCCGGTACCGAGATCACCCCCTGGGCCCGCGTCATCCCGGTGCGCTGCCTGGGCTCGGTAAGCCTGTCCTGGATCACCGACTCGATGAACTCGGGCTACGATGGCGTGGTGCTCATGGGCTGCCGCCGCGATGACGACTACCAGTGTCACTTCGTGCGTGGTTCCGCCATGGCCGCCGAGCGCATGAGCAAGGTGGGCGACACCCTCTCCTCGCTCAACCTCGAACCCGAGCGCGTGGTCCACTACGATGTCGCCATCACCGACATCCAGCGGGCACCGCAACTGATCAACGACATGGCCGCGACGATCGAAAAGATCGGCCAAAGTCCATTCAAGTTCTAAGGGGGAATCGACATGAGCGACATGAATTCCGCAATGATCGACAAGTACCGCAACGACTTTCTCAAGGAAGTCGAAGCGAACGTGGAAGAAGGCGAATGGGTGAAGATGTGCATGCAGTGCGGCGTCTGCTCCGGCTCCTGCCCCCTGGGCAAGCACTGGTCGCACCCGCCGCAGGAGATCTTCATGATGATCCGCGCCGGCCAGCGTGACGAGGTGCTCGGCTCCGACTCCATGTGGATGTGTACCTCCTGCTACAACTGCATCGTGCGCTGCCCGCGTGAGGTGCCCATCACCCACATCATGCACGGCCTGGCCCACTACGCCAAGCGCCTGGGCCTCTCGCCCAAGGGCCAGCCGACCCAGCAGTTCTCGCAGATGTTCTGGGACAACATGATGAAAAAGGGCCGAGTCAACGAGCTCAAGCTGGGCCTGTCCCTGTACTTCAAGGACGGCTTCGGCCAAGGGGTGAAAAACGCCCTGGCCAACCAGAAGCTGGGCCAGAACATGATGAAGGCCAAGCGCATGAGCCCCATGGAAATCCTAGGTGGTCACAGCCTCAAGGACGTTGGCGGTTTCCAGAAAATGATCCAGAAGGCGCAGGAACTGGAAGAAGCGCGCCTTAAAAACGGCAAGTGAGGTAGCAAATGGCTAAGCGTGAATACTCTTTTTATCCCGGTTGCTCCTCCCAGACAGGTGCCTCCTCCTCCAACCTCATGGTCTCGGTCAAGACCATGTGCGAGGAACTCGACGTCCAGCTCAACGAGATCCCGGACTGGAACTGCTGCGCCGCCTCCATCGGCTACGGCGGCGGGGGTGTGTTGCCCCGCCTGACCCTGTCGGCGCGTAACATCGCCCTGTCCGAGCAGCACAACGCCGGTCAGGACATAGTCGCCACCTGCGCCGCCTGCTGGCTCTCCACCCGTGAGGCGCACGAACGCCTAAACGACGATCAAAGCCTGTTCGCCGAGGCCAACACCGCCCTGGCCGAGGCCGGCCTCAAGCTGACCAACCAGACCCCGATCAAACACATGGCCGAGGTTCTGGTGGAAGACATCGGCTACGATGCCATCAAGGCCAAGGTCAAGAAACCGCTCAGCGGCATCAAGGTCGCCGGCTACGTTGGCTGCCAGACCAACCGCCCCTTCGGCATCGCCGGCGAGTCCTACGAAAACCCCCTCTACCTGGACCACCTGGTGGATAGCCTGGGTGGTGACTCCATCCCCACCTATGAAAAAAAGGTGCAATGCTGCGGCGGCGCCCTGGCCTTCTCCGAGGCGCAAAAGTCACAGGAAATGATCAAGGGCATCATTGAGGCCGCCTACGACCACGGTGCCGACATGATCGCCACCCCCTGCCCCCTGTGTCAGGCCAACGTGGAGATCTACCAAGACCAGATCAACGCGACCTATGGCACCAAGTTCGACATGCCGGTGGTCTATTACGCCCAGCTGATGGACGTAGCCTTCGGCCGCAACGCCAAAGACAGCGCCCTCGACGGCCAGATCATCCGCGCCAAGAAGCTGGATGACCTCGCCAACAAGTAACGACAGCCTTAACGCCCGTCGCTATCATCGAAGGCCCTCGCGAGAGGGCCTTTTTTTGGGCTCCTAGAGTTCATCCACCGGGCTACGCACCGGCGGCACCCCACCCCGATTCAGCACATGGGTATAGATCATGGTGGTGGATACATCGGCATGGCCCAACAATTCCTGCACGGTACGGATATCGTAACCGGCCTCCAACAGATGGGTCGCAAACGAGTGGCGCAAGGCGTGGCTGTTCACCCGCTTGGCGATACCCGCCTGCATAGCCGCCGCCTTGATCACCCGCTGCAGACCCGATTCATGTAGGTGATGGCGACGCAGCTTGCCCAACTTGGGGTCTGTGGACAGCCGTGAACTGGGGAATACATACTGCCAAATCCACTCCTGGGGCGCGTTGGGGTACTTTCTCGCCAGGGCATCGGGTAAATAAACCGTCCCCGCGCCAACCGCTAGATCTCCCTCATGCAGCCCACGCACGTCCTGCAGATGCCGCTTCAAGTCCTCGACCAAGCGTTCCGGCAAAGGCACGACCCGATCCTTGCCACCCTTGCCATCGCGCACCACAATTCGACCATTGCCAAAATCCACATCGCCAACACGCAGGCGTACGCACTCCATCAAACGCATTCCCGTGCCGTACATCAACCGTGCCATCAGCCCATAGACACCTGAAAGTTCTGCAAGCAGGGCGCGCACCTCATCACGACTCAGCACCACCGGCAACCGAGGTGGACGCTTGGCCCGGCCAAACTGCAAATCCGCCAAGGGCCGCCCCAGTACCTCCTTAAATAGATACACCAGTGCATTCAATGCCTGGTTCTGGGTACTGGCCGCCACCTGTCGTTCCACCGCCAAATGCGCCAGAAACGCCTCGACATCCTGAGCCGAAGACTCCTGCATCCTCTTTGGACGTACAAACAGGATAAAGCGATGGCACCAATCGACGTAGGTTTGCTCGGTGCGAAGGGAATAGCGACGCGCCCGCAACGAATGGGCCAACGTTTTTAACGGTTCGTGTTGATCCGCAGAAGCCTGATACCGGGGCAAAGCAGAAACAAGTGCCTCGGGGTGCACCGCCTGAGCCATCGTGGGGTGATCGACCGCCAATGCCTGCCCCGCTTCCTTCCAATAATCCCAATCCAGCGAACGACAGGCCCTGTTGTCGGCCAAATCAATCACCAACAGTTGCACCGCCTCCACCATTTGGCGAAACTGCCAATCAGACAACGACTGTTCGAGGGAATGCCGATGGAAAAATGCCACCACCTGTTCCGATTCCACCTCCGTCATCCGCGCCGGTTTGACGAAGGCCACAAAGGCCTCTGCCCGCACCATATACCAGCGACGCTGATTCTCAGGGATGCGTTGCGCCTCCAGCACCGACAGATACCGATCCCAACTCGATGGCCGACCCGTTTCTCTGCGTTCCGGAAGCGTGGTCGGCGAGGTTTTGTGGAAATTAGTCATACTCTCGAAATTCTATGCTAGACTGATTGCAGTCTAGCACAATACTGGAAGATGTCAGTCTATTTCACTGTTATCACATCTCTATCAAATCACCGAGCAGGAAGAGGAAAATATGAATATCATTTTGAGAAACGAAGAAGAAAAGGATTATCAAATCGTTGAAGATCTGACACGAGAAGCATTTTGGAATTTATACTGTCCTGGCTGTACTGAACACTATCTGGTTCACAAAATGCGGCATCACCAAGATTTCATTCGAGAACTGGATATTGTTGCAGAAGAGAATGGGACAATTGTTGGCAATATCATGTATACCCAAGCGTGGTTGCACAATGAACGCGGAGAACAATTAGAGATTGTCAGCTTTGGCCCCATTAGCGTCTTGCCCGCGTATCAGAGAAAAGGTGTCGGAAGTGCCTTAATTCAGCATTCCAAAGAGCTTGCAAGGGAACAGGGGCGACATGCCATCGTCATACTTGGTGATCCCCATAATTATTGTAAACATGGATTTAAGAGTGCAAAGGATTTCAATATTGCTGATAGTAGGGGATATTATCCCTATGGGATGCTTGCTCTTGAGTTACAAGACGGGATCTTAGCAGAACATACATGGATATATCAGGAGAGCGATGTGTATCATATTGACGAAAATGAGGCCAATGAATATGATAAAAATTTTGTCGAAAAGGAAAAAGGATACCGTGTTTCACAAGAAATCTTTTCAATTGCCTATCGCTCCTATCTCATGGATATTGAATAATCGTGTATAAAGAACGTTTTGACCTTCTTGGTATCACTCATAAATTAGAAAAATTGAAGCATGAAGTCAACGTAGCAAAGTTTATTGTGTGAGAAGATACAAATAACGGGGAAAGAGAAGCCGTGATAACAATCCAAATGGAGAAGGATTTGAGAACCGCGTGGCAATGCTATCAAAGTACTTCCGGTCAAGGTCTTGTGGTAGCTCAAACAGAGTTGCCCGCTGTCAGGGCGGTTCTCAAACCTCTCATTTGGGGCGTTGGGCTGGCACACCCAGGCTCGCCACCTGAGCGCGGATCAGGGGCTAGGGAATGCCTGACTACCGGGTAGCCATCCAAACGCGCTCAGCGGCTTCTCAGCGCGTCATTTGGCCGGGCTTTGATCCCGCAGTCGCCGCCGTATTTTGGTTGATTAGGGTGCCGTGTGTGACGGCCCCCACTTGGAGGCCTCGGTTCACGCTCGTTACTCGGGAGGGTTTAAGTACCGGGAGTACCGAGAAAACAACCCGGAGTGTCAGAATCCCTTGTGTACGGGTTGTGTGGTGGAGATCGCACCGGGGCGGGAGTGGAGATCGAGGGCGGGAGATTCAGGGGGCGGTGATGCTGTCACGTCGCTTGCAGGTCGAGCGCAGGCCAAAAGACGGCCAGCGCCCGCCCGGCAATCGCCGCGCCAGTGGAGGGGCCGGAAGTGGCGGAAGGCCCGGAAGAGTCCGGCGTTCGTCGCTGTAGCAGGGTCCGCCCGTCACGGGCTTTGCATCAGCACCTCAGCAGCGGGCAGCTCAGGCGCTCGGCAAAGCCCGCGCCGGGCTCATTTGTGGCGGATGGCCGGGCCGCGTCCATGCGCCCCTTCGTGGTCCTTCCCTGCGGCGCATCCATGCGCCGGGAGCGCCTCGCCTACTCCGCGGGCTCCGGGTAGTGTTCATCCTCCCACTACCCTGGGTAGCGCTCGTTCCTCCCGCTACCCAGGGTAGTGCTCGTCTTCGCACTACCCTCCCGCCCACTCCGTTGACGGCGAAGCGCGGGGCGGGCTATTCCGGCCCTGGGCTGTTTTGGCCCTGGGGGGGTGGGCTGTTTTGGCCCAGGGAGGGGAGGGCCATTCTGGCCCACCACAATAGACACGGTTATAGACAGAAGACAAAGACGACGACTACCGCGCGGGCGTGCGCCCGCACGCGCGTTGATCGCCCGTCGTAGTCGCCGGGAGGCTACCCGAAGTAGTCGCGGTCTACCCCTGGGCTCCTGGCCCAACAGCAGGTTCAACCGGACCCCGGCCAGGCGGCGCGGTTCCGCTTCGCTTCATCCGCGCCGCCTGTCCGGGGCCGGTTAACCTGAACGTTAGGCGCAGAAGATAGCTATGCCACAAATAAGTAAATCGACGGCAGCCCTTAGGATCATTGGTGAGTCTGTCCAACCAGACGAGATTACAAAACAGCTTGGGTGCAATCCGACGTTTTCGTGTAGGAAAGGCGATACTAGACATACAAAAAACAAAGAGATACGCAGTATTTATAGGCAGGGAATGTGGAGATTTGATGCGAAAGACGAATCTCCAGAAAATCTAGACAAGCAAGTTTATTACATCATTAATAGAGTATCAAGTGACATTGAAGTTTGGAACATGTTAAGAGAGCAATACAATATAGACATAATATGTACATTATCTATGGAGAGCTACAATGAAGGAATGGAGCTTTCGCCTGGGTCTATGCTAGCACTAGGCAAAAGGGGCATAACTCTAGGCCTAGACATATATAGTCCATATGATTAAGAATCTGCGCCTAACACGGCGCTACACCGGACGCGCCAAAGGCGCGCGCCGGTGAGCTTGGGCGTTAGCCATATAAGGAGAAAACGTGGGATTAGCGGATTGGTTTAGTGGGTTCTGCTCAAACCTGACGATTCAGGACGGAGGCACCATATCCACTCGGTATAAGGCGATCTCACGCCGTTTAAATACCGACTTTTGGAGTACTACATCGGATACATCGCACAGCTTGTATGTTGGGTCTTATGGCCGAAACACTGCGATTCGTGGATTTAGCGATCTCGATATAGTGTTTGAGCTGCCTTCTGCTCTTTATCATCAATACAATGCGTACAGCGGAAACGGGCAATCTGCGTTGCTTCAAGCAGTCAGAACGTCAATGCAAAAAACCTACTCTACTTCAAACATCGGTGGGGATGGGCAGGTTGTTGTAGTAAGCTTCCAAGATGGCATTACTTTTGAGGTGGTACCGGTATTTACCAATCAGGCAGGTAGTTACACATACCCTGATTCAAATGGCGGCGGTACATGGAAAACCACAAATCCGAAGCCAGAGATCCAAGCAATAAAGAACCGAAATATTTTATGCAACAGAAATCTAATTCCACTCTGTCGAATGATGCGGGCATGGAAGCGAAAATGGGAAGTGCCAATTGGCGGGCTACTTTTAGATACACTCGCTTATCAGTTTATAGAGAATTACGAACACCGGGATAAATCGTATTTGTACTACGATTTTATGTGTAGAGACTTTTTCAAATGGATGTCTGAACAAAGCGCCGAACAAGTTTATTGGAAGGCGCCGGGCAGTAGTCAGTATGTATATGGGAAGGGGTTGTTTCAGTATAAAGCAAAACGTTGCTACAACATCTCAGTCGATGCTATAGGTTATGAAACGGCCACTCCTAAAAAGGAGTGGTCTGCGAAACAGAAATGGAGAGAAATCTTTGGAACGTCATTCCCAGACTAATGACTCCCCAGAGTCTCGAAGAGTGCTTGAAGGCCAGCTCAGAGAGTCATTTGGTAAAGTTGTATACTCACACAAAACGCATGAGAAGTGCGCAGACATCCTTCTTGATCGCCTTTCTACGATCAAAATATGGCAAATAGTTTTATCAGCAATAACAACCGGCGGATTTGTATCCGCATTTTTTGGTGCGGGCGAAGTTGGTGCAGGGTTCGGGGTGTTAGTGTCAACGAGTCTTCTTGTATTAAATGCATATACGAAGAATTATGACCTAGGCGAACTTGCACAGAAGCATAAACAATCCGCAAATGACATATGGCTCATTCGAGAGAAATACCTGTCTTTGATTACAGACTTAGCTATTGGAGAGAAGCCTCTAGAGGCATTGCAAGAAGAGCGTGATTCGTTGGTTGAGGAATTGCACGCTGTTTATGTCGGCGCACCAAGCACGACCTTTCAAGCGTACAGAAAAGCTCAAGAAGCCTTAAAACACAATGAGGATATGACATTCTCAGATGATGAAATTGATGCTTTTTTGCCTAAAGAATTGAAAAGAGGCTAACAAAACCATCCAGCGGACGCGCCAAAGGCGCGCGCCGCTGATGGTTGGCGTTAGGCGCATCAAGATGAATGAAGAGCTGCGAAAATTACTAATGAAAGTCCAGAGCACGCCAGATCATGGATACGTCAAATTCGATACCATCAACGACGTAAACGAACTTGGAGATAATGCTCTTCATTGCGTGTGTTATTGGGGGGATTATGAAGCAGCAAAACTTTTGGTTGAAAATGGAATTGAAGTAAATCAACGTGGAGAATATGATTTTACGCCTTTAGATGTGGCAATCGATGAAGGTCACCAAATGATTGTGGACTACTTAAAAATGCATGGTGGTATTGCCACACCTGAAGACGTAGAGGGTAAATATGATCGAGAAAAACATAATCGGCATATGAGGCGCTTATCAGAAGAAATTGAAATTCTTGAAGAGCAAGTTAAAAATAATTGCGATGATTGCGCCTAACAATGCCATAAACTCGGACCCCAAAAAGCTACGCTGCGCTTCGCTTTTTGGGTCCGGTTATGGCTGGCGTTAGCCGCTAGAAAAATACAGTACGGGCAAGCGAAAGGTAATACAACCGGAATTTGGAACCATTAGATTTGCGATCCAAAGGCGTCGTCTCTAAGTTGCTGTGTGGCTTGGCCTTCGCCCCGCATCAGGCTGATGTTGATTTTTCAAGGTGTGGAGTTACGCAATAGAATTGCTACGGCCAAGCCAAAACCTATGATCTCATGCCGAATCGTCGTGATCCAAGGTTCGTCGCCATCAAAGCGCAGTGTGGTTTGGCCTTCGCCCCGTATCAAGTTGGTTTGAAGTATTCAAAGAGCTGAGCATCGCATAGGCAAAGCTACGGCCAAACCACGGCTCATATTTTCATTCAAAGTCGTCGAAAACTGGTGGTATACGACAACCCCAGGGGTTAATGTCAAACTCTATGAATGCGCAGCTAACATGTGGGTCAACCTGACCCACCAAAGCGGTGCGCCTATCGGCTTACCGCTTTGGTGGGCAGGTTACCCTAGACGTTAGGCCGCGAGAACACGGCACTCTACAAATAGCAAGGAGAAAAATGTGTTTTGCCCACAATGCGGTAACTCAAGCGATATTTCTGCGAAATTTTGTTCAGGCTGTGGTTTTACCCTGCCTCAAATTGGTCAAGAAGCACCTAACGCGCATGCAGGGACAAAAGTGTCAGGGAATCCGGAAGAGTTTTATAAAGCCGCGATAGGCCCTAAGAATCAAAGTTATTACTTACGTATTTTTCAGCATTTTGAGAACGATGGAAAGACAGGGGTTTCATGGCATTGGCCAGCCTTCTTTATAACGTTTTACTGGCTCCTCTATAGAAAGATGTGGCGCAATGCGCTCATATATTTCTTCTTGCCTTATCTTGTAATGATTCCACTAGGAATTATTGGTGCGATGGCTGGTAACGCTGCGGATGCGGTGATTGGTTTTGGATATCTCTTATATTTGGCAGGTATATTCTTGCTCCCCCCCTTTATACGCGAATACCTTGTATTACCAACATTGCAATAAAAAGATCATAGAGGCTAAAGCGTCGTCTCACGACATGCAAAGACAGCTCGGGGAGCTTTCTGGAAAAGGTGGCACAAGCAACGTAGCTCTAATTATCGTTCTTGTATTAGCTTTTATTGCCATTATCGGCATCTTGGCCGCAATTGCTATTCCCGCATATCAAGACTACACAACACGCGCTCGTCTTGCAGAAGCTGCTTATGTCGGTAATTCCGCAGCCGAATCCATCGCTCAATATTATTACCAGCATCAATCAGTTCCGAGTAGTTTGGATGTAGCTGGCTTTACAGCATCACTTCCCTCCTCAGTGAAGAACATTGCTGTCGATAGTCAAAATGGGATTGTGAGCATTACGATGGCTACCGCTCCTATTAAAGGCCAAGAACTGCTACTGGTGCCATCACTTGATACAAATAACCAAATTACTTGGAAGTGTATGAGCCAAGAGATACCAGACAAGTATTTGCCGCGCCAGTGTCGGCAGCAACAATGACACCGATGCCTAACATTACGCTCCAAGGGACGCGCCGCAAGCGGCGCGCCCTTAAGCTCGCACGTTAGGGCTTGAACTGATCGTAGTGCCCACCGATAGCGAAAATATATATGTATTGGTCGTCGAATTTGTATATTACACGGTCCTTCTGGCTAAGTCGGCGCGACCAAAAACCTGACAGGTTTTGGCGAAGGGCCTCAGGTTTACCTGTTCCGGTGGCCGGATCATTGCGGAGCATTTCCTTCAAGATGACACAAAGCGCTTTGTGCAACCGTTTATCGCGCGTTCTAAGTTCTTCATAGATGGCCCATGTATTACCTTCAAACACCAAGGATCTCATTAGTTTCCTCATCCGTTGGCGTGTACCCGGAGCGTTCCGCATGCGTGCGGGCTGATTCGGCGATCTGTTTCATCAAACTAGAATTTTGGAGCACAAAAAAGGTTTCCTGCTCACGTTCCCAGTCTTCTGCGCTAATAACGACAAAATCCTTACCATTTCTGCGGGTTACCTTAATGGGCGCATGTGTGCTAATTACTTGTTCTATAAAACTTTTTAGCTTATCTCGGAAATGGTTGACGCTTACGGTGTCCACTGTTGCATCCTCAATTACGTACGGTAATGCCGTACATATTAGTCCGCGAGCCCTAACAATGCAATCAACCCGGACGCAATTTCCGCTGCGCTCCAATTGCGCCGGTTATTGCTGGCGTTATGTGCATATAGAGAATGAATAAGAAACGACCCAACGAAATCCGGAGAATATATCAACAAGAGGCAGACTCTCTTGTGGCCTTTTATCGTGATGCTTCCATGGGGTTTGCCGGTAGCCCTCATGAACAAAAGAACCTCACAACACTTTCTGAATTGGTGTTCCTGAATTCATATTAATCGTTGCAAAAGTATTGGCAGTTTATCCCAAGGCTTCCAATATATACCGGGTGCTGTCCATTCTGAAGAAACTGCGAATGAGCGAGCCCTGCTTCTGGATAGAGCGCAGTATGGACGTCAGGTGCCGCTTCATATCGCGCAGGTTGAATATTGAAAGTTGGCTCAAGCGTCGCTTGGCATGGTTCCACACCTGCTCATCGGGATTGAGCTCCGGGGAATATGCGGGCAGGAAAGCCAGCAGTATCTTGCCCTCCTGTTCAGCGATGAATCGCTGCGTTTCCTTGCTGTGGTGATAGCGGGCATTGTCGGTAATGACCAAGATCGGCTGGCCGGCATCACGGTGCAGCTTTTTCAGGAAGGCGATAAATTTCGTCGAGTTCATTTTGTCTTCGATAAAGCTGAAACGCATGTCGCCGCGAGGCGAGACCGCGCTGATCACCTTCAGACCAAAGCGGCCACCGCTGTTCTTCACCACGGGCGTTTGGCCGATCTTGCCCCAGGTCAGGCCGCGATGGGCATCACTGCGCACTGCAGCCTCATCCACGAAGAAGATGGCCGCGCCAAGGCGCTGCGCCTGTGCCACGGCCTCGGGAAAGGTTTCCTTGAGGTAGCGGTCGATCTTGCGCGGGTCTTGCTGGTAGGACTTGTAGATGGGGCGCTGCGGGCTGAGGCCCAAATGCCTCAGCAGACGACTGACGGCGCTCTTGCTCAGTTTGACCTTGCGTTCCTTTTCGATCAGCGTCCGTAAGGCATTGAGTGTCCACAGGCAGAAATCGAACTGGTACTGCTGCGGGTTTCCCAGGGTTACCGCGTAATAGACCCAGCGCATGTCTTCCGTTGACAGTTTGCGCGGACGGCCACTGCGCGCTCCCTCACGTAACGCATCCCAGCCACCACTGCGATACAGAGACAGCCAGTTAAACACGGAGCGTTCCGGCACATTGTAAATTCGCTGCACTAAATGCACAGGCTCTTGCCTCAACACGATGGCCTCGACCACCTCCCTACGGCGCTGTTCACGTATTTCGATCTGTGTGCTCATGCAGCCAATTATATACTGCCATTACTTATGCAACAATTAATATGTGGCATTCGAAACTTTTTTGTCAGATCTTTTTCTTGCCTACATAAACAAAAAGTCTATCAACTATCAAAACACTCAGGAATCAAAGATCAAGAAACTTATAAAGGAAGAGTTCGGGGATTGGTACAGTAATAGAATATCTTTGAATTTAAGAAATGCTGTTCCAAGAACAAGTATCGAAGATGCTTTACATATTGCCATAGCAACTATTCAGAACGTTGATTTTTTATTGACATGGAATTTCAAGCACATCAATAATGCAACTGAAGTTTCGCGCTTTTGAACCCTGCCAGCCTCATGCCACAAGCCGTAGCAACAGGGCGGCGAATCCATTTTTCGGCGCTTTGCGCTCACCGGGCCAAAGTCGCATGAAATCCGGGTCCAGTGCGGCATCGGCGATCAATCGGCGCACATCGGAAAAGGCAAAACTGGCGCGCCCCTTAACCACATGGCGGCGCTGTGGATCGGGAACGATCCGATCCGCGTAAATCCATGTCAGCGTAGCGGCCATCAGGCAAAACTGCAAATGATTGGTCACCGCATCAGCCGTGCGAGCCTGACAACTCGTGCTGCCCAGCTCCTGCTTGATCTCCTTGAACCCCGACTCGATCTTCCAGCGGGCCCCGTAGTATTCAATGATCTGTTCCGGGCTCAGGCGCAAATCCGTACTGAAGAAGGCCACAAAGCGGGTTTGGCGAAACACCCAGACCACCCGCACCGGGCACTTGAGGCGCCGGTGCATCACCACCGTCTCAACCGCCAGCACCTCCCGGTGGCGGCCGTAGAGAAACACCTTCAGAGGAGTCGCCTGATCGCGCAACCGCCGGGCCAGTTCCGACACCGAGCCCAGCTTCGCACCATAGCGCCGGGGCCGCCCTCGACCTGTCGCTTGCCCCGGTGCCGGACGCGCGTACAGCACCGCATTGCTGCGTAACCGCGAGAGCAGTGCGCATTCCGCCGAAGATGACCGTTGATTCCGGTGATCGTGACCGACTGGCTCATCGGTCCCGCACTGGTGTGGGTTTTTTACGCTGACCGGTCACGATCCGTCAACTCGGCGGTCATTTTCCGCATCGACTCGCCGCGCAGTGGGAGCCGATGGGCACCGTGCAAAAGGCGGTCGAGAATGGCGTCTGCCAGCGTCGCCTCGCCGATGAGATCATGCCAGTGTTCGACGGGTAGCTGACTGGCGATCAACGTGGAGCGTCGGCCGTGGCGGTCCTCGATCACCTCCATCAGGTCGTGCCGTTGGGCGGCCGTCACCTTCTGGATGCCCCAGTCATCCAGGATCAGCAGATCCATCTTCAGCAGCTGGTTCATCAGACGCGGGTAGGAGCCGTCGCCGTGGGCGATGCGTAGCTGTTCGAACAGCGTGGGCAGGCGCAGGTAGCGCACCGCCAAGCCGTGCCGACACGCCTGATTGCCCAAGGCACAGGCCAGCCAGGTCTTGCCACAGCCGGTGGGACCGGTGATGCAGAGGTTATGGGCCTGGCGGACCCAGTCACAGCTCGCCAGCGCCGCCAGGCGGGCCTTCTCCAAGCCGCGGGGATGGCGGTAGTCGATGTCCTCGACACAGGCGTGGATACGCAACTTGGCGGCCTTGAGCAGGCGCCCCAGGCGCCGGTTCTCCCGGTGCAGCACCTCCCGCTCCACCAAGAGCGCCAGGCGCTCCTCGAAGGCCAGATCGTGGGTTTCGGGTTGCTCCCGTTGCTGTTCCAGGGCATCCAGCATGCCGGTCAGCTTGAGGGCGCGCAGGTGTTCGGTGGTCTGTTGGTTCAACATGAAAGACTCCTCAGTGGTAGTAATCGGCGCCGCGCAGATTGGCGTGTTCGGGTAGCTCGGCCTCAGGCTCATCGGCCTCCTGGGGTTGCCGATCCAGGCCTTGCTTGAGAATGGATGCCACGCTCGGATAGGTGACCGAGCGGATCGCCAGGGCGCGCTCACAGGCCTGCTCCAGCCGCGTCCGGTCGTAGCGTCGCCCCAGGAGCAACAGCCCGAGGCAGGCGCGGTAGCCGTGCTCGGGATGAGGGCGGCCCTCCAGTTGCTGCTGGATCACCTGCGCCGTGCAGGGGCCGATGTCACGGGCCCAGTTCAAGAACCGTCCCGGCGACCAGTCCCGATGGGCCTGATGGGACTTGGGCATGTGCTCGGTGAGCGTGCTGTAGCGGCCTCGGCCGTGACGTGGGTGAGCGGCGACCCGCCGGCCCTTGTGCAGCACCTCCAGCGTGGTGGCGGTCAGGCGCAGGTCCAGGGTCTGACCAACCAGGCTGTGGGGGACGCTGTAGAGGCGCTTGTCCACTTCGACGTGGTAGTCGATGCCCGGCTTGGCCTTGCGCCACTCGGCATAGACGTAATCGTCCTGGGGCAGCGGTTTGAGCGCCGGCCGGTCGATCGCCTCGAACAGGTCCCGGCGGCTCTCCTCACGGCCCTGGAACGGCCGTTCGTTGAGCGGGGGCAGCAACTCGGCGATGGCCTGATTCAGCTCGGCCAGGGAGAAGAAGGTGTGATGGCGCAGGCGCGCCAGAATCCAGCGTTCCACCACCTGCACCGCCACCTCGGCCTTGGCCTTGTCTTTCGGCTTATAGGGCCGTGCCGGCAAGACGGCGGTCCGATAGTGGGCGGCCATCTCGGCGTAGGTGGCGTTGATCGTCGGCGTATAGCGACAGGCCTGGGTCACCGCCGCCTTGAGGTTGTCGGGCACCAGCAGGTCGGGCACGCCACCGAAGAACCGCAGCATGCGCTGGTGGGACGCGATCCAGTCCGGCAGGGACTGGGTGTAGGTCGCCTCGGCGTAGGTATAGCTGGACGCCCCGAGCACGCCGACGAAGATCTGCGCCGAACGGACCTCACCGCTGTGGCGGTCGACGATATCCACCGTCGGGCCGCAGTAGTCGATGAAGGCCTTCTCGCCGGCTCGGTGCAGTTGGCGCATGCTGCACTTCTGCCGGTCTCGCCATTGGCGGTAGCGGTGGCAGTATTGGCTGTAGCCGTAGGCCCGATCCTCATGCACAGCGGCATACTCGGCCCACAGCAGTTGCAGGGTCACGCCCTTGCGCTTGAGCTCCTGGTGGATCTGGAAGTAATCCGGCTCGGCACGCGAGGCAGGCGCCTCACGGGGCGGGTACAGCAGGGCCTCCAGGCGCGCTTCGTCCACCCCGTCAGGCAGCGGCCAACTGATCCCTTTGGCCTGGGCCAGGCTGACGTACTTGCTGACGGCCCCCTTGGACAGGCCGCAGGCGCGACCGATCTTCTCGTGGCTGAGTTGAGCCTCGTACTTGAGGCGTAAGACGTCGATGATTTTCTTCATGGGAATCCTCGTTGCAGGCATGGCGTCCTCCGGGTAAGCAAAAGGACGCGGTTATGCCGGTTAAAGTCGAAGAATTCCAGTGGGTTGGATGGGCATTCCGGGATCGTGACCGGTGATTCCAGACACGTGACCGCGGATTCCGGAAACAGACCCGGAATCGGTCACGATCAATCGGAATCACCGGTCACGTTGCGCCGGAATCGGCGGTCACGTTCAAACGGAATGGGCGGTCACGATGGGGCGGAATACGCAAGCAGATCGAACGAATCCTCAGTCGCGTCCAAGGGGCGGTACAACCCCTGATTGCCGAACCAACTATCGGTCACCACCAACACCGGAGCCGAAAAGGCTTGAGCCAAAGGCCGCAGCATCGCCACCGCCTGCCCCAGCTTGGTCAGGAACGTCAAACCTTCAATACCGTCACCAAGCTCGGCTTCAGTAGCCGACGAAAGCCTTTATCGAAGGTGACCAGATGCAAGTGATGGTGGTGAGCCGCCGCTACAATCCAAGCATCGGGAATCGCATTACCCGTGAGATCATGTTGCGCGCACAATCGCTCAACCTCTGGCCACTCGTCGCCCAAGGAAGGCAAATAAACTCCCGGCGAATCCAGAATGGCACGCAAAAATGCCTGTGCTGCCGTAAGCGGTGTTGGTTCCTGGAATACCTTGGGATGCGTCACCAAGCGCAAAAAACCAGAGGCCACCATCGGCAAGATCGCTAATGGCAGCTTGGCACCGCTATTGATAAGCGCCGTCTTCAGCCAAGCATGCGCCACTGCGTGGTGCGGATGATCCTGACGGGAAGCCGCCACCACTACATTGACATCGGGCGTCATCGAGCCGGGCCTGATTCATCGGCCGCGTCGAGCAGGGCACGCTGACTCAAGGTATCGCGTACCGATGGCTGCAAACCTCCACGGCCGGCATAGACCGGCAACACCAGGTGGTGCGCATCCGGCCGTACGGTTTGTGCCGCACGCAAGCGCAACGATAGGCCTTCCTCGATCAGGCGCGTCAGGCTGGTGTGCTCCCTGGCGGCAAACGACTTGGCCTGCGTCAGCAATCCATCGTCAATATCCAGTGTCGTTCTCATGTTGAACCCCTTACAGTCAAGCTTTTAGTAAATGCAGATTTCTGCATATCTTATACCGTGAGACGGCTTATGCCAACAACTCGCTTAGCAAAAAAGTCGGCGCTGGCGAGACGGCGCTGTAGACGGAAAAACCCCCGCAGCCTTTTGAGTAACGGGGGTTTCGGGTTGTTGCGTGCGCGGTGGATTGAGTGTCAGGGGACTTGGCAGAAATTAAACGGATCTGTCCCTTAATGTCCCCGGTAATGTCCCCGGTGTCCCCGGTGCTAAAAAGGCGTACGGACGACTCCTTTCACGGGACTTTAACCCGCTGGATATATCGCCGATCACGGCGAACGGTCTGTCCCCTATTATTGATGCGTCAAAAGGCAGGTCAAAGAGGAGGACCGAAGGAACAAAGTCGGAGAAGAAGCCCCTTGGGGCTGAAGCAATAAAAAACCCGCCGTAGCGGATCTTGGAGATAGATTAGAGGGAATGTATTAGTGGTGCTTGGGCGGCATCAGCCGGGCCTTACCAAGCCTTCGGATCAAACCCATCTTCGTTGCGTATCTCTACGGCTTCACCGGATTGGGCCAGCACAAACAGGCCCTTGTTGCGAGCATAATGGCCTACATCATCGGGTAAGACCATGGCAGCCACGGCACCAAACAAGATGTGGGCTGAGAACTGGGGGAAACAGGACTTGAACTTGGCCATTCGGGCCAGGTGTTCGTCCACGTCTTCATAGGTCAGGCGGGATTTGCATTCCACGGCTACGGCTGTATCTGTGTTCACCACCAGCAAATCGACCTCCATGACAAACTGTCGGTTGTCGTCATAGGCGACAATGTTGGGGTGGACTTGATGCACCGGAATCTTGCGATCTTGAAATAAATCCACCACGGCTGGGCGCACCATTTCTTGGACAAACTGACCCAGGCGGTTGCCATGCTCGCCTAACTGCTTGGCTAGTGCCTTGATTTGTTTGCTGGTTTCTTTCTGGCTCTCCTTCATCAGGCGTTCTGTCTCCTTTATGCGCCGGTCGGCCTCTTTCTGGCTCTCCTTCTGCGCCATGACCAGTTCCTGGATCATTCGCCAGACATCGTCAAAGGTGGGGGCTGGGGTGTTGAAACTGGGCATTCGTTGGTCCTGGACAAGGGGCATCTATGACCATTGTAGCGGCTATAGCCGGATTGGCGAAGTCTTTGACCGCTGGAGTTGCCTCTTCAAGCCGCCTTCTGCTCAAACACAGTCCTGGCCGCTCGCATCCCGTGCAGGAACTTGGTTTGGCGTTGGACACAAAGCTGGGTCAGGTGCGCAGGGGTGCCAATGGCGCTGCCGAAGGCGGTCATCAGACGATTGGCGCAGGTCAGGAAGTGCTCGGGGTCGATGTTGAGGCGCTGGAGCAGGCGGGGGGTCTTCTCGCTGATAGCGCCTCGCCTGTCCGGTCTGAGACAACGCCCTGTGCTTTCCACCAGTTCCAGGTAGTCATCGAAGCCGAAGGGGATGGCGGCCTTGAGGCGGGCCGTGGCGTCGAAGGGCATCAGCGATTGCGGCGCAATCTGGGCCAGTTGGCGTTCACAGCGCAGTTTGATGCCCCATGGGCCGGGCTGGGCTGATGATGCTGGCGAGCCGCTTGCCGCTGCGGGGGGGGTCTTGCCCGTGTGCAGGTGTTTCTGGCTGGGCCATGCGCCGATACTTGACGGAGACTCGCTAGCATTTGGCATTACTACGCCACCAACAATAGACCACGCCTGTCCCGAGCCACCCCGACCACCTTAATCACCCATGCATCCGAATCTATCACGCACATATAGGCCAGGCACCCCACTGGCAGCCAGCCGGCAGTCTCGGCTTCGAAGGCGATTGTTTTCAGCTCGCGTTTGCTGAAACACCAAACCTCAATCCCGTTGCCTTAAGCACCGCGTTGAGCGTTCGGATCGTTGGGTTGCCCCGACTCGACAGGGTTCGATAGAGGGTTTCACGCGACAAGTTGGTTTTTTCGGCCACGAAGGCCATCCCGCCCCGAGCCTCGACAACCTTCCTCAGTGCCGCCAGATAGCTTGCTGGATCCTCGTCCTCGCTTGCCGCATTCAGGTACTCTGCGGCAAATTCGACATCTGCGAGTTGGCACATCAGCCAATCATCGTGCTTGGCGCAAGTTTTCATCGGTTGCTCCTGGTTTGCCATTCGTTCCAGCGCTGGACTGCGCGTTCAATGTCCTTCGATTGCGTCCGCTTGTCACCACCCTCGCAGAGCAGAACCACCCGCTTACCGGCAATAGCGTAGTAAACCCGGTAACCCGGCCCCCAATCCACACGCAGCTCCCATACCCCTGAGCCAACGGGTTTGCAATCGCCGAAGTTTCCGTTCTGCAACCGCAGCAAGCGCGCTGCAATGCGTGCCTGAGCCACTCGATCCCGAAGGTGATCCAGCCAATCGGCAAAGAGATCATGCCCTTCGGGATCCATGTAATGGCGCAATTCGTACATCGGGTCATTGTAGCCCTGAGGCTACAATAAGCAAGTGCTTTTCAGGCGTTCCGTTGTAGAATCCGCCTCCCATATTCTCATCGCTTTTCTGCCAACCTGAGGATTCGAGATGGGCTTGTCCCTGCTGGCCTTTGCCATCGGGGTTTTGCTTGGAAGATTCAGCGTGCGTCGCTACCGTCAATCCAGCTATCAAGCGTGAGCAGCAGCGTACTCGCGGGCGGTCGGCAAAGTGCGAGGCAGTGTCTTCGTCTTCGGGCGCGTGGCTTCCCAGCCCAGGCAGGCCAGCCAGATGGAACGCGGGATGGCCTTGTGCGCGGTGCGGTAGTAGCTCACCATGCGGCGGCTAATACCCAGTGCTTCGGCAGCCGTGGTCAGCGACAGATCGTTACGATGCATCCAGTCACCGAACATCTCGTGACTCACTTCGCCGGCTTGTTCCTTTGCCCAAGCGTAGACGTTGTCTTCGCCGAATTCGGTATCAAACCACTCGATGCTGCCGCCCCATTCGGCGATATGAACCCGTGCAAAAACCTCGGGGTCGAGAGCAAGGGCGAGCGCCGGGATCTTGCGCAGGATGTCGCCAACATCGACCTCAAGCACTTCACCCGTGCTCCAGATGGTGCGCAGACGATAAGGTGCCAAAGCCTCAACCGCCTCCAGTTTCGGAAAAAAGTACTCGCTCATGGATTGTTCCTCCGCCATTCGTCGAACAGGAAATCCTGATTTGTTGGTTAATGGGATCAATCGTCGGCGAGCTTCTTGATAATGGACTTCGCAAGATGTTCGTTAATTTCGCTGTGTCGGGGAACAGGCTGGGATTAGCGTGTTTTCTGGTTCGTGTACCAGTCATGGCGACCGCCATTAGGTACAAGAACACACCCCATTTGCTCGAGCAAACGGATGAGATCGCGTCGCTTCATGCAACCAACAGCTCTTCGACCTTATGCACGAATGGAACCTGACCGGACTCGAAATCAATCACCAAGTCCTTGAGGTTCTCGATGAGTTCCTCTTTGGTGACGGCCTGCGTCTGGTAGTCGGGATATTCGTTGAGATAACCGATAAAAAAATCTCCATCCTGCCACGAGGTAAATTTGAACCTTCGCATAGTTATCAATAGCCTATTGATTGAAATCACTCGAAAATAGTAGAAGAAAGGGCTGAATAAAACAACGCGAGCAAAAGTCGGTGCTGGCCAGACAGCAAGCAAAAGCCACGCAGCCTGGTGGGCGACGGGGCGAGAGAGGTTCAAGCTCCCCCGTGTTCGGGGAAGCGGCGGAAAGGCCAGGAATGCAAACAAAACGACTGGTCTTTATGGCGATGATTGCCTGTCTAGGCCGTCTTTCGCTCGAACACCACCCTTGCCGTGCGAATACCGTGCAGGAACTTGGTTTGGCGTTGGATACAAAGCTGGGTCAGGTGCGCGGGGGCGCCGATGGCGCTGCCGAAGGCGGTCATCAGACGATTGGCGCAGGTCAGGAAGTGCTCGGGGTCGATGTTGAGGCGCTGGAGCAGGCGGGGGGTCTTCTCGCTGATAGCGCCGCGCTTGTCGGGTCTGAGGCAACGACCCGTGCTTTCCACCAGTTCCAGGTAGTCGTCGAAGCTGAAGGGGATGGCGGCCTTGAGGCGGGCCGTGGCGTCGAAGGGCATCAGCGGTTGCGGGGCAATCTGCGCCAACTGGCGTTCACAGCGCAGTTTGACGCCCCACGTGTTGGGCTGGGCTAATGATGCTGGCGGGCCGCTTGCCACTGCGGGGGTTTCTTGTGCGGGTGCAGGTGTCTCTGGTTGGGCCTTGCGCCGATACTGGCGCTTGGGCGCGGCCAGTTGCGACAGGCGCTCGGCGATGGAGGTGAATGCAGAGTCTTCCGGGGTGTCGGCCATCTGGGCGCGAATGGGGTTGAGATCGACGTAGGCCATGGCGCTGAGCACGGCCTGTTGATCCAGCAGGGCCTGGCTTTTGAAGCGGCCTTCCCAGAAACGGCCCTTGATCTCGTCCTCGGCATTGGCCTTGCGTGCGATGGTTTCGTTGAGTATGCGCATGAACCAGGAGATATCGGCCAGGCGCTGGCGATAGGTCTCGGCGTATTCCGCTACCCGCAACAAACTGGCCTCGTCCAGGTCGTCGCCCTGCCCTGCCAGCACCTGGCGCACCAGATAGGGCCCTTCAAACAGCTGGGTCCAGCGTTTCAGCACCTCGTCCTGGCTCCAGTCCTGTACCCGCTCGGCATCCACCCGCAGCACCAGGTGGTAGTGGTTGCTCATCACCGCGTAGGCGGCTACGTCCACGGCAAACACGGCGGACAGCTGTTGGATGCGCTCGACGATCCAGCCGCGCCGGTGTTCGTAGCTCCTGCCGCTGAGGGCATCCTGGCCACAAAGAAAGGCGCGGCGCACACAGCGGTTGACGACGTGATACCAGGGGGTATCGGACAAGGAGATCAGGCTTGAGCGGGGGCGTGTCATGGGGGGAGTATGGCGCATAATGGGATTTATGTCGAAACTAAGTGGGTGTCCTTCAAACTGCTTTCTGACATAGAAAAACCCCGCCTCCTTTTGAGAAGCGGGGTTTGAAGTGCTTTCCCCCTTGGCAAGGGGGTCAGCAAATGCCGTTAAGCAACCATGATCGGATCCGGCTGTCCAGTCAAGGTGACTTCGGCTGAGGCATTACCCGCCACATCCGTGAAGGCCGCCGCAGCGAAGTAGATGTCCACTATGTCTCCCGTTAAGAAGGCCCCAAGGTGCCCTCCGTCACCTGCGGTGTTTTTCAGCACAACGCTAAGCACACCGGGGCTTGTTTCGATGAAACTCTTGACCTCAGTGGAAATATCGTCACTTACGCTGATAAATCCATCAGTAACTATTCAGGGGTCATCCCCATGAAGTCAGGCCACCGCCCCTCGTAGAGGAGCCGCAATGCCTGTTCGGAAGATACCCCATTTTTCTGGCAGGTGGACAGATAGCTGCGGATGCGTGCAAAGATTCTTGCCCCAAGCTCTGAACGGAAACAGCCGGAGATCTTCTGCTGAACTTTGCTCATGCGCAGATCCCGTTCTCCCTGATTGTTGGTAAAGGGCACGTCGCGTTCCACCATGAAGCGCAGGACATCGGTTTCGAACTGAATCAACCGTTCCAGCAGGTTTCGGGATTTGGATCGCCAGCTTGTCCCGGCGCACTGGGTGTCCTTTAGTTTTCCTTTACTTGGCGCTGTGCTATCATGCACTTACAATGTAACACGTGAGGGCAGCACCATGAGCGAAGTCACTTTTACCTTTCGGGTCGATGAGGCGCTGAAAAGCCAATTCTCCACAGCCGCGAAGGAACGCGACCGTACTGGCGCACAACTCCTACGCGACTTCATGCGCGAGTACGTGCGACATCAGGAAGATGCTGCCGAGCATGACGCCTGGTTCCGTCGCCAGGTGCAAATCGGCCTGTATTCTGCCAACAACGGCAACTTGATTCCCTCGGCCGAAGCAGAAGCCAAGTTCGCGGCAAAGCGGGCCGCAACACACCGCCGGATTGACGCCTCCAAATGAGGGAACTTTTCTGGACGCCAGAGGCGATACAAGACCGCGACGAAATCTATGACTACATCGAGGCTGACAACCCGGCCGCAGCGCTGGCCCTCGATGAACTGTTTGAAGAGAAGGCTGGCCGCTTGGTAGATCACCCCAACCTTGGCCGGCCGGGTCGCATTGCCGGAACGCGTGAACTGGTCGCGCATCAAAATTACGTTCTGGTCTATGACGTGACCGGCGATATGGTGCGCATGCTGCGTGTCTTGCACGCGGCTATACAGTGGCCGTCAGTGCGGGATTAGTACCTTGATAACGCACATGAAAGTGTGGCAGGTGATGGCGATTATTGTCTTCGTAGATCAAGGCGACAATGATCCCATAGAACATACTGATTGTAGGCACGGGAAACTCACAGTAGCTGGCTGAAGGTTAAAAAACGTGGTCTGTCCCCTAATTGTCCGGCGGCCGCCCCATTTACCCTGCGGCGCGGGCGATGAAGAAGGGGTTGAGCAGGCTGTCTTTGCGGTTGTAGTTCAGGGGGCTGCCGGTGTCGGCTGTGATGACCTCGCCGCCGGCGGCTTCTACTACGGCCTGGGCCGCTGCGGTGTCCCATTCTGAGGTGAGGCCCAGGCGCGGGTAGAGGTGGGCGCTGCCCTCGGCCACCAGGCAGAGCTTGATCGAGCTGCCCATGGGCACCAGCTCGTACTCCCCCAGCTCGGCGAGGAAGGCGGCCATGCCGGTACCGGCGTGGGAGCGGCTGCCGACCACGCGCCAGGGCTCGCCGGGCTGGCGTGGCCGTACCCGGATGGGTTCCAGCCCGCTGGCTGTCTGCTTGATGGCGCCCTGCCCTGGCTGCCCCAGCCAGCTGCTGTTGAGCACCGGCGCATGGACCACGCCGAGGATCGGCCGGTGGTTGTCGATCAGGGCGATGTTGACGCTGAACTCGCCGTTGCGCTTGATGAATTCCTTGGTGCCATCCAGTGGGTCCACCAGCCAGTAGCGCTGCCAGGCTTGGCGCTCGGGCCAGGGGATGGCGGCGGATTCTTCGGACAGTATCGGCCAACCGGGGGTCAGGGACTGCAGGCGCTGCACTATGTGGCGATGGGCGGCCAGATCGGCCTCGGTCAGGGGGCTGCTGTCGGATTTCAGCCGCTCGCCGAAATCCTCGCGGCCATAGACCTGCAGGATGCGCTCGCCGGCCTCCTGGGCGATAGTCAGGATATCGGCCAACAGGGGATCAAAGGACTCAAGGCCGGGCAGTGACATCGAACACCCCCCGTTGCTGCATGAAGTCCAGTATCTGCTCCACACAGTGCTCCAGGCTGGAGCTGCCCGTATCGACGATCAGCTCGGGATTTTGCGGCGCCTCGTAGGGTGAGCTGATGCCGGTGAACTCGGGTATCTCCCCGGCTCTGGCCTTGGCGTAGAGGCCCTTGACATCGCGCTGCTCGCAGATCGCCAGCGGGGTATCGCAGAAAATTTCAAGAAAATCACCGTGGGGCATGAGGCCGCGCACCCGCCGCCGCTCGGCGCGGAAGGGGGAGATGAAGGCGGTCAGGGTGATCACCCCGGCCTCGACGAACAGCTTGGCCATCTCGCCGATGCGACGCAGGTTTTCGCGCCGGTCGTCATCGCTGAAGCCCAGATCGCCGCACAGGCCGTGGCGGACATTGTCGCCGTCCAGCACCATGGTCCGACAGCGGCGCTGATGGAGCTGTTCTTCCACCGCATGGGCCAGGGTGGATTTGCCCGAGCCGGACAGGCCGGTGAACCAGAGCACCACCGAGCGGTGGCCGTTCTGTTCCTCGCGCCGCTCGCGGGTGACGCTGGCGTGGTGCCAGAGGGTGTTGCTGGATTGCATGATTTAAGTCCTGAACCAATGATCAATAAATCTTAAAAAGGCATTTAGCCACAGAGCCACAGAGCGCACAGAGAAAAATCAACCTGATTACCCACAAAGATCAGCCAAACGGCTAGGTCGGCCCGTGGCAAAGCACAGGCCCATTACAGGTGGCTTGGCGGCGGGCAAGGCCCGCCGCTGGGGTTTACTGTGCCCCCTCTGCCAGTGCCTCGGCTGGGCTGGGGTTCAGCCGCTGCTTGGCCCGCTCCAGGGCATTGAGCAGAACCGGCACCATGAGCAGGATGAGAAAGGTGGCGAAGGCCAGACCGAAGGCGATGGAGGTGGCCATGGGGATGAGGAACTGGGCCTGCAGCGAGGTCTCGAACAGCAGCGGGGTGAGCCCGGCGATGGTGGTCAGTGAGGTGAGCAGCACGGCGCGCAGGCGGCGGCAGGCGGCCTCGATCACCGCCTCTTGCACCGCCATGCCCTGCTGGCGCAGTTCCTTGTAGAACACCACCAGAATGATAGAGTCGTTGACCACTATGCCGGACAGGCCAAACAGGCCGAATAGGGACAGAATGGTCAGCTCTATGCCCATGGCCCAGTGGCCCACCAGGGCGCCGACGATGCCGAAGGGAATCACCGACATCACCACCAGCGGCCAGCCGTAGGAGCCGAATACCCAAGCCAGGACGATGTAGATCATGGCCAGAGCGAACAGGGCGCCGCGTTTCATGTCGGCGGCGGTCTCGCGCTGATCCTCGGCGCCGCCTGAGAACTCCCAGCTGATGCCATAGCGGCTCGTCAGTTCCGGCAGCAGGGTCTGGCCGATCTGCTCGCGGATGCGGTTGGCGTTGTTCTGGCTGCGGTCCACGTCGGCGTAGAGGGTCACCGCCAGCTGACCATCCACATGGCGCAGGGCCTTGAAGCCGCGCTGCTCCTTCAGCTCCAGCACCGAGGGCAGGGGCACTGTTTCGCCCTGGGGCAGGGTCAGATTGATATTCTCCAGGGTGACCAGGCGATGGCGCTCGGCGTCTGGCAGCATCACCCGCACCTCGATCTCCTCCTCCTGCTCGGTGAAGATCTGCACCAAATGGCCATCCAGGGCGCCGCGCAACTGTCGGCCCACCTCGGCCAGGGTCAGGCCCAGGGCCTCGCCCAGGGGGTTGAGGGCGAAGATCAGCTGCTGGCGGCCATAGGGCATGTCGTCCTCCAGACCGTGCACCCCGGCGATGGCGCGCAGGCTCTCGCTCAGCTCCAGGGCCGCCGCCTTGAGCACATCGGGGCTGGCGCCGGTGAGCTTGACCTCTAGGTCACGGGCCTGGGGACCGCCCTTGCGCGAGGTCAGAGTCATGTTCTCCAGCCCCGGCGGGCGCCTAAAGCGGCCCTCCCAGTGCTTGAGAAACTGCTCGTTGCGCACCTCGCGCTGGTCGGAGGGGATCAGCTCCACCACCACCGAAGCGAATTGCTCGCCGTTCTGGCTGGAGATGGCGTTGAAAAAGGCCTGGCCATTGGCCACCTGGGCCACCCGCACCAGACCGCCGCCGAAGTGGCGATCGGTCTCGTACAGGGCCTTTTCCACCTCGCTGACAAAGTCCGCCACCCGCTGTGGCGGCGTACCGGCGACAAAGGTGAGATTAGCGGTGACCATGTTGCCCTCGACGCTGGGGAAGAAGGTAAAGCCGATGCGCCCGCCCAGCAGCAGGGAGAAGGCCAGCACGAAGCAGGCCAGGGCCGAGGCCAGTGTGGTGCCGGGGTTGCGCACCGCCGCGCTGACCAGGGGGCGGAAGGCGCCGTCGCGAAAGCGGTTGAAGCCGTCTTCCAGACGCCGCCGCAGGCCGCTGGCCTTGGCATGGCGCATCTTGTGAAAACTGCCGCGCAGGTGTCCGGGCAGCACATAGAAGCTCTCCACCAGGGAGGCGAGGATGACGCAGATCACCACCATGGGGATGGCAAACAGGATCTTGCCGATCACGCCGCTGATGGCCATCAGCGGGATGAAGGCGGCGATGGTGGTGAGGGAGGAGGACAGCACCGGGGCGAGCATGCGCCGCGCACCGCCCTCGGCGGCCTGCAGGGAATGTTCGCCGGTCTGATAGTGGGTCAGGGCGTCCTCGCCCACCACGATGGCGTCATCGACGATGATGCCCAGGGCCATGATCAGGGCGAACAGGGAGATCATATTGATGCTGCCGCCGACCAGCCAGACGATGGCCAGGGTGGCCATGAAGGAGATGGGGATGCCCAGGGTGACCCAGAAGGCGACCCGGCCATTGAGGAACAGAAACAGGATGGCCACCACCAGCACCAGGCCGCCCAAGCCGTTCTTCAGCAGCAGGTTGATGCGATCGGCGATCAGCTGCCAGCTCTCGTCATAGACGACAATCTCGATCCCCGGCGGCAGCACCGGCCGTGTCTCCCGCAGCCATTGCTCCATGATGCGGGCCGACTCCAGGGAATCGGCGCTGGCCGAGCGCTGCACCTGCAGCTCCACCGCCGGTTCACCCTGAAAGCTCAGGCTGGCCTGATTGGGCCTGGGCCGCCGCTCCAGCTGGGCGACATCGCCCAGGCGCACCAGTCGGCCCTGCTGGTCCGCCAGCAGGGGCAGTTGTTCGAACTCCTGCTCGCTGCGGCGCTGGCCCAGGCTGCGCATATCGCGGCCCACGTCATCCCGGCCCAGGATGCCGGCCGGGGCGTCCTCGGACCCGGCAGCTATGACCTCGGCCACCCGGCCCAGGGACAGGCCCAGGTCGTGCAGGCTGGCGCTGGACAGCTGGATGGCCATCTCTTCCTCGGGCAGGCCGTTGAGTTCCACCTTGGCGATGCCCCGGGCGAGCAGTTCGCGCTCAAAGCGGCGCGCCAGCGGGCGCAGCTCGCGGATGTCGTTGCCGCCGTGTACCAGCAGACGCGCCACCGGCTCATAGCGCAACATGTGGCTGACCTCGGTATCCTCGGCGTCGTCCGGCAGGTTGCGCACCGTCTTCACCAGCTCCTCGGCGCGGCTGGTGGCGCTGGCCATGTCGCTGCCCTCGGGGAACTCCAGGCTAATCAGGCTGACCCCCTCGCTGGAGGTGGAGCTC
This sequence comes from gamma proteobacterium SS-5, assembly GCA_009497875.2. Taxonomy (NCBI): domain Bacteria; kingdom Pseudomonadati; phylum Pseudomonadota; class Gammaproteobacteria; order Chromatiales; family Sedimenticolaceae; genus Magnetovirga; species Magnetovirga frankeli. Next base: position 1,307,062 of record CP032508.2, on the reverse strand, counting down.
ATCTTGTCCAGGCCATCCACCGAGCGCAGGGCCTGCTCCAGGGGGATGGTGATGGAGCGCTCCACGTCCTCGGCGCTGGCGCCGGGCCAGAGGGTGCGCACGCTGACCATTTCTACCTCGAAATTGGGGAAGAACTGGGTATTGAGCTGGCTCAGGGCCCAAGCGCCGGACAGCAGCATGATCACCATGAGCAGATTGGCCGCTACCGGGTGCTGGGCGAACAGGCCGATGGAATCGTTTTGGTGATTCATCGGCTGCATCACTCGGCCTTCTCGGAGCTGCGGATCTGCACCAGGGGATTGCCCTCGGCATCGCTTGGGGCCACCAGCAGGCCCTCCACCGCGTTGGGCAGCTGGGTGGTCACCAGCATGTCGCCGGGCTGGATCTGCTCGGACTCGATCAGCACCTGGGTCAGGCCGTTGGCCAGACGGCGCTCGCCGACCCGGCGCGCCTGTACCGGTTGCAGGCGCTGTTCGGCCGCCAGGCGATAGAGACGATCGGTGCCGTAGATGGCCTCGGCGGGCACGGCCAGGAGGTTGTGCCGCTCGGGCAGGCCCAGGTCGATGCGCACGAAGCGCCCTTGCTGGAACTGCTCGCCCTGATCGATGGCGAACAGGGCCTCGACCCCGCCGCTGGCGCTGGATACCTCACCGGCGATGCGCAGCAGCCGCGCCCGCAGGGGCTGGCCATCCACCTCGCCGCTGATTTGCAGCCGCTGACCCCGGTCCAGGGCCTGTTTGATCTGGGCGATATGGCGGCTGGGCAGCTGGGCGCGCACCACCATGGCCTCCAGGTCATACAACTCCACTAGGGGATCACCCAGACGCACCCGCTTGCCGGGGGAGACCAGCACCTTGGCGATGCGCCCGGCAAAGGGGGCGCTGACACGGCAACGCTCCAGCTCCAGCTGGGCCTGATCACGCAGGGCCTGGGCGCGGCTCAGGCGCGCCTCCAGCTCGGCGCGGGTGGCCTCGAACTCACTGATCGCCTGCTCCCGGCCACGCAGGTTGATGGCCTGGCGCTGCAGGTCCTGGATCGCCTTGTCCAGGGCCGATTGCGCCGCCATCTGCTGCTCGGCCAGGTCTTGCAGGCGCTGTACCTCTTTCTCGGTCAGGGCATAGAGCTGCTGCTCGCGGGGCAGATTCTCCTGATTGGATTGATGGCGGCTCTCGGCGGAGCGAATCCGCGCCCGCGCCTCGGCCAGCTCGGCCTCGCGCTGGGCCAGCAGCAGGCGGGCATCGCGCTCGTCCAGTTGCAGCAGCAGGTCGCCCTTGGCCACCTCGTCACCCTCCAGCACCGCCACCTGCAGCACATCGGCGGCAATGCCGGCGGTGAGCTGGCTGGACCAGAGGGATTCGATGCGGCCATAGAGGGTCAGGGTCGGCGCCAGGGTGGCGGGCTCGGCCAGCTGCACCCGCACCGGCCAGGCCTTTTCCTTGACCTCCACCGGCTTGGGCGTGGGCTTGCCCTTGATGATGAAAAAGCCCAGCCCCCCGGCCAGGGCCAGGATCAGCAGGGGGCGCAGGAATTTAAGAATTTTCATTTTATAAACCGCAGATTACGCCGATTTTAGGTTTGACCCTAATTATTCGCCCACTCTCATCTCTAAGGACAGAGCATCTAATTCCCCCCTTTGCAAAGGGGGTAGGGGGGATTTCTTCAGCCAGAATCCCCCTCAATCCCCCTTTTGCAAAGGGGGAGGTCAATTCTCTACCCATCAAACCCCCTTTGCTTAGGGGCAATAACCGGTCGCCAAGGGCTGAGATGGTTTCCACAACTGTTCCACCTGACGCCTCCCTACAGTCGTTTATTCAAAGGGGTGAGGGGCCTAATGGCCTGAGCACTTACGTTCGGCCTTTTATTGGGTTGCAATGGATTAGTTCCTTCCAGTGAAATGCTGATCAAAATATCAAAAAGAGGTGGCGCGACGGCGGATGCCGATCGGGACCGATTTGTTTTACCTGACCTGAGGATTTGCGACTTTTAACTCTCTGCGTCCTCTGCGTCCATTCTCTTAGAACTCCGCCAGCGGCAACCCCGGATTCCGTTGCACTCCATCCGGGCTACTTCTGCCTCATTCTTCTCTGCGTCCTCTGCGCTCCTTTGCGTCCTCTGCGTCCATTCTCTTAGAACTCCGCCAGCGGCAACCCCGGATTCCGCTGCACTCCATCCGGGCTACTTCTGCCTCATTCTTCTCTGCGTCCTCTGCGCTCCTTTGCGTCCTCTGCGTCCATTCTCTTAGAACTCCGCCAACGGCAACCCCGGATTCCGTTGCACTCCATCCGGGCTACTTCTTCCTCATTCTTCTCTGCGTCCTCTGCGCTCCTTTGCGTCCTCTGCGTCCGTTCTTTTAGAACTCCGCCAGCGGCAACCCCGGATTCCGCTGCACTCCATCCGGGCTACTTCTGCCTCATGCTTCTCTGCGTCCTCTGCGCTCCTTTGCGTCCTCTGCGTCCTTATGAGTCCTCTGCGTCCTTTGCGCCCCATCGATGGGTTTAATCCTGCCAATCCGCCGGGCGTTTCTGCTCGTCGCGCAGCTTGGGGGTGAAGTAGTCATCGGCGTCATCCAAGTCCACGTCCTCGCCGTGCTGGTCGCGCAGGGGCTGCTCGTAGTCCTTCCAGCCGCGCAGGCCGGTCTGCAGCGAGGTGACATCTTTATAACCGAGCACCTGCAAGCTGTGCGCCGCCAGGGCGCTGCGGTAACCGGAGCGGCAGACGACGACGATCTCCCGCTGGCGGGCGCGCACCAGCTCGGGCTCTGTCTCTTCATAGTCCCACTCACAGGCGGATTCGAGCACGCCACGGGGGATGTTGATGGAGCCCTCGATGTGCATGGCGGCGAACTCATCGGGCTCGCGCACGTCCAGGATCAACAGGTCCGGGTTGGCCTGGATGCGCTCTTCCAGGTCCCAGGGCATGAGTTCGCGCACATCGGTGAGACATTCGCGGATCAGTTGCAAAAAGCGTTTCATCTGGTGTTGCTCTCAATAATCAGCCGTCAGCCATCAGCGGTCAGCGATAGGCCTAAATTCAGCAATTAAGCCACAGAGGGTTTTCAATGGGTAGCGTCCCAAGCTCAGCAAGCCAGTAGGGTATTGGATATTCACACTGCAACTCATTGATTTTTCACTGTGTACTCTGTGGCTCCGTGGCTAAATGCTCTTTTCAGATCAAGTATGCTCAATCCACCACCCGGTCGCAGAGGTTCTTTTCCACCGCCATCACCGCCGCCTCTACCCGCGAGTGGACCTCCAGCTTGCGCAATATGGCCTTGACGTGCAGCTTCACCGTGCCATCGGAGATACCCAGGTTACGGGCGATCAGCTTGTTGCTCTGACCGTCGGCCAGGTGGCAGAGGATCTCCCGCTCGCGCGGGGTGAGGTTGGCGAAGGCATCCATCAGGTCGCTGCCCGGCGCGCTATTTTCGCCACCTTGCACCGCCTTGGCCAGTACGGCGGTCAACTCCGGTGCCACCACCGTCTCGCCCCGCTGGACAATGCGCATCAGGGCATTGATCAGCTCATCCGGCTCCATGTCCTTGAGCAGATAGCCCTGGGCACCCTGCTGCAGGCTGTCGATCAGATCCCGCTCGTCACGGCTGGTGGTGAGCATAACCACCGGCAGCTTGGGGTATTCCTGCTTCAGCCGCTTGAGGATGTCCAGGCCGCTGAGATCGGGCATGCGCATGTCCAACAGCACCACGTCCGGGGTCTCATGGCGCAGCACCTCCAGGCCCTGCTCGCCGCTGCCCACGGCGTCGAGCACCTGCAGATTGCGCCGCTGCAGCAGCTCCCTAAGCCCCATGCGAAACAGGGCGTGGTCATCGATCAATAACAGGCGCATGGCTGTTTCCAGTTGATTTGCATGGAGTTAGCGGCCAACCTACCCCTTCGGGAAGTTTGAAATGTGAAAACAGCCGAGGGCAACATCACTTCAAGCTTCACCCTTCACCCTTCAAACTTTTCATCAGTTCCAAAGGGTTCATTGCAACTTCCGTTTCGGGGTAAAGCTCAGCTCCACCCGAGTGCCCTCCCCCGGCTCGCTGTCGATACGCAGCTCACCGTTGAGCCGGTGGGCGCGTTCTTCCAGGATGGACAGGCCGATGTGCTCCCCTGGACGGCCGATGCGCTGAGCGTTGTCGAAGCCCAGGCCATCATCCTCCACCAGCAGGGCATAGTCACCTGCACGACTGCAACGCAACAAGACGCGCACCGTGTGGGCCTGTGCATGTTTACGGATATTGGCCAGGGATTCCTGAATAATTCGCAATAATTGCATTTCTTCATTACTGGACAGCAGTGGTTGCTGCCCCTCCAGTTGCAGCAGCACCAGCAGGCCGGTCTCCTGGCGAAAACGGCCAATCAGCTTCTCCAGCGCTGGTTTCAGGCCCCGCTCGTCCATCGGGGCGCGAAAGCTGTTGAGCAGCTCGCGCAGTTCGTCATGGGCCTCGTCCAGGCCGTTGCTGATGCGCCCCACCTCGTCAATGGCCTGCCTGGCATCACCACCGCCCTGTAGGGTATCGCGCAACATGCGTACCTGAAAGCGCAGGCTGGCCAGGGTCTGGGCCAGGGAGTCGTGCAGCTCATGGGCCAGGCTGGTGCGCTCTTCGATAATGGTCAGGCGCCTGGCCTCGGAATCGGAACGCTGCTTGGCCACGGCCATGCCCAGGTGACGGCCTATGGCCTTGAGCAGCTCCATCTCGTCCTCCCGCTCGCGCAGGCCAAAGCGCGGCACATAAAGGCGGTAATAACCCATGAGATCCTCATGGTAGGGCAAAGGCACCTCAATCGCCTCGATTTCGTCGTTGCCGAACATGGGCCTGTCCTGAGCCAGGCTACAGTGCTCCGGGTCGTGTTGACAAAGGATATCCGCCGGGGTCAGGGTATCACCACAACGACACAGACGGATGGGCAGCAGGTCACGCTCACGCTGTACCTGATCGTCCATGCCCAGGCAGGCCACAAGGCGCATCTGCCCCTGCGGCGTACGCAGGCGGATGGTGGCGGCGCGGGCATTGACCATGCTTTTGAGAATGCGCAGAAAACGCACCAGCAGGTCGTCCAGGTTATCCGCCTGATTGATGCTGTTGGCCACATCGTAGAGGATCTTCAGCGAGGCGGTCTTCTGCGCCAGGCGCTTGGTCTGGGCCGCCACCCGGTTGTCCATGTCGTCGTACAGGTCGGCCAGCTCCTCGATCATGCTGTTGATGTCGGTGGCCATGCCGTGCAGCACCCCGCTACGGCCATCCCCTACCCGCACCCCAGGCTCGCCCAGGTTGAAGTGATAGAGGGCGTTTTGCATCTCCAGCAGGGGCAGAAACAGATAGCGGTGCAGCCGCAACCCGGCCAGCCCCAGGGCGGCAATCACCAACAGCCAGGCGATGAAGGACTGCCCCGGCAGCAGCGGGCCAAACAACCCCGAGCTGATGCACAACAGCAGACCGCCTCCCAGCAGAGACAGCGGCAAAAACAGCCGGGCCGTGTGCAAAATGTTCGGTAGAGTGGCGGTCTTGGCCTTTGCCGGTCGAGTCAAGGGAGCCTGCCTGATGTTCGCTGGAGTGGCTGGGGAAAGGCACAGATTCTGCACTCGCGCGGGTATAATGCCAAGCTGGAATCCTTGTATAAGGACGCAGAGCACGCAAAGGAGCGCGGAGGTCGCAGAGATAAATGGTTCAGTCCAATGGATTGGCAAGTAGCAATACAGACTCTGCGCTCTCTGCGCTTCTCCGCGATCTCTGCGTCCTCAAATGCGTTCATTGGCGGACTTTTCATTACCACCACCCGGAGAAGACCATGAGAATACTGCACACCATGCTGCGCGTCGGCGATCTGTATCGCTCCATCCACTTCTACACCCAGGTGCTGGGCATGCGCGAGCTGCGCCGCAAGGAGTACCCCGAGGGCCAGTTCACCCTCGCCTTTGTCGGCTATGGCGATGAGGCGGACAACACGGTGATCGAGCTGACCTACAACTGGGGCGTCGATGGCTACGAGCTGGGCAATGCCTTTGGCCATATCGCCCTGGAGGTGGATGACGTCTATGCCGCCGCCGAGCGGATGAAGGCCGCTGGCACCAAGGTCCTGCGTGAGGCCGGGCCGATGAATGCCGGTCAGACCATCATCGCCTTTTTTGCCGACCCTGATGGCTATCCCATCGAGCTGATCGGCAAAAGATCCCAGCGCCCGGGCGAGGACTGAACCCCTGTGAAGATCTATCTGGTCGGCGGCGCGGTGCGCGACCGCCTGCTCGGTCGGCCGGTGAGCGAGCGCGATTGGCTGGTGGTGGGTGCCAGTGTCGAACAGATGCTGGTCTTGGGCTACAAGCCGGTGGGCAAGGACTTTCCCGTATTTCTGCACCCCCAGAGCCATGAGGAATATGCCCTGGCACGCACCGAGCGCAAGAGCGCGCCGGGCTATCGCGGTTTTGTCGTCCATGCCGCGCCGGATGTGACCCTGGAGCAGGACCTGCAGCGGCGCGATCTGACCATCAACGCCATGGCCGAGACCGCCTCCGGCGAGATCATCGACCCCTTCGGCGGTCAGGCCGATCTGCAGGCCCGGCTGTTGCGCCACGTCTCCCCCGCCTTTGCCGAGGACCCGGTGCGAGTGCTGCGCATTGCCCGCTTTGCCGCCCGTTACGCCCATCTGGGCTTTAGCGTCGCCGAGGAAACCCGTGAACTGATGCGTCAAATGGTGGCCGCGGGCGAGCTGGATCATCTAGTGCCGGAGCGGGTCTGGCAGGAACTGGTCAAGGCCCTGGGCGAGGGCCATCCGCCACGCTTCATCGAGGTCCTGCGCCAGTGCGGCGCGCTCAAGGTCATACTGCCCGAGCTGGATCGGCTGTTTGGCGTGCCCCAGCCGGAAAAATACCACCCGGAGATCGACTGCGGCATCCACAGCCTGCTGGTGCTGGAACAGGCCGCGCTGCTGGATGCAGACCCCCGCACCCGCTTCGCCGCCCTCTGTCACGATCTGGGCAAGGGCCTGACCTCGGCAGAGATTCTGCCCGCCCATCACGGCCACGAAGAGCGCAGCGCGACCCTGGTCTCAGCCCTGTGCCAGCGCCTGCGGGTACCCACCGAATACCGTGACCTGGCCCTGCTCACCGCACGCTTCCACGGCCACATCCACAAGGCCGATGAACTGCGCCCCGACACCTTCCTGCGCGTACTGGAACAGTGCGATGCCCTGCGCCGCCCGCAGCGCTTCGAGCAAATCCTCATCGCTTGCGAGGCCGACAGCCGTGGCCGCCTGGGCTTCGAGCAGGCCCCCTACCCCCAGGCCGAGCGTTTTCGCCGCGCCCTGAGCGCCGCCCAGGGGTTCGATCCGGCCAGCATCGACATGGCCGGGCTGCGCGGCGAGCAGATCAAGCAGCGCATCCATCAGGGCCGCCTGGCAGCCATCCGCCAGGCGCTGATGTAACAAGCGAGCTCGTATCTCACAGCCAGACCTCGCCCATACTCACCCCAGGTCGGGATAAAAGACAGCAGCCACCGTTTTCTCGCATAAAACCATAGGCTATCCTGAACCACATGATAGACACCAATGGCCCTGAGATGTCCGCCCCCTATCGTCCCGAATCCGGGGCCGAAGCATCGGCACCTGAGACACAGGTGCTCACCCATGCCCATGCGCAAGCCCAGCTTCAATCCTGGCTTGAATTAGAGGTGCATCAACTGGGTGCCGGTGCCTATCAAGGGCACTGTACCCACTACGGTGCCGGGCGCACGCGCCTGGTGCACGAACGGCAAAACCGGCTAATCCACAAGACCGGCATACTGCCGAAGAATACCTGCACCATCTCTTTTGCCTTGGGATCGGATCCACTCAAGCGCTTCTCGCACTTTTTAGATCCGGAGCCACTCACCTTCCTGCTGCCTGAGCAAACCGAATTCGATATCCTGGTGCCTGCCCAGGTCGAAACCCTTTATATCTGCCTGGAGCAGGACCGGTTATTGGCCGCTGTACGCACCCTCAGTCCCCGCTTTTGGGAACGGCCCCTGCGGGGGTTGCATGGGTTCAACACCCCTGAGACCGGAAGATTGGTCAAGGGCCTGCTCGGCCTGTTCAACCCTGAGGTCAATGCAGGCCTCTCTGCGCGGACCCAATCCCTGCTTCTCGACTCTATAGCCCTCGCCCTTAACCAGGCCACCGAGGTGCTCAATTGCGATAGCCTAAAGTACAGGGCACGCCAAAGAGCCGTGCATCGGGTCAAGCGGGCGAGGGATTTTATCGACGCCAGCCTGCAGGCAGAACAGATACCCAGCATGGTCGAACTCTGCGCCCACACCGGCTGCTCGGCCCGTACCCTGCAGTACGCCTTCCACGAGGTAATGCAGATGACGCCGATGGTCTATCTGCGCACCCTGCGCCTGAACAGGGTACGCAGCGCCCTGCAAAACACCGCCAGCACCGATACCCGAGTGACCCAGGTGGCGACCCGCTGGGGCTTCTTTCACCTGGGCGAATTCGCCCGCGACTACCAACGCCTGTTCGGCGAACGCCCCTCCGAAACCCTGGCAGGCTCAGACGCCGCCATATCCCTGCATTTTTGCGCAAATCCGATAGGCACCCCGCCCCAGAACCCATAGTATCTCCAATCAATTTATCTTGGAGCCAAGCCGAGATGACGACATTGACCGAACCACAAGGGCATGACCCTCTCCCTACCCAGGCCGGCCTGTATGATGGCGCGAGTTATCAGCCACAGGCCAAACTCCCCGCCGAGGCCATGGATGCCATGGATCAGGGCCTGCTGTCACTCGATTGGGAATTGCGCATCGACGGATGCAACGCCGCTTACCGGCGTCTGCTCGATCTGCCACAGGCGACGGACTACATCGGCCGCCCCTATCGTGACCTGTTGAATCACCTGATCGCCCGTGGTGAGTTCTTCATCGATGATCAGCAGGGCTTTCTTGACGAACGCCTGCATGCGCTCGTCCAGCGCGAGGCATTCGCCTTCGAGCGCGTGCGCCCCAACGGAAAGGCCCTGTTGGTGAAGGGCACGCCGCTGCCCAGCGGCGGCATCATCCTCACCTATCTCGATGTCACCGAGGCACGCAGGGCGCGCATGATGTTGCAGCGCAATGCCAAGGCCACGGTGACGGCCATGGCCAATTTCGCCGAGCACCGCGATACCGACACCGGCGTCCATGTGCTGCGGGTGGCCCGGTTGGTCGGCCAGACCGCGCGCAAACTGCTGGCCAGTGGCCGCTATCCGGCCCTCGACGAGGAGTTTATTGAGCAGGTCGGCACCGCCTCGATTCTGCACGACGTGGGCAAGATAGCCACACCCGACCGCATCCTGCTGAAGAACGGCGCGCTTACCAAGGACGAGCGCGAAATCATGATGCGACATGCCGCGGATGGTGCCCATCTGCTCAGGCAGGCAAGTCTGGCAATGGGGCAAAGCGCCTATCTCGACCTGGGCGCGGAGATCGCCCTGAGCCACCACGAATGGTTCGATGGCACAGGCTATCCCCAGGGCCTGGCCGGTGACGACATCCCCCTGTCCGGAAAGATCTGCGCCGTCGCCGATGTGTTCGATGCCCTGACCTCGCGCCGCCCCTACAAGGCCCCCTGGGAGCAGGAGCGCGCTGTCGATCTGCTCCACAAACGGTGCGGCAGTCAGTTCGATCCCGATGTGGTCGAGGCCTTCATTGCCTTCCTTGAAGAACGCGAGCAGGTCTCCATCGTGCAATGGCGGGATGCCTTCAGCGTGGGTGATCTGCACATCGACGAGCAGCATTCGATCCTGATCGACACCATCAACCAGCTGGCCAGCGCGGAAAGCCTGCGTAACCACAACGCGGTATTGATGATCATCGACGAGCTGGCCAGTTACGCGGCCTTTCACTTCGATTACGAGGAGCGCCTGATGGAGCGCGTCGGCTACCCGCAGCTTGATGGGCACAAGCAGATTCACCAGGCATTTGTTACCTGGGTGGCCAAACTACGCGACGAATACCTCACCTATGGCAGGCGACCGCTTGGCCCACGGGTTTTGGACTACCTGAGCGACTGGCTCAGCCAGCACATACTCGGTGAAGATCAGCGCTACAAAGACTACCTCTAGGGTTTTCTCTGTGTGCTCGGCTCTGGCTCCAGGATTAGGGCTTGAGCAGGCGGTCGAGCAGTTGCAGCAGTTCGTCTTCGTTGACCGGTTTGGCGAGGATGGCGTCGGCACCGAGCTTGTTGGCCATGCGCAGGTAGTCGCTGTTGCTCGACATGGCGAGTATGGGCAGGTCGGGGTAGGCCTTGCGGGTGAGCATGATGGTCTCTATGCCCTCCCGGTCGGGCATGAAGATATCGGTCAGGAGCAGGTCCACGGGCTGTTGGGCAAGGATCTTTTCCACTTCCAGGCCGGTGCTGACGCTGATGGCCTCATGGCCGGCGTCATCGAGTATTTCCTGCAGCAGGGTGAGTATCAGCAGGTCGTCATCGGCGATCAGTATCCTGGCCATGGCTCAGTCTCTTGGTTGGGGCGCGTTTGCCCGGTAGTGGGTGATCCTGTTCAGCATCTGCTCGACATCGCTGGCGATCTGTTCGGTGGCCTGTTCAATGGCCTGTTCCGTGGCGCTGACCCCCGCCCTGGCCTGCTCTTCCAGCGCCTTGGCCTGAGCGCGCAGGCGGTGGGCGCAGAGGGCACCGAGGACCCCGGCCAGGCTGTGGGCGGTGAAGGCCAGTTGCTCCCAGTCGCTGCGGGCCAAGGCCTGACGCAGCCGCTCCGGGCTGTTGCCGTGGGAGCTGAGCAGGGAGTCGAACAGCTTGTCGATGAAGGCGCGGCGACCATTGTACCGCTCCAGCAGCTGTTGTTCGTCGATAAATTCCCGCTGCGGCCAGCTGCAATCGGGCGGGGATTGGTCTGCCGCTTGGGTAGGCCCCTGCGCCGGGGCGGGGCTTGCCCCTGTGGCCGGGACGGCGCTCTGGCTCGGCTGCCGCCGGGCGTGACGCAGTACGGTATCCACCAGATCGTCCAGCACCAGGGGCTTGGTGACCTGATCGACCATGCCGGCCTTGAGGCAGTGCTGGCGCTCGTCCTCCATGGCCAGGGCGGTGACCCCGACCACCGGCAGCCTGGGGCATTCCTGGCTCAGGCTCTGGGCCAGTTCGCAACCACCCATCACCGGCATGTGTACGTCGCTGAGCAGTATGTCCCAGCCCTGGCCACCATCATGCCGTACCAGGTCCAGGGCCTGCTGGCCGTCCTCCACGCAGAATACCCTGGCCCCCTCCAGGCGCAGCATGTCTTCCAGCACCATGCGGTTTACCGCGTTGTCCTCGGCGGCAAGTATGTTGAGCCCGGCCAGGCGTTGCCCGGCGCTGGCCTGATCCCGGCCGTGGGCCTGGGCGGCGGGGGCCTCGGTCAGTTGTACCGGCAGGCGCAGGCGGAAACAGCTGCCCACACCGAGCTGGCTTTCTACCTCGATCTGGCCCTGCATGAGTTCCACCAGGCTTTTGCTGATGCTCAGGCCCAGGCCGGTGCCGCCGAAACGGCGGGTGATGGAGCCGTCGGCCTGTTCGAAGGGGCGAAACAGGCTTTCCAGCTGTTCCGGGCTCATGCCTATACCGGTGTCGCGCACCTCGAATTCCAGTTGCCCCTGATCGACGCGGATGCGCAGCGCCACCGCGCCGGTCTCGGTGAACTTGATGGCGTTGCCAACCAGGTTGACCAGCACCTGAGAGATGCGCAGGGCATCGCCGATGATCCAGGGCAGCTGCCTGGGCTGGCGCTCTATGCTCAGGCCCAGGCCCTTGTCGGCGGCCCGCTCGGCGCAAATCAGGTTGAGGTGGTCGATGACCTGCTCCAGCTGCATGGGCGCGGGGTTGACCTGTAGCTTGCCGGCCTCGATCTTGGAGAAGTCGAGGATGTCGTTGACTATGCCCAGCAGCAGGTTGCCCGATTGCAGCAGCTGGTCGAACAGCTGGCGGCTCTTTGCCTCCCCGGCCTCGCGCTGGCCGATCTGGGCCAGACCGAGGATGCCGTTGAGCGGGGTACGGATCTCGTGGCTCATGTTGGCGAGGAATTCACTGCGGATGCGCGCCAGGCGTTCGGATTCGGCCAGCGCCGCCAGCAGGGCCTCGTGAAAGTCCTTGACCCCGGTGATGTCCTGCACCGAGCCCTCCACCTGCACCGCCTGACCGGCGTCGTCGTAGAGCACCTCGGCCTGGCAGTGCAGCCAGCGCTGCTCGCCCCGGTATTCGATGACCTTTTCCAGGTCCAGGGTCCGGCCCTGGTGCAATACCTCGGCCCAGGCCTGGCGCATATGATCGGCGTCCTGCCCCTGGAAACGCGCCCAGATGTCCTCGATGCGCGGTTTGCTGCCCGGCTCCAGGCCGAAGATGCGGTAGGTTTCCTCCGAACAGCTCATCTCGCCGCTGCCGATGTCATAGCCCCAGCTGCCCAGATGGGCCAGGGATTCGGCGCGGGAGAGCTGCTGCTGCAATTGCTTGAGGGGGCTGATGTCGATGGAGATGCCGAGCAGGGCGTAGGGCCGCTGCCGACCGTCCAGCAGGGGTACCCGGGTGGAGAGCAGGCTGTGGGGCAGGCCGTTGGGGCCGGGCAGGACCTCTTCCCGGCTGATGGGCCGCTGGTCGTTCAGGGCCTGCCGGTCCAGCCGCATCAGGGCCTCGGCCCGTTCGGCATCGAACAGCTGGCGGTCATCCCGGCCGATGACCTGGTCCCGGTCCAGGCCGGTCTCTTCCTCAAAGCGCCGGTTGATCCTGCAATAGCGGCCATCCAGCTCCTTGATACAGACCATGGCCGGCAGGCTTTCGAAGATGCTGTTAAGCTCCATCCGGCTCTGTTCCAGCTCGGCGGTGCGCCGTGCCACCTCCTGCTCCAGCTCGGCCTGGTGCTGCAATTGCCGCCGTTGCAGTACCTGATCGATCTGGGCCAGGGTGTCGGCATCGGCCGGCAGCAGGCGTCGCCAGGGCACGCCGCTGGTGCTGTCCGGGCAGGGGGGATTGGCCTCGGGCAGGGAGTAGTTCATCAGCATACGCACCGCATCGGCGTCATCGACGATGAGGATCAGCGGTGCTTGTTGAGAGATTTCTTGGG